>CAYWDP010000001.1:0-23060 GCA_964457045.1 uncultured Dehalococcoidia bacterium
CCACCCGCTCATTTCCGCAGGGGACAGAGCCCCTGCCCTATATTTGAAAAATTTAGTCGCTGATTTAGGGGGAGTAGCACTACGATAGGTCTTCTTAACGTTAAGTGGTTGTCATGGGACGACTAGTCAGGCTTGACAAAGCGATAGCCGATGCGTGGCTCGGTCACAATGAATTTAGGGTTTGAGGGGTCATCTTCTATCTTATTCCTGAGCTGCCTGATAAAAACCCGCACATATTCACTTTCTTCACCATACTCTGGGCCCCATACACTGTGAAGCAACTCTTTGTGGGTCAGTACCTTCCCGCAATTGGAAACCAGATATGCTAGCAGCTCATACTCTGTCCGCGTGAGTTTCACAGTCTGCCCCCGCCGCTTAACCACATGCTTAGAGAAGTCAACTTCTAGGTCTCCCGCAGTGAATACTGGGGCAGCAGTGGTGGTACCTACCGAACGCCTTAGTGCAACTCTAATTCTAGCTAACAACTCCTCTATACCAAAAGGTTTGGTAACGTAATCGTCAGCGCCCTCATCTAAGGCTCTAACCTTGTCTTTCTCGTCTTCCCTCACGCTCAGGATTATGATAGGCATATCCGCCCACTCTCTTATCCGACGGCAGGCTTCAATACCATCCATGCGGGGCATATTCAGGTCGAGCACGATTACATCTGGAACAACACGCCCTGTCATTTCCACAGCCTCGTTTCCATCCTGGGCAAGATATACCTCATAGCCTCGGGCCTCCAAGTTGGCGCGAATGAACATGCGTATCTTGGGTTCATCATCAACGACGAGGACCTTGATCTTTTTAGCCATTCAGTTTCAAATCCCACTCAATCCCGGCTGGGCAGCAGGCAATCTGAAATAAAAAGTAGAACCATGCCCGGCTTCGCTTTCGGCCCATATCCGCCCGCCGTGAGCAAGGATAAGGGCCTGGCAAATGGCTAAGCCCAGTCCAGTGCCGCCAGGCCTTTGCCGTGTCTGGGTACCACGATAGAACTTGTCGAATATCTTCTCTAGGTCTTCCGGTGGTATGCCCACACCCTGATCGGATAGGCTTACTTCCACTTCACCGTCCACGGCCCTAGCCCTAACGACTATCCGGCTCCCTTCCTCAGAGTAAGCTACTGCATTTTCCAGTAGGTTGATCAGCACCTGCTTTATCTGGTTATAGTCGGCGTAAATTTCGGGCAAACCGGGCTTTAGATCAGTCTCGAAGGTGTGTTTTTGGTGCAGCCATTTCTGTTGCTCTAGCGTATCATTAATAATGTCCGAGATATGGCAGCGCTCCTTTTCTGGCTTCCAGACACCTGCCTCAAGCTTGCTCATGTTAAGCAGATTGGTGACTAGACTGGCTAATCTGTCCGTCTCCTCACTTATGCCAGTTAGCAGCATCTCTTGGGTCTCGTCATCCCATTCTATGTCTTTCTGCAAGAAACTGCTGATTATTCCCTTTATGGAGGTCAATGGCGACCGAAGCTCATGGGAAACATTAGACAGGAGTTCAGATTTCAGTTTGTTGAGTTCAATGAGTTCCAGTTCGACTTGCTTGCGTTGCGTGATGTTCCTGAATGTGGCAAGTTGGCAGGCTGTGCCATCAGAATCAACAAAGGGAGAAGCAATTATCTCATAGGTTCTGCCATCTGGGAAGCTATATTCCCATCTCTCAGTTGCTCCGTCAATAACCTTTGGTAGCTGGCAGATTTGGTCGCAAGGGCTGTCGAAGTTGTGAAGGTATTGGTAGCACTGGGAACCTATACCCTCCCCAAATTCCCTTACCATGCTCGTATTCGTGAAACGTATCCTGTAGTCTGGGCCAGCGATGATGACTCCCTCTTCCATTCTCTCCAGCATTCCCAAGAACCTGTCTCTCTCGCTTCTTGTCAGAGCCTCCAGCTGGCTGCGTCGCTCGGACTCGTTGCGTACCATTCCGGTAAGAACACCCAGGGAACCCTCAACTACAGTGAAAAGTACTATCCTGAGCACCGGGTCGGGGAAGGGGGATAAGGTGAGAGCGCGGGGCAAAAAGGCGATGAAAGCAGCAACAGTAACGATCACTGCCCCTTTAACCCTATAGATGTAGCTGGCGTAGATTATTGGAGCGAGGAAAAAGAGGCGCTGTATGTCGTGCACGCCGTAGAAGAAACCCTGGCGCAAGGCTTCCCAGCCAGCGAAATCTATTAGTTCTCCAAAATAGTAGAGTAAGGTGCACATCCCGAACAGTGAGACCAGTGTGTAGAATAGGTAGAAGTCGCGACTTCTGAGCGTAGCTAATGCCGCTGCACGGCAGGAATGAGCCTCACTCATTTCATCCTTTCTTGCCTCAAATACCGGGTTGGCAGCTTCGCGGTAATCTCTCTTCAGCATGACTTCACCAGTGGCAATCCATTGCAGCCCTGGCCACAACATATATCCAGCTCAACCTATGCTCTGCCTTTCTTGCGTATGTTGTCCGGTAAATTGGTTCACGTGAGGCTCGCGATCCTCAGAATTAGCCAGTAGCTCAGGTGCCAGAGCTCTGCTACCTTAACATGTTATTATACACCCTTTTTGGCTTCGGTGCCCCGATGTTTCCTTCTTTTCTGCACCGTATACCTCTGATGCTTTCCAGACAAACACCGGATAAGGTTTACTTCTCAGAGGTTCTGGCGACAGTCATGGCAATCAGGGTAGCCGAGGAAAGATTTGATCGCCTCTCTTCAGACACTGAGCGTGCCCCGGAGGAAGAGAGCGGATAGACCAACTAAGTAACCAACAGGACACAAGGGTGTAAGAGAAAGGCATCTGCCGTCCGAATCGCTTTCAGCAGCACTGGCGGATTCCGACTAGGCATATTTGCTCAATTTCCCGCTATTCTGGCTAGGCATAGATGCTCGATGATCTATTGGGTCCATTAGGTCTTTTGGGCAACTTGGAACAGGCATTACAGCGGAAGTCAGTTTGGCAGCAGGGTGGTAAAGTGGTAGTGGAGGTAAGAGAGAAGTCAAGGATGACACGAAATCCCTTCGGTTTATCTCCACAGACTACTCTCTTACCTCCAAGCGGTTCAATAGTTGGCTTGGGGCTTTTGAGCCAAAGCAGAGCCAGAAGGGAGGTGTGAGCGATGGAGTGGGCATTCATAGTAGCGCTGGTATTGGCTATCCCCATCATCCTCTTTCCGGTGGCTTTCGTGTGGTACCTGAACATTGGCGGCATCTATGCTGCTGTTAAGGAGGCACGAAAGAGGAAAGCAGCTCGTCGTGAAGAGGGGATCAGAGCAGTGGCCCAGGAGCGCTCTGCTGAAAGGTAGATCGTCAGCACCAAGCACTAAGAGAGGTCACCTACCAGTAGTAGGTGGTGAACATGGAAAGGAGAGTCTGAGATGGAGTGGTATGTAATAGTAATATTGGTGTTACTAATCCCCATTATCCTCTTCCCGGTGGCGTATGTGTGGTATCTGAACATTGGTGGTACCTATGCGGCCATCCGGGAGGCGCGGGCGAGAAGAGCTGCCCGTGCGCATGAGGAAGGAAAGACCAGGGCTTCAGCCATCGTTGGGAGGCGAGTCAGGCCCAGCATCCCAGCCATTGGCAGACCGATGCGTATCGTTCTACGCGTTGCCATGCCGGTAGGCATTTACGGCTTCCTGATCTGGTTCTTTCTTGTTGGCTTCGGGTGGGGTGTTGCGCTGGCTCTGGGGTTGGCAATGCCCGTTATGCTTATCCCGGTGGCTTTCGTGTGGTACCTGAACGTCAGCGGCTTATATCGAGTCATCCGTGACGCTAGGCAGCGGGAGAGGAGAAGGGCTAAGGCACTAAGAGAAGCGCAGCTTATGCGAGGCAAGCCTATTGTGGGCACGGCTGGGTCTGTGAAAACTGAAGGGCAATTGACTGAAGCACCTGCCCTGGGTGACAGGCGTCATTTATAGGTCTATAAGGGGGGTCAATGGAGAAGAAGCTACAAGTCGGTAGTACTTTCGTGGAAGAACTATGCAGCGTCCCCGGTGGCGAAGGGGTTCGCTTGTGTATTCAATGCGGCACCTGCTCTGCATCCTGCCCCAATGCCAAACGCATGGATTATGCACCCCGAGAGCTCATTGCCTTGGTGCGGGCTGGCATGCGAGAGGAGGTTTTGTCCAGTAACTCGATGTGGTTTTGCGCCTCCTGTTATCTCTGCACAGTGCGTTGCCCCAGAGATATTAAACCAACCGAGTTGATGCACGCTCTTGAATGTCTGGCTGTCCGACAGGGCCTGAGCACTGCACGAACGCTCACGCCCACCATGTATAGAAGCTTTAGCGACTTTGTATATAGCATTGGCAGCGTCCCAGAGATGAGCTTCATGACCTGGTTCTATTTGCTAACCAAAAACCCGTTGCGTGCCCTGAAGATGATGCCACTGGCGCTCAGTTTGCTCAGACATGGGCGCCTATCTGTTAAAGCTAGAAGATTGAAGCCGGAGGCAGAGCGCCAGCTCAAAGCTATCTTAGACAAGGCTGAGGCACTGGGAGGGTTGTCATGAGATATTACACCTACTTCCCTGGCTGCTCCTCCTCAGACGGGGGGGCGAAGGCATACAATTGGTCAGCCCTAGCTGTTGCTAGGGCTTTAGAGGTGGAGCTCATCGAGCTTGAGGATTGGAACTGCTGCGGGTCTACACCTTATACTTCCGTTGACGAACTGGCTTCTTTTTGTACTTCAGCTCGCAACCTGGCTCTGGCGGAAAAAAGAGGACTCGATCTAGTAACACCCTGTAGTGCCTGTTATGTTATCCTGAGCAGAACCAACTCATCCTTGAAGGAGCACCCTGAGCTGAGGGCAAAGGTAGATGAGGCACTGGCAGCCGGTGGCTTGGAGTATCACAGGATGGTTAGGGTGCGGCACCTGCTCGATGTTTTGGCCAATGACATTGGCTATGATGAAATCGCATCTAGGGTAAAAAGGGATCTTCGGGGGCTAAAAGTAGCCCCTTACTATGGCTGCCAGGTAGTGCGCCCTGGACCGAGCTTTGATCACCCAGAATTCCCCCAGTCCCTGGACCGCTTGATAGAGAGCCTGGGAGCAGAGGCTACTCCTTTTCCCCTGAAGGCTCGCTGTTGTGGGGGGTCGCTGATCATATCCGAAGAGGACCTTGCTCTGGAGTTGATTCATAAACTCCTCGACAGCGCTTCAAGCAACGGGGCTGAGTGCATCGTTACCGTCTGCCCCTTGTGTCAAACCAGCTTGGATCTCTACCAGGGCCGGGTTAACAAAAAGTTCAAAAGCAAGTTTAATATCCCTGTTTTATTCTTTACCCAGCTTATAGGTGTGGCCTTTGGAATTGAGGACAAGGTTTTGGGTTTGGAGAACTGCATAGTGTCAGCCGAGAAGACATTAGCCAAGTATGGTGGGAGATGATAAGGAGGAACAGAATGGAGCGAAGAATAGGCGTCTATGTCTGTCACTGCGGGACCAATATCTCTGGCAGGGTCGACGCAGAAAAGGTGGCTGAGTTTGCCCGTGACCTAGATTCTGTGGCGGTAGCTCGCGACTACAAATATATGTGCTCTGATCCTGGTCAGAATCTTATTAAGGAGGATATAAAAGAGCTGGGGCTTAACCGGGTAGTGGTCGCCTCTTGCTCGCCGCTAATGCACGAGCCTACTTTCCGCCGCGCTTGCCAGGATGCTGGGCTAAACCCCTACCTGTTTGAGATGGCCAATATTCGGGAGCATTGCTCATGGGTGCATGAGGATGGTGGCATGGCAACCGAAAAGGCCAAAGCCCTGATCAGCGCAGCAGTAAGGCGCGTTTACTATCAGGAGCCCCTGGAAGCAAAAGAGGCTCCGGTTAACCCGAATGTCCTGGTTGTGGGCGGAGGCATAGCTGGGATTCAGGCAGCCCTTGAGATTGCCGATTCCGAGCACCAAGTCTACCTGGTGGAAAGAGAACCCAGCATTGGTGGATATATGGCCAAGTTTGATAAAACCTTTCCCACTCTGGACTGTGCCGCCTGTATCCTGACCCCGAAGATGACCACTGTAGGACAGCACCCCTATATCCAGCTTATGAGCTATAGCGAGGTTGAGGACGTATCAGGCTATGTCGGCAATTTTAAGGTGAGGGTTAAGAGGAAGGCACGTTATGTCCTTGAGGACAAGTGTACCGGCTGTGCTGAATGCACCAAGGTTTGCCCTGTTGCGTTAGATAGCGAGTTTGATGAGGGTTTAAGCAAGCGCAAGGCTATTTACATTCCCTTCCCTCAAGCTGTCCCTTGTAAATCTGTCATCGATAAACGAGGCTACCCACCATGCCGGGTTGCTTGTCCTGCTGGTGTCAACGCTCAAGGCTATATCGCCCTTATCTCCCAGGGCAAGTTCAGGGAAGCCCTGGAGGTGATGCGGAGAACCATGCCTTTCGCTGGGGTCTGCGGCCGGGTGTGCAACCACCCTTGCGAGACAGACTGCGAGCGGGGCAGGATCGATGAGCCAATGTCCATCCGGGCATTGAAGCGATTTATAGCCGATTACGAGCTAAAGGTGGGCAGGGAGAAGGCAACGCCCGTTGAGCTGACAAAAGAGGACAAGGTAGCCGTCATTGGCTCTGGACCTTCGGGTCTGGCTTGTGCCTATGACCTGATCAGGAAGGGATACCCGGTGACGGTATTTGAAGCTCTTCCTATGGCCGGTGGTTTGTTGCACTATGGGATCCCCGAATACCGGCTACCGAAGAAGGTGTTAGATAACGAGATTGATTACATAAAAGAGCTTGGGGTAGAGATCAAGACGAATACCCCGGTAAGAGACTTGGGGCAGATGTTCGAGCAGGGATACAGGGCCATCTTCATCGGCACCGGTGCTGGTGTAAGCCAGAAGATGGGAATTCCCGGTGAGGAGAGCAACGGGGTAATCCATGCCCTCGACTTCTTGAAGCAGATGAATTCCAAGGGCAAGGTCAGTTTAGGTGACCGGGTGGCGGTTATCGGTGGTGGTAACGCTGCTGTTGACTCTGCCAGGGCAGCCTTGCGCCTCGGTGCCAAGGAGGTAGCTATTGTCTATCGTCGTTCCCAGGCTGAAATGCCGGCTTGGGCTACAGAGGTCCACGAGGCGGAGCGGGAGGGAGTGCAGATCCACTTCTTAGCAGTGCCAGTGAGGGTTCTGAGTCAGGACGGTCGATTAACCGGAATAGAATGCATCCGCATGGAGTTGGGTGAGCCTGACGACAGCGGTCGACGGCGACCAATACCTGTTAAAGGCTCGGAATTTGCTTTGGACGTGGATAACGTGATTATCGCCATCGGGCAAGCGGTAGATAGGGCCGGATTGGCTGAAGAGCTTACCTACACCGGGTGGGGAACCCTCTCCGTCGACCCAGTCACACTTGAAACAAGTATTTCTGGTGTCTTTGCTGGTGGCGATATAGTTGCTGGTCCTGCTGATGTCATCGGAGCTATTGCCGCCGGCAAAGAAGCAGCCGAAAGTATCGACCGTTACTTAAGTGGAACCGATTTACGCCAGGGAAGACCAAATCAGATTACCAGGGTCAAAGATGTAGTCAAAGAAGGTGTGCAGCAGCAGGCGAGGGCAGTGATGCCCCTGCTTGACCTGAAACGAAGAGAGGGTTCCTTTGTGGAGGTTGAGCTCGGCTTTGACGAAAAAACAGCCATCGACGAAGCTAAGCGTTGTTTAGGCTGTGCCGCCTGTTGCGAGTGCTTAGAATGCGTAAAAGTCTGTGAGGCTGAGGCTATCGATCATGAAATGCAAGACGAGACTGTTGAGGTTGATGTCGGTTCCATTATTATCGCCACTGGCTTCCAGCAATTCGACCCCTCGGTCATCTACCAATATGGCTATGGGCGCTACGATAACGTCGTCGCTGGCCTCCAGTTTGAGAGGATGTCCAATGCCTCAGGACCTACTGGCGGTGAGATTCTCTTGACTGACGGGCGGAGACCGGAGAGCGTAGCCATTCTCCATTGTGTAGGCAGCCGTGATGAGAATTACCACAAGTACTGCTCGCGGGTTTGTTGTATGTATTCTCTCAAGTACTCACACTTGATAAGGGAGAAAATCCCCAATGCCGAAATCTACCAGCTCTACATTGACCTGCGCTGCGCTGGTCCGGGCTATGAAGAGTTCTACAACCGGCTTCAAGAGGAAGGTGTCAACTTCATCAGGGGACGTGCTGCTGAGGTCACTGACTTAGCCGAGACACCTGAGGAGAAGGGCAGGCTTACCGTGCTCTGTGAAGATACCCTCATCGGCCGCCAGCGACGCATCCCCGTTGATATGGTCATCCTGAGCTGCGCCCTGGAGCCGAGAGCAGATGCGGAAGAGCTTGCTAAGCTCTTCAAAGTAAGTCGAAGGGCAGATGGGTTCTTTATGGAGAAGCATCCCAAGCTCGACCCGGTAGCCACTATGACAGATGGCATCTTTGTCGTCGGTTGCTGCCAGAGTCCGAAGGACATCCCTGACACTGTGGCTCAGGCGTCAGCCGCCGCAGCCCGGGCACTAGCTATGATCAGTAAGGGCAGGGTGGAAATCGAGGCGGCTATCGCAGTCGTAGATGAGGAGCTTTGCTCTGGCTGCAAGACATGTGGCCCGCTCTGTCCCTATGGTGCGATTTCCTTTGACGAGGAGAAAAAGGTCTCCGTTATCAATGAAGCACTGTGCAAGGGCTGTGGCACCTGTGCCGCAGCTTGCCCTAGCGGCGCTATTACCGCGAGACACTTTACCACGGAGCAGATCATGGCTGAGATTGAAGGGATCTTAGTGTGAAGACCGATAAGCCGGGGAAGAGGGTGATAACGAATGAATCAACGTATGGTGACTCTTCAGATAGGAGCTAGGAGGAACAGGCACTCCATTGTAAGAGGACCATAAGAGCCCACCATGGAGGGTCGATGGCTACTTTAGAGCTTACCCAAACACAATCTCTGCAAACCCGGCAAGAGCTCAAACTAATCTTCCGATTAGAGCAGGCCAATTTGCTGGAAATGCCTGAGGAGGATTTTCGCAGGCTCATCGGTGAGGTAGAAAATAGCCCCCTTTTCAGAAGGCTTTACCAGAAAGAAAAGGTAATCCGCTACCAGAGATTCCCCAGAACTGACATCTCCTCCAGTTTTTATCAACTTAAAGAAGAAATGGTAGTCGGTAGAGGCTCTCTCGATGTTGAATCCCTTTTACTGAACAAGGAGCATATCGTTGGTCAAATACAAAAATTGGGGCTGGAGAAATTCAAGCAATATTTCTTGTACCCTGATGAGTCGGAATTGACCGTAGAAGAGATCGCTCAAGAGTGCGATTTGGATGTTGCTGAGGTCCAACAGATAGAGAGCCTTATCAATGAATTCTCCATCTTGAGCGAGTTTTATAATCCTTCGGCTCTTAGCCCCGAGCGAGGGATCTATTACACCAAGGTGGCCTCGGTGGAAAGGGGGCCAGAGGGTTTTGTCATTGGCTATTATTTTCCCTCCTTTGCCCGAGGAAGGTATTCCATCAATTACGAGAGATTCGAAGAACTGAAGAAGAGTGGCATTTTTGGTGATACCGAGGCTAAGGAGGCAAAGCAGCTATTTAGGAAACTGGAGCTAATTAATACCCGTAAGGACACGATAACTCAAGTATTGCAAAGTGTTGTGGAAAAGCAGGCGCTCTACTTCGAATCTGGCGATCCAAAGGCCCTTCTACCCCTTAGCCAAAAGGAGTTAGCCAAGAAGATCGGGCTTGCTCCCAGCTCAGTAAGTCGCGCTATCAGAGGTAGAAGTATAGTCACCCCCTGGGGTGCAGAAGTCCCCCTTAAACGCTTCTTCCCCAGACCGAGAGAGTTTAAGAAGGAACTGCTCAGGCATCTTCTTGAAACTGATAAGGAGCTTTCCTCTGACGAAGCAATCCGGAGCAAGCTCTGGGAGAAATTTGGCGTGGCAATCTCCCGGCGTTCGGTAGCAAACTTGAGAAAAGAACTTAAGTTTCCTCCAGCTCAGGGGAAATGGTCACCCTGTCTGGAGCAGGAGACGAGATGAGCATCGTTTACACCGAGCGAGAAAAGTGCAAAGGATGCTATGCCTGTATCCGTTGTTGCCCATGCAAGGCAATCAAGGTGGAGCAGGGCTTAGCCCAGGTGATGAAAGAACGCTGCATCGCCTGTGGCACCTGCCTTCAAGTGTGCGCCACAGGGGCAAAGCGGGTGGAGAGCGACACAGGGCTGGTTTGGCAACTGTTGGGACAATATCCCTTGGTGATTGCTGTCCTTTCCCCCTCCTTTCCGGCTGCCCTGCCTGAGGTTCACTCCGGTCAGCTTGTAACCGCCTTGAAAAAACTGGGCTTCAGTGAGGTTATCGAGGACTCCTTTGGTGCTGAGCTTGTCGGCCGAGAGTATGCCCAGCTTCTAGGTAAAGACAAGGATAGGTCTGTTCTCTCGTCTAACTGCCCGGCGGTAGTAAGCTACATTGAGAAATATCATCCCCGCCTAATCAGCAATCTGGCGCCTGTCGCCTCACCAATGATTGCCATGGGAAGGCTAGTCAAATGGCAGTATAATCCGGAGGCTAAGGTAGTCTTCATTGGCCCTTGCGTGGCCAAGAAGGCCGAGGCTAAGGATGAGAAGGTTACTGGGGTGATAGATGCTGTCTTGACCTTTGCTGAACTGAAGGAGATGTTCGCTGCCAAAGGGATCGTGCCTGAATCTGAGGAGCCGGGGGAATTCTCAGGTCCCAGCCCTAACCTTGGTCGCTTGGTTTCTGTATCAGGGGGACTACTTAAGGTAATGGGGCTCTCCGATGATATTCTGCGAAACGATGTCGTCAGCGCCCATGGTAGAGATTATGTGGTCAAAATCCTTCGGGAATTTGCCCGAGGCGAGATCACAGCCAGGTTTGTCAACCTACATTTCTGCCACGGCTGCATCGATGGGCCAGTTATCGACAATGAGCTAAGTGGCTTCAGGCGCAAGGAACTCATTGCTAATTATGCTATGAGCAAAGCCAACCCAGCTCAAACCGAGCGGGACATTCAACAATATGCCGGCATCGATCTCAGTCGCAAATTTAGCGCTCAAAGTATTGGGCTAGCTGCTCCTAGCAATAAAGATATCCAAGAAGTCTTGAAACAAATGAATAGGGCAAACCCTGAAGACCAGTTCAACTGTGCTGCTTGTGGCTATAGCTCCTGTCGGGAGCTGGCTACTGCTGTCTGTCAGGGCTTGGCTGAGGTTGAAATGTGCTGGCCGTACTTGCTGCATAAGCTGAATACTACCCAAGAAGAATTAATTCAGGCTGAGAAGTTGACCTCTCTGGGTCAGATGGCAGCTTCCATTGCCCACGAGGTTAATAACCCTCTAGCTGGCGTCCTTGTCTATACTCAATTGCTGGCCAAAAAGATAAACAGCGACAAATTCGCCAAAGAAAGTGCCCTTGACTACCTATCGAAAATGGAATCAGAACTCACTCGCAGCACCAGGTTAATCCGAAACCTCTTGGATTTCGCCCGACAGTCGCCCCCAGCCCTCAGGGCAGTCGACCTCAACCATGTCGTTAACCGAGCCTTTGACCTGGCTGCTCATTCGGCCCAGCTACAGCATATCCAAGTGATAAAAGAGTTTAACACTTCTTTGCCTGAGCTCATGGCTGATTTTGACCAGCTTCAGCAGGTGTGCACCAACCTTATTATGAATGCTATTCAGGCAATGCCTGAAGGGGGCAGGCTGACCCTTCGTACCTCAACCGATGACACTCAGCTCAAGGTAGAGGTTCAGGATACAGGTTGTGGCATTTCTGCGGAGAATATGCGCAAGCTGTTCACACCTTTCTTCACCACCAAGGGGAAGGGAAAGGGAGTAGGTCTGGGTTTGGCGGTGGCCTATGGAATTATCCAGCGCCATAAAGGAAGAATAGAGGTACAGAGTAAGGAGGGGGAGGGTACCACTTTTACTATCTATCTACCAGTGCATCAGGAGGAAGAGGGGGTAAAACGATGAAATCAAGGAAAAGGAAGATTTTGCTTGTGGAAGATGAGACAGTGGTGAGAGAAGCTCTGCGGGACTGGCTTATAGAGGATGGATATAATGTTGATGTTGCCGAAGATGGGGAGGCAGCTCTAGAGAAAATCAAAGAGGAAGAGTTTGGAGTTATTGTTCTTGATTTAAAGCTGCCGGGCATTGATGGTTTGCAAGTATTCGAGGAAGCTAAAGAAATTAGACCCGCAGCCAAAGGGGTAATCATTACTGCCTACCCTTCAAAAGAAACGCTGGAAAAGGCGAAGAGGTTAGGACTCCTTGATTACTTGCCCAAACCGTTTAAAGTTGAAGACCTGGAAAAGATAATCGGTGGAACGCTGGGGGAGCTGGAAAGAGAGAAAATAGGTGAGGAACATCTCTGGTTATCACTGGGTGCTGTTTCTTATCGACTCTGTGATCACAACTATGAATGTGGCCACTGTGCATTTGCGCAGGATATACAAGATAGATTTGGAACGATAGCGGTTATCGGTGAGGACGAGGTTGCCAGGCTGAAGCAATTACCTGGCAGTCAGAGATTGTGTCGGTATACATCGGTACATTTTGTTAAGAAGGAGAAGCCACGCTCAGATTGAGCATGGTCAGGTGCCCTTGGATTGTTGACATATAGTCGAAGGGCATGCCCTTTTTCATTATGATAAGGTTCAGGATAACGGCTGTGGCATTTCTGAGGAGAATAGCGCAAGCTTTTCGTTCCCTTCTTCAGCACTAAGGTAAAGGGAAGGGGTAGGCGTTGGTCTGGCGGCGGCTTATGGAATGCCCCAGCGCCATTGGGGAAGAATAAAGGTGCAAGGTAGGAAGGGACAGGGTGCTGCCTTTACTATTCATTCACCACTCAGCTTCTTTCGCCTGAAATCCGACATTTCTATTGATTAAGGTTCTATCACCAGTTAAAATCCCTTATGGAAGAAACTATAATGACAATTAAACCCATTGCTAAAAGCATTGCGCAGCGATGGAAAGAAAGCATAGCAACCAAAGCTGCCGAGTGGTCACCAAAGAGCGATGCTGCTAGGGGTGTGCGAAGTCCTCATTTCTGGATCATCACAGCTTTAATGGCACTTGGGACGTTCAGTTACTACGTGGACCAGACCTCCTTGGTTCGCACACCGCCGTTTAGCCATAGCTTCTTTACCGGCATTCACGACATACAACGAACATTGTTTTTCATTCCCATAGTTTATGCTGCTCTGGTATTCAGAGTTCGGGGGAGCCTAATTGCTTTATTCACCTTCCTCTGCGTGGTGTTGCCACGTGCTTTACTATTCTCGCCTTATCCTGACCCACTGCTCAGGCCTCTTCTCTTTGTCACCTCTGCTGCTTTTATCAGCCTGTTGATAGCCACACAGCTTAATCGAGTTGAAAAGGAAAGAAAGGCTCGTGCCGAATTGAGCGTAGCTTATCAGGAGCTTAGTGAATATGATCAGCGCTTAAGAGAAAGCCAGGAGCAGCTAATCCAAGCTGAGAAGCTGACCTCCCTGGGCCAGTTGGTTGCCTCTATTGCTCACGAGATCAATAATCCTCTGAGTGGTGTCCTTGCCTATACCCAATTGCTGGCTAGAAAGATGAAGAGTGACAAGCTTCCCAAAGAGATTGCCCTTGACTACCTATCGAAAATGGAATCAGAACTCACCCGCAGCACCAGGTTAATCCGAAACCTCCTGGATTTCGCCCGACAGTCGCCCCCAACCCTGAGGGAGGTGGACATCAACCATGTCGTTAACCGAGCCTTTGACCTTGTCGCCCATTCGGCTGAACTACAGCATATTCAGGTGGTAAAAGAGCTTGACCCTTCCCTGCCCAGGCTCATGGCTGATTCTGAGCAGCTTCAGCAGGTGTGCACCAACCTTATTCTGAATGCTATTCAGGCAATGCCTGAAGGGGGCAGGCTAACCCTTCGCACCTCAACCGATGACACTCAGCTCAAGGTAGAGGTTCAGGATACAGGTTGTGGCATTTCTGCGGAGAATATGCGCAAGCTGTTCACACCCTTCTTCAGCACTAAGCATGAGGTAAAGGGAGTAGGTTTGGGTTTGGCGGTAGCTTATGGTATTATCCAGCGCCATCGTGGTAGAATAGAAGTGCAAAGTAAGGAGGGGGAGGGTACTACTTTTACTATCTATCTGCCCCTGCACTATGAAGAAAAAGGTTAAAATCCTTGTGGTTGATGATGAAGCCATTATCCGTGAGTCGCTCCGGGACTGGCTCAGCGATGTTGGTCACCAGGTGCTTACCGCGGAGGATGGCCCCCACGCTCTAGAGATTATTGAAAAGGAGAAGCCAGGCATTGCTATTGTCGACTTGGTGATGCCTGGAATGGATGGGATTGAGCTACTGAAGAGGGCTAAGGGAATATCCCCCAGCATTGAGGTGATCATCATCACCGCCTATGGCAGTATCCCCACGGCCATAACTGCTATGAAGGAAGGTGCCTATGACTACATTGAGAAGCCCTTCTGCCCGGAAAAGGCAGAGCTTTTGATTGACAGACTAGTGGAGCATCAAGGGCTGCTCGAGGAGAACATTTCCCTACACCAGAAATTAGAGGAGCGCTACCGATTTGAGAATATCATTGCCAAGAGCCCCAAGATGCAGCAGGTGATCGAGGTGATTAAGGTTGTGGCCAAGAGCAACGCCACTGTGTTGATTACCGGCGAGAGCGGCACCGGGAAAGAACTTGTAGCGCGAGCCATCCACTCCCATAGTTACCGTAAGGATAAGCCCTTTATCGCTGTCAGTTGTGCTGCCTTGCCTGAGAGTCTCCTTGAGAGTGAGTTATTCGGACATGAGAAGGGTGCCTTCACTGGGGCTCATGCTCAAAGGAGAGGCAAATTTGAAATTGCTAACAGAGGCACCCTCTTCCTGGATGAGATTGGGGAGATGAGTGCCAATATCCAGGTTCACCTACTCAGAGTCTTGGAGGAGAAGGAATTCACTAGGGTTGGTGGGAACGAGTTAATTAAGGTGGATGTGAGGGTTATATCGGCGACCAATAAGGATATGAAAAAGGCAATAGCCAGCGGGCAATTCCGTGAGGACCTTTACTACCGACTTAACGTGGTTACCATTGAATTGCCTCCGTTGAGAGAGAGGAAGGAGGATGTTCCTCTGCTAGCCCAGCATTTCTTGAAGAAGTTTGCTGTAGAAAATCAAAAAGAGATTACTGGCTTCTCTCCCGAGGCTACTGATTTTCTTTTGAAATATGACTGGCCGGGTAATGTTCGGGAGTTGGAAAATGCCATTGAAAGGGCGGTCATCTTAGCCAAAAATTCTGACGTTGATGCTGCTGACATGCCCCAAGAAAACTTACTATTGTCTCACTCGGCTCCAGCAAGCAAAAGCCTTAGGGAGGTAGAGAAGAACCATATCCTCAATGTCCTCTCCCAAACCGGGGGGAATTATAGCGAAGCAGCTAGGATATTGGGGGTCAGCCGAGTCACACTCTATAATAAGATGAAGAACTTTGGCCTAAGTGTAAAGAAAATGAACAACGGGTGATTAATTCATTTACAGGTTGATAAATGGAGATTTTCAAAGAGCAGTAAACTAAGCTTCTTCCTTAGACAGATATTGAGGCTATCCTGAGCCACTCAGGGTAGCCTCTTTGTTTTAGCTAAGAACTCATATTTAAGGTAGCGGATCAAAAAGGGGAACGTTGGCAAAGAAATTGCATGTTAATAAGGTGGGAGGCGATAGAAATGGAAAAGCAACCGGTACTAGCAGTCCAAAAACAAGAACAGGAGGTGATAGAAATGAAGCCAGTATTGATTGTAGAGGATGAGGCTATTATGCGGGAGTCGCTCAGGGACTGGCTTAGGGACGAGGGCTACGAAGTAGAAACAGCTGAGCAAGGGGAAGAGGCTTTGCAGAGGATTGATGAGGTGGACTTTGGTGTTGTAGTCCTCGACCTGAGGCTGCCGGGGAAGGACGGTCTTGAGGTATTACGGGAGGCTAGAGCAAAGAGGCCGCAGCTTAAGGGCATCATTATTACTGCTTATCCTTCGGTACAGACAGCAGTGCAGGCAATAAAGGAGGGTGCTGTTGACTATTTGCCCAAGCCCTTGGAGCTCAATGACCTTGAGAAATTGATCCGGGAGACTCTGGGGCCGGTCCAGATAGAGATAGGGCCGAAGGTTGTCGCTGAGGAGGCTGTGGCTGAACCAATTGCAGTAGAGGAGGCTAAGGTTGAGGAGGTGATAGCCATAGCTCCGGGGGAAATCCCGGTTCACATCAAGCAGGGTAAGGCTCACTTTGAGGCGGGCCACTACAGGGAGGCGCTTAAGGAGTTTGAATCTATCCTCAAGGTTGCTCCAGGCAATATTGAGACCCGGGTCTGGATTCGAAAGGCAAGGGAGGAGTTGGCCAAGCCAAGGACTGAGGTAGTAACTGAAGGGGAGGCAGTGGTTACTGAGGAAGCAAAACCCAAGTATTGTCTCTGGATGAGGATGGGGATGGTTTCTCATCGTATTTGCAACAACGACTATGACTGCCTTACCTGTGAGTTTGACCAGACGATGCAGGAGAGGATGGCAGCTGGCGATTCTCCAGAGCTTGAGGAGGCACTGGCGAGGTTTAAAGAGCTTCCTGGTAGCCAAAGGCTCTGCCGCTATGCCCTTAAGGGTGATGTTTCCCACCGGATTTGCTCTCGTGTCTTCCACTGTGTCACCTGCGAATTTGGTCAAATGATGGAGGATGCTCTCCAACAAAAGCTGGCTAAGCTGGCGGCACGACGGGAGGCTCTGCGCAAAAAGGAGCAGCAAGCTGAAGCTAAAGCATAACTAGAGGAAAAATAAGAGGAGGTGAAAGAATGAAACCGATATTGATTGTAGAGGACGAAGCTATTATGAGGGAGTCTCTCCGAGATTGGCTGACCGATGGTGGTTACCAAGTAGAGACTGCCGAGGGGGGAGAGGAAGCGCTAGAAACTATTGCTGAGCAGGACTTTGGTGTTGTCATCCTTGACCTGAAGCTGCCAGGAAAGGACGGTCTTGAGGTATTACGGGAGGCTAGAGCAAAGAGGCCGCAGCTTAAGGGCATCATTATTACTGCTTATCCTTCGGTACAGACAGCAGTGCAGGCAATAAAGGAGGGTGCTGTTGACTATTTGCCCAAGCCCTTGGAGCTCAATGACCTTGAGAAATTGATCCGGGAGACTCTGGGGCCGGTCCAGATAGAGATAGGCCTGAGAGCTGTCACTGAGGAAGCTGTAGCTGAACCAACTGTAGTAGAGGAGGCTAAGGTTGAGGAGGTGATAGCCGCAGTTCCGGCGGAGGTCTGGGGTTTCTGGGAAGGCAAGAGACCCTGCTGGGAGATGTGCCAGTGCCCAGAGACGATCAGGGGTGAGTGTCCTGTACCTCAGTATCAATCTTTGCCCTGCTGGGAGATAGAGGGGACCTACTGCAAGCTCGACGATTACGGAGCAAGAGGCGACGACATCGGTATTTGCCAAGTGTGTCGGGTTTACAAAAGGTGGGGTGGTGGGGAGCCGATACAGATAAAGCTTTTTGGCAAAGGCATCAATGCCACCCTTAAATCGATTGAGGGGGTGCCAGGGAAGAAGGTGGGAGTTCAGTACTAATCTCACGTTATGCCTGACAATCATGACCTTTTGCGGGGTACGTGATGCGGCGCAGTAAGTAAGACTGCTTTGCCACACGTGCCCCGTAATACTAAAGTGAAACCGATAGAATTATCATAATACGCTGAAGAGTGGTTCAGTTGGCAGAAGTATAAGGCGATCCTGAAGCAGGAGGTAGGATAATAGAAAGAATTGAGATGAAGGTGCCGAGAAAGGAGGATTTTGGCGCCAGACACACTGGTAGGATGCTGGGGCAAATCCAGAAAGTGGTCACGATATGGGTGGGCAATCCGGCGCTTTAATCAGAATCTCACAAGCAGACACAAGGGCTAATTAGCACCTGTCTGCCCTCATCTCGTCGATAATCTCACCCTTGGCAGAGATCAGTTGAATTGCCAAGGGCATTTGACCCAGGGCATGGGTGGCACAGGATAGGCAAGGGTCGTAACACCGGATAGCAGCTTCGACCCGGTTAAGTACTCCTTCAGTAAGCTTCCCGCCTTTGATAAATCCTTTAGCTACTTCCTCCACTGCCCTGTTCATCGCTGCATTATTGTGACCAGTTGCTACGATTAGATTAACCTTACGAATCATACCGCTTGGGTCTATCCAATAATGGTGGAAAAGGGTCCCCCTTGGGGCTTCGATTACCCCTATCCCCTCTTCATTGAACTTGGTGGAGGTAGCCCATATCTCCGTAGAGCATATCAGGTCATTTTCTAGGAGCTGCTTTACCTTTTCGGCGGCATAGAGTGCTTCGATCATTCGGGCGTAATGGTAGTATAATGACCCCTCTACGATTCCATTATTGCTCAGCTTCTTAAAGCTCTGGAACTCTTCATTGGCCAGAGGCGTAGCGATTCCATCGGCGACATTCAACCTCGCCAGTGGTCCTACACGGTAAATGCCACCAGGGTACCCCTTCTTCTTATAATAAGGGAACTTAAGATAGGACCAGTCCTCCACCCTTTCCCCAATGATGGAGAGGTAATCTTTAGGATCAACATTATCTTCCAAGGCAACCCCTTTAGCGTCTCTCAATCTCAACTTTCCATCGTAGAGTTCGAGATTACCATCATCATCTACCAACCCGAGGTAGCATGAGGCGAAACTGGCAAAGCCAGCAGCCTCCTCGCCATGTTGAGCGTAGTAATCCTTTAGTAGATCAAGTGCAAACTGGATGTCAGCAATAACGCTGTCTACCTGCTGAAGGAATCGCTCACACTCTGCAGGAGGCAGGGCCTTGTTCATTCCCCCAGGGATGGCACCATTGGGATGTACCTTCTTGTTGCCAAGGGCTTCGATTATCTCCTGGCCAAACTTGCGCAGTGTCACCCCTTTTATGGCAATCTCTGGCTTTTCGCCGATAAGCCCGATGACATTTCGCTTGGCGGGTTCAGCGTCCATACCAAAAAGTAAGTCGGGGCTGGCCAGATGGAAAAAATGAAGGGCATGAGACTGAACATACTGGGCCATGTGCATTAACTGACGTAACATCTTCGCCGTGGGAGGGATCTCCACTCCCAAGAGGGCATCCCCAGCCTTGGCTGAGGCTAGATGATGACTCACTGGGCAGATACCACATATCCGGGGAGTGATTACTGGCATCTCCCAGAACAGCCGCCCTTCACAGAACTTCTCGAATCCTCGAAACTCAATCACGTGAAACCTGGCTTCGCCTACATCCCCCTCGTCATCGAGGAGGATAGTTACCTTTCCATGCCCCTCGATACGAGTAATCGGTTCGATCACGATCTTCTTGGCCATCTCAATGCCTCCACGATTCTCCAAATGTCAATCAAACCTCATCATCTCCACTGGTAGCACCGGAATTCTGCCTTCCAGAAGTTCAGTCAAGGCGTAGTAAATAACCTTGGAACTAGGTGGACATCCTGGGACATAGCAATCAACCTTAACCACCTGATTTACGGGCTTGACCTGATCCAGGAGACAGGGCAGTTCATCTGACGAAGGGATCTCGCCTTTTATGGTGCTTTCAGTTTCAATAAAGCCTCGCCGCAGCACTTCGTTCCTGTCAAATAGGTTCCGCATAGTAACGATTCCCCCAAAGCAGGCACAGTCCCCCCAGGCTAGCAGTATTTTACAATTGGCCCGCAGTTTCTTTAGCACTTCCTCGTTATTTGTGTTAGCCACAGCACCTTCAACAATCCCAACGTCCACAGGAGAGAATTCCTTAAAGTCTGTTATGGGAGTGGTGGTGAACTCCACTAGATTGGCAACCTGAACGATCGCCTCATCTATATCCAAAAAGGACATATGGCACCCTGCACAACCAGCTAACCACGCCGTAGCGACCTTGACCTTTGCCACTCTAACCTCCTAACTTGGGCTCAACTGGTGTCCTAGCTTTTTGGAAAGCTCTATCAATATCTCCCGGTCCTGAAGCACACCAGCTTTAGGTTGGAGCGCTCGTCGTGACCCGGAGACGCGCCCGTCCATACTTACATACATCCCCTCTTCTCTTTCAGCCCATATGGGCGAGGGCAAAACAACATTGGCCAGGGAGGTAATAGCTGAGTGATAACTCGCCTGCACCACTAGGAAATCGATCCCTTTGAGCCAACCCCAGAGTCCCTCGTCTTCTTGTTCATCGGCTAGAAAGAGATATACCCCCTTCAGCTTGTCTTGCGTTATGTCTTTGGCTGCTAACCCCAGCTCCCAGGCACCACGACTATTGGCGTGTGGTTTGAGTGAGATAACCCTTAGATGATCCCCTGACCGATTTCCTGTCAAATCGGCTAAGCTAAGAAGGCAGGTAACCGAACTGGGATCGTTTCTCTCCAGCAGCCCTTCTCCGTAGATAATAACCCCGTGCTCAGCCTCGCCATACATGCTTGCTGCCAACTCCAAGTCTCCTATTTGAATGCCTGTGGCTCTGCTTACTTCATCTGTCTCATACCCGCTTGGGGATTGTACAAGCTCCGCCGGTGCTTTTTGGCGCTCCACCAAGCCCTTATCGATAAGGATTTTCGCCAGCCCGTTAAATAGAACCCCTTCGCTACCTGCCTTAGGTTTCAACCAGAGGTCACTCCAGAGAGGCAAAACGTCACGCGAGCTATCGATCACCACCACCTTTGCTCCTCTCTGGCTTATTGCCTGCCGGATGAAGGAACCAATGATGGGATGGGTCTTCAGAACGTCAGCCCCGGCTACCAGGATGCAGTCTGCCTCCAGTATCTCTTCTACGGAGCACTCGACGTTCAATCCCCTCCCTTTGTCATCGAACTGGCTAATGCCCTTGGCAATTAGGCGATAATTTCTTCCATCCAGGGTATTGATCCAATCGCTGCCCATCACCTCGCGCACAAACCTGTTGAACAACGACAGCGTTTCTTTAGGATACCTGCTGGAGATAATACCAGCAAAACCATCTTTTAGCTCTCTCAACTTCTCGGCGGCTGTCTCAATCGCCTTATCTATAGTGCATTCCTCCAGTTTGCCCCGCCTATCTCGTATCAGCGGGGAGGTAACCCTGGGGCGCTCGTTGTAGAGCAATCCAAAACGGCCTTCTTTGCAGAGAGCTGCCCTCGGCCCTTTCAACCCCGGTGATTCAATCTTGACCAAATTATTGTCTTTAACCAGCACCTTCAGCTCACAGCCAACGCCACAGAGAGGACAAACAGTGGTTACTTGCTGACACTCGCTGGCCTTACCTTTGTAAAGACTGAGCTTAGAGAGTATGGCACCGGTAGGGCAGGCTTGCACACATGCCCCGCAGGAAACGCAGGAGGATTCTCCTAGCGGCTGGTCCAAATCAGCGGATATCACCGTCCTCCAGCCGCGCTTGCCGAAATCTATGGCATGAATTCCCACCACTTCACTGCAGGCTCGAACGCACCTGCCACAAAGGATGCAGCGGTTATGATCAACTACCAAGTACTCACCCAATGAATCCACAGGTAGAGAAGGAAAGGCATAGGTGTAACGCACATTATCCATCTGATACCGGTAGGCCAGTTCCTGCAGCTCACAGTCCCCGCTTTGCTCGCAAAACATGCAGAAGTGATTGCGCTCGGTGAAGATAAGCTCCAGGACTAGGCGCCGATACTTCTCAAGCTGCTCCGTATGGGTTTTCACCACCAATCCATCCCGGGCAGGATAGGTACAAGCAGGGACTGGTCTCCTCTCCCTCTCAACTTCCACCACACACATTCGACAAGCCCCGACATCGCTCAACCCTTCAAGATGGCAAAGGGTAGGCAGATCAATGCCATTGGCCTGGCAAACCTCGAGAACGGTGTCTCCTTCTTTCCCCTTGACCTGCCTATCGTTGATCGTCAATGTTATCTCTTTCATCGGTCCTAAAGCCCCCTCATTATTCAGAAAGCGCCTTTTCTACCCTAACTGCACATACCTTAAGCTCAGGGATCTTAGCCACAGGGTCAATAGCAGGGTTGGTGAGAATATTTGTAGGGCTCTCAGCAAAATGGAAGGTCATGGAGACCACACCTGGTGGTGAAACCGGTGTTATCTTCACGCTGGCTATAACCTCTCCTCGGCGAGAGATTACCTTTACCCTGTCGCCCCCACTGAGTCCCAGAGTCTTAGCATCCAGAGGATTCATCTCCACTAGTTCCTCACCGCGGAGCACATTGAGCCCTTCCGCTTTCCGCGTTAGCGTGCCGGTGTGATAATGATACAGGCTGCGCTCCGTAGTAAGGATTAAGGGATACTCATCGTCTGGCGATTCCACAGGTGGCTTATACTCTAGGGGTATGAACCTCCCCTTACCCCGCAAAAACCTATCGGCATGGAGAATGGGTGTGCCAGGATGTTCTCTGGTGGGGCAAGGCCATTGCAGCCCCTCCTTCTCCAACCGTCGGTAGCTTATACCGCCATAGCTGGGGGTGAGACGGGCGATCTCCTCCATAATCTCTGAAGGATGGCCAAAGTCGAAGCCTTTGCCACCCATTCTCTTGGCGATCTGGCAGGTGATCCACCAGTCAGGTCGAGAATCGCCAACAGGCTCAATCGCCTTGCGCCCCCGCTGAACCCTCCGCTCAGTGTTGGTATAGGTGCCGTCCTTCTCAGCAAAGGTTGCTGCTGGCAGGACAACATCAGCAAGGCGGGCAGTCTCAGAAAGGAAGACATCCTGAACGACGAGGAATTCCAGCTTCTCTAATGCTTCTTTGACATGCCTGCTGTCAGGATCGCTTAACACCGGATTTTCGCCAGCAAGGTATAGCGCCTTGATCTGTCCCTGCTGAGCAGCCTGGAAGATCTCGGTAAGCGTCAGCCCAGGCCATGTCCACAGGCTACAGTTCCAGGCAGCCTCAAATTTCTCGTTGACCTTGGGGTCATCCACTCGCTGGTAGCCTGTATACACATTGGGCAAGGCACCCGTGTCGCAGGCACCCTGAACATTGTTCTGCCCCCTCAAGGGATTAACGCCAGTCGATGGCTTGCCAATGTTCCCGGTGAGCATCGCTAGGTTGGCAGTAGCCAGCACATTGTCAGTGCCATGAGTGTGCTGGGTGATTCCCATAGCATAGA
>CAYWDP010000001.1:23160-34074 GCA_964457045.1 uncultured Dehalococcoidia bacterium
AAATTCTCGCAGCGTCCCTCTATAAAGGAGGAGTCGGCGAGACCTTCGTCAACAATAACTCGCATCATCCCCATGAGCAAGGCTACATCGCTGCCGGGACGATGCCTAAGCCAGAGATGGGCAAGACGGCAAAGGTCGATCTCCCGCGGGTTGGCCACAATGAGCTTTGCCCCGTCTCTCACTGCCTTTCTTACCCTCAGCCCGATCACCGGGTGGGTGGCAGTGGTGTTTGTTCCGATAGCCAAAATGCAAGCAGCTCTGCTGATCTCATCAATAGAGTTAGTCATGGCACCGCTACCAAAGCTCTGTGCTAAGCCCGCCACACTAGGGGCGTGGCAGAGGCGGGCGCAGTGGTCGATATTATTGGTCCCCAGCACCACCCGAGCAAATTTCTGCGTGAGGTAGTTCTCCTCATTGGTGCACTTGGCAGAGGAGATAGCGGCAACCTCGTCTCTCTTATATTTGGCTAACTTGCTGGCAACCAAGTCCAGTGCCTCGTCCCAGGTTGCCTCTGAGAACTCGCCATTCCGCCTGATCAATGGCGAGGTTAGGCGATCGGGATGGTTTATGAACTCGAAGCCAAACTGCCCCTTGACGCAAAGGCTGCCCCTGTTCACCGGGCTCTCCGGGTCACCCCTCACGCTCACCACTTCGTTCTCCCGAACAGCTAGATATATCCCGCAACCAACACCACAGTAGGGGCAGATTGTCTTGATCTCTTTTGCTGGCCACCTGAAGTTCTTCGGCATGAGCGCCCCTGTGGGGCATTTGGCTACACACTGCCCACAGGATTCGCAGATAGACTCCAAAATCGGTCTATCACCGACAGCGACGATCTTCGATGACACCCCGTCATTGAGTACCTCCAGGGCAGCCACGCCTTGTACCTCGTTGCAAACTCGGACACACTTGCCGCAGAGGATGCACTGGCTTGAATCGCGAATAAAGAAGGGATTGCTGGAGTCAATGAGAGGCGGCCTTTCCAGCTTCCTGAAGCGCTGCTGGTCAATGCCAATATAAGCTGCGATCTTCTGCAACTCACAATGCTGATTCTTGGGGCATGTCAAGCAGTTGTCGGGATGGTCTGACAGAAGCAACTCAACAACACGACGGCGGACTTCATTGACATGGCCGGTATCAGTATGAACAACCATTCCCTCAGCCACAGGAGTCATGCAGGAAGCTGGCAGACCCTCGACACCTTCGATTTCCACTAGGCATAGTCGGCAGGCTCCGTAGGGTTCCAGATCAGGGTCAGCACAGAGATTGGGAATATAAATGTCTCCAGCTTGTGCCGCCTCCAATACCGTCGTCCCTTCTCTTGCCTCTACCCTAATACCATCGATGCTTAGACTGACTTTGCCCATTTTCTATCCCCTTGTTTGAGTCGATACAGCAGCCCGAAGCGGACAACTCTTATGATAAGAGAGAGTGCCTTCACAGATGCCGAAGGAGCAGTGCTTTTCAAGTATATGTGCCTTATACTGGTCGCGGAAGTGCTCCAGGGTAAACAGGGCTGGAGCTAGGGCAGTTTTTCCCACCGGACAATCCGAAGCTATCCTCATAGTATCGCCAAGCTCAAGGAGCAAATCGAGCATCTCCAGCTTACCATTGCCCTTGGCAATCTCATCCAAGATGTGTACTGCATGGCCTGTGCCCAAACGGCAAGAAGTACATTTGGTGCAGGATTTATTTTGGGCAGGAACAGTAAGCAAGAATCGGGCTAAGTCAACGGCGCATCCAGAGCTTCTGATCTTCTCTACAACGCAGTCTGGGATGAGCTCAGGGACGAACGTTTTAAGAGCCTCATAGCCACCCGCATCAAATCCAGCAACGCTTTCAAGGCAAGGATAGCACTTGTCCTCCACTGCATGAAAGGCAACCAGTGACCTGCATACCCCGGCAAGACACCTTTTGTCAATGATATGAGCTTCATATTCATTCCGGAAGTGGCGCAGGGTAGATAGGACTGGATTGGGCGCTGTCTGCCCCAAACCGCACAAAGAGACCTCAGCCACCATTGAAGCCAATTCCTCTAAGATGTCGATATCCTCCATTGTTGCTTTGCCCTGGGTCACCTTGGTCAGGATTTCTCGCATTTTGGGGATTCCCGCTCTGCAGGAAGTACATTTACCACAGGACTCATCCTGAGTGAAACCGAGGTAGAACTTAGCCATATCCACCATGCAATTATCTTCGTCCATCACAATCAGTCCGCCCGAGCCCATAATAGCTCCCAGGCCGGTGACCGACTCATAATCCACCGGGGTGTCTATATAACGATAGGGGATAACTCCCCCTGACGGACCTCCTATTTGCACTGCTTTGAATTTCTTCTCTTCGGGGCATCCACCACCTATATCGAAGATCAAATCCCTCATGGGAGTCCCTAAAGGAACCTCGGCAATGCCTGAGTTGTTTATTTTGCCTACCAGACAGAAGGTTTTGGTACCGCTATTCCTCTCGACTCCAATACTGTTATACCAATCTCCTCCATGTAAGATGATTCGATGGATATTGGACCAGGTCTCAACATTGTTGAGGGTGCTAGGTTTATCGAAGAGCCCCTTATTGGCAGGGAATGGTGGCCTTTGGCGGGGATTGCCTCTCTTTCCCTCAATTGATCTCATCAGGGCAGTTTCTTCACCACAGACAAAGGCACCAGCACCAGGGAAAATATCAATTTCGAAATTGAGACCCGTCCCCAAGATATTCTCTCCCAAAAAGCCATATTCACGCGCTTGCCGTATGGCATTACTCATAGTCTCAATAGCTAAGGGATATTCGGCGCGGATATAGGCATAGCCCTGGCGCACATTTCCAATAGCATAAGCCCCGATGATCATCCCCTCTATTACTGAATGAGGATTCCCCTCAAGAACAGAACGATTCATGAAGGCACCAGGGTCACCCTCATCACCATTGCAAAGCACAAATTTCTCCTCCCCAGGGGCAGAGCGGACGAAACCCCATTTGGTTCCTGTGGGGAAACCAGCTCCTCCCCTTCCCCTTATCCCCGACTTCCTTACCTCTTCCAGTACCTCCTCGGGTTCCATTTCCAATAAAGCCTTAGCCAAGCCTCGATACCCGTCATAGGCGATATATTCTTCAATATTCCACGGATCAATCAAGCCATTAAGGTGCATCACCTCTCTTCTCTGCTTCTTATAGAAATCTATCTCATGGCTGGCTGGAGCTGCTTTCCCGGAGAGAGGGTCTTTATGTAGAAGCCTTTCCACAAACTTGCCGCTAAGCAAATGCCTCTCTACAATTTCACTCACATCACCCGCATGCACCTCAGTGTAGAGTATATCCCCTGGAAACATAGTTACATTTGGTCCCTTTTCGCAGAAACCACGGCAGCCTGTTTTTACCACTCTAACCCTAGCTCCCAGCCCATTCCCTCTAACTGCATCTTTGAAGGCCTCTTCTACTTCTCCTGAACCTGCAGCGGTGCACCCCGTCCCTCTGCAAACCAAAATGTTGATTTGCGGAGCTTCCCTTATCCTAGTAGGGTCTAGGTCCTCACGCACTCGGAGCAGAGGCCTTACCCTCGCTTTAATCTCCTCCAGATTCTCTATAGATTTAACTTTCTTCATGGCTTAGCACCTATTTGTACCGGCTCAATACTTCCGGTACCTCAGCAGGCTTTACCTTCCTATGAATGTCATCCCCCACAGCTACCACGGGAGACAAAGCGCAAGCACCTAAACAACGCACCGTCTCCAGGGAAAATCTGCCGTCCGGCGTGATCCCCTCTGGCTCAAGACCGTACTCTTTCTTCAGGGTATCGAGGAGCTTCTGCCCCCCCTTGACATAGCAACTGGTACCCATGCAGACCTGGATAACATGCCTGCCCTTGGGCACCATGGTGAAGAAGTGATAGAAGCTAACTATTCCGTAAACCTCACTCAAGGGAATCTTTAAGTCCCTGGAGATGGTCTTTAGCACCGGTGGTGGCAAGTAGCCGAATAGCCCCTGCGCCTGTTGCAAGACCCTGATCAAGGCACCGGATTGTCCTCCAGTATCATCGATTACCCTTTGAATCTGTCCGAAAATCCTCCCTGCATACCCGGCCCCGATTCCTTCCCGTGGTAGCGCCTCCATCTCTGTCCTTTCCATTCCTGCCTCCTACTTATGTGGCTCCACTCATGTAAGGCATTTGTAATCGCAACTGCTACTCCCCATTAAGTAGCTCTCAAAAGATGACGCCTATCAATATAGCTTAGGATAACTACTTAACTTGAGCCGTTTCTTGCTCTACAGACCTCCCAATCGATCTAAGGGTGGTATCGATGCCTCTGCCAAAAAGCTTTATTTGTATCGGCCCAGCACCACCCCACCTTTTGTAAACCCGACACACTTGGCAAATGCTGGTGTCGTCGCCTCTTGACCCGTAATCGTCAAGCTTGCAGTAGGTCCCTTCTATCTCCCAGCAGGGCAAAGATTGGTACTTAGGTGCAGGGCACTCACTCCTGATCATCTCCGGACACTGGCACATCTCCCAGCATGGTTTCTTGCCTTCCCAGAAACCACCAGCCGGTCCAAGCAGAATCTTCCCCTTTACTTCTCTAATGATTCTCTCTATCTCGGCGATATCCTCTACAGTCCGAACCCTCTTAAGGACTTCTTCTACCTGCTCGACCAATTTCGACTTCATCGCCCCTTCCTCCTTCACGCCGCTATTTGGTTGCCCGGATCTCCCTGACCTATAGTACCTTCCTCATCACCCACTTCGAGCCTCCACCCCTTCGATTCTAGTCTATAGCATTAAGTACCCGACGTCATCCCTCTTAGTGCCTATTTTTACTAGGCATTTCCACGTATGTCTCTGCCATTGTGCGCCAGTCTGTACGGATTGAAAGGTATTGTTGCCATGGACTACAATGGTAGCAGAGGGAGCACGCTGTGGATAATATCAGGATCCTGCTTGCCGAAGATCATGTGGTAGTGCGACAAGGGACCCGTCAGCTTTTGGGATTGGAACAAGACCTTGATGTTATCGGTGAGGCTGGCGATGGCGAGGAGGCGGTTCAGCTAGCTGCCCAGCTCAAACCAGATGTGATCATCATGGATGTAGCTATGCCCAAACTAAGTGGCATTGAAGCTACCAAACAGATCAAGGCGCTCCTGCCCTCGGTCGCTATCCTTGTCCTTACCGGCTACGATTATGACGAGTATGTTTTTAGCTTGCTAGAAGCAGGCGCCGCTGGCTATCTATTGAAGAGTGCGAGCGGCGATGAGTTAATCGATGCTATTCGTGCTGTGTATAGGGGAGATTCGGTGCTTCATCCGACTGTGGCCCGCAAGGTAGTAGATCGATTTAGGCGCTTGGGCAAGCCCGAGGACAAAGCTTCTAACCTACTCACGGAGCGGGAGATGGAAGTACTCAAAGCAGCAGCCAAGGGCATGAGCAATAAGGACATAGGCGGTGAACTTTATATCAGCGTGCGCACCGTTCAAGCTCATCTCAGGAGCATCTTCAATAAGCTGGGGGTTGGTTCTCGCTCTGAAGCAATAATATACGGTCTAAAAAAGGGTTGGGTAACCATAGAAGACATCCCCTGAGTAACCATCGTTTGCTTGGAGTTAGAGGAGACACTTTTGAACATGGCTTCATCACCAAGGATCGGTCGACCGAGAGAGTTCTTGCGTAATCCCCACTTTTGGCTGATCCTAGCTTTGTTGACCGCCTTCGCTTTTCTCCATTACGCTGAGCAGCTCGGCTTCTCAAGCACGGTGTCCCCCAGCTTACACTTTGGCCTAACTCGACATGCCATGGATCGTGTCCTGTTTCTGTTGCCCATAATCTATTGCGGCTTCGTCTTCGGGCCAATCGCCGGTTTGGTCACCTCCTTTGTTGCCTTGGTTGTCATGTTGCCCAGGGCCATTTTCATCTCACCTGCCCCTTCAGATGCTCTTCTCGAGACAAGTGCTGTATTCCTAGTAGGTGCATTGTCCTGTCTGTGGCTTTGGACACGCACTAAGGAGAGAGAGAAATTCCGAGTAGCATTGGCGGAACTGGAGGCAGTGCATCAGCGGCTTCAACACTATGTTCGCTTGGCGAGGAGCAAGGAAAGACGACTCACTATGCTTAACGCTATCTCTACCGTGCTTACCGAGTCTCTGGAACTGAAGAACATCCTACAAAGGGCCGTTTATGTAGTTACGGAGCTAATGGATGTAGAGATTGCCCTGATATTTTCCCTGAATGAGAAATCCCAGGAACTAGTGCTTGTTGCCTACGAGGGTGTCTCTGATGAATTCGCCAGGGCTGTGGACGGAACGAAGGTCGGCGAGGGCTTTAATGGGGAAGTGGCTAAGACGGGTCAACCCATGGTGATGGAAGATATCTCCCGTGACCCCATGATGGCTAGGCCAGAGATTAGGAAGATGAAAATCCAAAGCCAGCTCATTGTACCGCTACTTCTCAGAGACCGCGTTAGGGGCACGCTTTGGGTGGCTATGCGCCGCCCAAAGCAATTTCTTCCCGAAGAAATAGAGCTGCTTAGTGCTGTTGCCACCCAGATAGGAACTGCTATCGAAAATGCCCGTCTTTATGAGAAGGAGCATCTCACGGCGCAAAGATTGGCTGTGTCGGAGAGGAACTATAGAGAACTGTTTGAGAATGCCAGTGATGCCATCTGGGTTCACGATTTAGCAGGTAATATTATGGTGGCCAACAAGGCAAGCGAAAAACTTACCGGATACAGTGTAGAAGAACTGACTCAAATGAATGTAAAGGTTTTTCTGTCGGACGAAGGACTTAATCTAGCTGGGCACATCCGGCGCAAGCTACTCGAGAACGAATCCGTGGCACAACCCTATGAGCAACGCCTGATCAGGAAGGATGGGACAGAGGCGATTCTAATGCTGACCACCAATTTGGTGACAGAGGATGGAAAGCCTACGGCCTTCCAGCATATCGCCAGAGATGTGACTGAAGAGAAAAGGATGCAGGACAACCTACATTACTACCTTAGCCAGATTACTAAAGCTCAGGAAGAGGAACGCAGGCGTATTGCTCGCGAGCTTCATGACGATACGAGTCAAGTTCTTCTCGCTCTTTCCCGCCAGATTGACAACTTTCTCCGCGGCAACGAGCACCTGACACCGAACGATGTTGCATTCCTTAAACAGATGCGCCAACAGTTGAACGATGCGTTGGAGGGTGTACGTCGCTTCAGTCAAGCCTTGCGCCCCCCTATGCTGGATGATCTGGGTCTGCTTCCGGCAGTGCGGTGGCTGGCTGGCGAAATGAAGAAGCTTACGGAGATAGAGATTGATTTTAAAGTAGCTGGTGCTGAGCGGCGCTTGCCTCCAGAGGTAGAGCTGACGCTTTTCCGTGCTATTCAGGAAGCTCTAGCAAATGTATGGAGACATGCCCAGGCGTCAAAGGCTGAGGTTGCTGTAGAATTTAGCGAAAGCAAAGTCAGGATATCCGTCAGTGACAACGGTAAAGGATTTGAACCTTTAGAGAGGATGGAGAGCCTACCTCGTACAGGCAAGCTTGGTCTCGCTGGCATAGAAGAGAGGATGCGCCTGCTAGGCGGCAGCTTGAAAGTGCGATCAGAGCCAGGTAAAGGCACTACATTGATCGTTGAGGCACCGCTATAGTCAGTAAATATTTGCCTGTCGGCAAGTCTGTTCTGACGCGTAGACTAGGTATCCGCATCTACAGACAATAAAGAAGGATTGGAGCCAAAGCATAACTAGATTACCTCTGGGTTATGCCTTCTTCTCTACGGCTCCAATAACTAGTTCGCTCAGGTCCATAGCCTTTATGGATTCTTCTGCCTCTTTGGCCTTTAATCCGTCTTCAAGCATGGAGAGACAGTAGGGACAAGCTGTGGCTACAACATCCACTTTAGCCTCTACTATCTCTTCGGCTCGCCTTACGTTAAGGCGCTTCTCAGGTGGCTCCTCCATCCACATGTGACCACCTCCTCCGCCGCAGCAGAAGCTTCTTGGCCCGGAGCGAGCTAGTTCTATGCTCTTAGCCCCGCTGATAGCCCTTAAGATTTCCCTAGGTGCCTGATAAACATCATTGTAACGCCCCAGATAACACGAGTCGTGATAAGTTAATCTCTTACTATCTGTCCCACCGATTTTTAGCTTGCCATCACGGATTAAATCGGCGATGAGTTGAGTATGATGGACAACTTCAAAGTTACCACCGAACTGCGGGTACTCGTTTTTGAGGGTGTTAAAGCAATGAGGACAAGTGGTTATGATCTTTTTAACGTTGTATCCCCGAAAAATCTCAATATTCTTTTGACAGAGCGTTTGAAACAGGTACTCATCGCCCATCCTGCGAGCTGGGTCACCACAGCAAGTCTCCTCCACTCCCAGTATTCCGAAATTGATTCCTGCAGCCTGCATAATCCTGGCCGTAGCCTGGGCGACTTTCATATTCCTGTCTTCCAGAGCTGCAGTGCAGCCTACCCAGTATAGTACATCTACATCCCCGTTTTCCGACAATGCTTTTATCCCCAGACCGCTAGTCCAGTCGGTTCTTGTTGCCGTAGTGCCTCGCCATGGGTGGCCTCTAGTCCCTAGACTGGTGAGTGCTTGCTGAGCAGATTCAGGGAATTCAGCCCTTTCGAGGGCTAGATTGCGACGCATATCTACTATCTTGTCAATGTGCTCAATATAGATTGGACATGCTTGCTGGCAGGCACCGCAGGTGGTGCAGTCCCAGACCACCTCCTCCGTTATGGTCTCGCTGATCATGTCAGGTCGCGTTTCTATGGGTTTCTTGACAAACGGGTAGGGATATACCTGGCCGAGATGGTTCTTGAGGTCTTGTATCACCTTTTTGGGGGAAAGGGCCTTGCCGCTCAGGTGAGCAGGGCAATTGTCCTGACAGCGGCCGCATCGGGTGCAGGCGTCGAGGTCTAGCAGTTGCTTCCAAGTGAAGTCCTCGATTTTGCCTGTGCCGAAGGTTTCTGCCTTCTCAATATCTATGGGAACAAGGGCACCCTTGGGTCTCAGTGAGCGAAAGAACACGTTCAGCGGTGCCAGCCACAGGTGCTGTATGCGTGAGCGGCTGGCGAAGACATAAACCCCAAATACGAAGGCTATTGCGGTGTGAAATAGCACTCGATGCCATACCAGGATCTGGTCCCTGTAGTCGGTCAAGAAGGTGGTGAAGATCTTAGAGAAGCCATAGCCAATCGGCGACCACACAGCCCAGTCAGTAGGGGAAACGTCACTGGTAGCCATGCGGTAACCTTTGATCATAAAGCCAGTAAGCAGGATTAGGAACACGAAGGGGAAAACCAGGGTATCGTCGGGTTTGGTATCCAGGCGAGATGGCTTGACGAAGTACCTTCGGTATATAGCTAGCAGCCCGCCGATGATGATGAGTATGGCACCGATCTCGGAGGCCAGGGAGGCATATAGGAAAACGTCCTGCGGTGGATTGTCAATACCTGCAGGATAGGACAACAACCGAATTACCTTGCTTATCACAATCATGGCGGCTCCCCAGAAAATCAGGAAGTGCATCCATCCGGGATAGGCCTCACTCAGAAGACGCAGGTGGGCAAAAGCCACCCCAATGGTGGTCTTGATACGAGTCGAGATACTGTCTGTGCGCTTATCCTCTCGACCCAGGCGCCACAGTTGGTATCGTCGGTAGAAACCGAGGGCAAAAAGGGCGATAAGGAGGGGGCTTAATATCAGGACAGCTATTATTATCGGCTTGAAGATGTCCTGGATGTATTCTAGCTGACCAGTCCAGAAGTCCATAGGTATTAGACTGTCCTCCTAGCCATCAGTGAGCAAGCAGGGGCCTCTCTATCCCCGCTTGCTGGCCTTCTGGTTTGCAACTTGCTCATATCTGGGGTTCCTCTGCTCATATCGCTAGAACGTTGGATAGAATATCGACAGGTGGGCAACAAAGAAGACCACTAATAAGCTGCCGGCTGCTGCCAGAGTCATCACTATGGCTTTACTGTATTTGGGTCCTATTCCAAAGTCGATTAGTGCCAGCCTCACCCCATTGAGTATGCAGTAGAGGATTGCCGATAGTACTACTACCTCTAGAAAAATGGCTACTACTCTGAGGAATTGATCCATCTATCTATGCCCCCATCCTGCTTGCCACGCCAGACATGGCCTTTGTTCTACACGCCGGGCAGATCTCGAGTTGGGAGGTCAGCCCATCTGCCGTAGCGATTCTGGTTCTCAATTTATCTATCATAGCCTTGGGTGCAATTGGCGCACCACACTCTTGGCACTTGGCGATTTCGCCTTCGAAGATTATCTCTGCTGGGTTGTTGAGCCTTTCTATTTGTAGAATATTCTCCAGGTAGAGGCATTTCTCAGGACAGCTTTTTATGCACTGACCACAGCCGATGCAGGCCTGGTAGTGAAAAAGCAATTTGTACGAGCCTTCGTCTGATACAAAAGTTAATGCCTCCGTCGGGCAATCCAAGGCACAGAGACCACAGGCGGTGCACTGTGGATTGTCAAGCTCTAGCTTGCCAAAAGGTACACTTCCTGCTGACACTACTCCGCTGGAGTATGGGGCGAGCCTCTCTGACATACCAGCGATAAGTGCTGGCAGAAGTAAGCCATTGGCCGGAACTTTCGTGGGCTGAGACGACCTCAGCGATGTAGGTGGTAATTGGGCAACGCCTTGAGCGAATTGGGTTAGATCTTGCTCCGGCCCGCTACTCTCAAAAGCTCTCATGCGTCCTGGTCCAATGCCCCATCGTTCGAGCAATTCCTGCACGAATCGAACTCGTCCCTGCCACTTATCCGGTTCAAGACCAAACTGGCACTTTTCTTTGTTTGAGATAAGCGCCACACCCTGAGCTCCCAGATCAAGGGCACGCAGTAGTAACCAAGAAGGGACCATGCTAAGGCACGGAACCCCTAAGGGGAGCATGTTGGGGGCGTAGATAA
>CAYWDP010000001.1:34174-41275 GCA_964457045.1 uncultured Dehalococcoidia bacterium
GGGACCATGCTAAGGCACGGAACCCCTAAGGGGAGCATGTTGGGGGCGTAGATAAAGGGATTTACCTCGGTCTCACCAAAGGAGGGAAGACAGCTTTGACAGATCAGCACAACTATTCTTGGCTGGAGTATGTCGCCATTGGCAAGAAGCAATCCCTCCATTTCTCCCTCCAGTTGGTCGAGGGAGAAGGTGGGATAGGATATGGCTTGGTAAGGGCAAACAGCAATGCAAGCACCGCAACCCTGACACCTGAGTTTGTCTATCCAAACCTTGCTATTCTCCCTCATTATGGCATTGAAGGGACAACCCTCCCGGCAAAGCTGGCACCTTTCCCCGCCAACGCACTTCTCTGTTTGGATGTAGGGTATCACCTGATATTTGGGCAAAGGCAATCGGAATAAATCCCTCCGGCTGATCTCACCCTGGGGTCTGATGAAATGTAACTTTCGAGACTGCTGTGGTACACTGCTGAACTTGGCTTGCCGCCTTACCTGAGACCACAGCAGCAGCTTTACCCTCTCAACCAACTCAACTTTTTTATAGGAGGACGCTGTCTCCTGCAGTAAATCGACTATCCTGACGGAATAGGGGTCAAGGGCAACCCTCTCCGGCTCTTCCCAGAAATGCAGCTTTGAGTTGAGTTGCCAGCAAGCCCCGACTACCATCGGTTGAAGGTTGTGCTCCTGCATAAGCCTGGATAGAATTCGAGGTTGACAAAACTTGTCTCCGACAACCACACGCAGGCCTGGCTGCCTTTGCTCCAGAAACTGGCATAACGCCTCCATGGGCAAGACCTTGCTCAGGCTGCCGTGGCAGTCGCAGAGGAAAACGCCCTTTTCAGAGAACTTCGCCAAACTAATCACTCCTCAGCAGATGCTGCTTCCTCCACCGCTGGTTCAGTTTCCATAGGGGGCGGTAACAAATCCAGGAACTTCAAGCCCAAGAAATAGAGAACGCCGAGGAAAGCAAACATGCCTACAGAAAGGATTACCTCCGCTGGCAATAGCGGAAAGGAGCCTACTTGCCCCCAGATGCCCTCAATATGGCCTGGATAGTAGGGTAGGGGGTAAGCCAGCCCTGGAATCACCAGTACAAATCTCTCAAAGAATATTCCGATGACCACGAGTGCTGAGGCAATCATTATCCACTTGACCGTCTTGCGCGCTTTGGGATGGAACAGGATGATGAGCGGTATTATATATGCCAATCCTACTTGACCAGCCCAGAAAAGTGGACTGTACCGTCCGGTGAGCAGGAACACTGTGGCGTCACGGTTAGGCGAGTAAAAGTGGGTTAACTTGTCGACCACAACCAGAATAAGCAAAAGTATAATCACGGTTGATAGTAGTCTTCCCAAAGTAGATATTATTTCCTTGTTGATGCTGCGTTTGCTGAACCTGAGCGTGAACACCACGGATATTATCAGCAGCGCCAATCCAGATACCATTGCTGCTGCCAGAAACTCAAGGGGCTTTATCGGTGAGTAGAATATCTCCCTGGTGGCAATGAAACCGAAGATTGCCCCGGTGCCCATGTGCACCAGGACTGCCCAGCAAACAGCCAAGATGCCAATCGGTTTGACCAATTTCGAGCTGTTGGTCAGGATAGCTCCGAGATAACCTATACTGATAACGAAATAGCCTCCGTAGAGGATTCCGTTAAGGGCAAACATGGAGGTCATGTTGTTTAGGTAGAAGAACATAAAAAGCCGCCAGGATTTCTCGGGTCTTCCCAGATCAACCGCTATGGCTACCATGGCGCCGAAGATGAGCACTATGGCCAGAAAGACAGCCATTCGGGCGATAGGCTTATATGATTCCTGACCAAAGACATAAGTCAGAGAGGAGAGGATGAGAGAGCCAGCGCTGAGCCCTATCAGGTAAATGGCGATGACGATGGGCAAACTCCAGGGTATTGCATTGCTGCTGCCAAACAACTGGTGACCCTTTATGTAGCTAAGGGCGAAGCTTATCAACCCAGCCAGCGCCACTGCAGCCAGAACCGCTACCGCAGTGTAATACTGCCTCGATTTGCCCTCAATTGGTGTATAGGTTAACTCCATATCGGGAACCCCTCACCTGGGAAGATAGAATACCTTTGGCTCTGTGCCCATGTCTTCTCGCAGTTTGAACCAATCCCTTGAAGTCAGCAGTTTTGAGACTGTGCTTTCAGGGTCGTCCAAGTCACCGAAAACTCTGGCTCCTGATGGGCAGGCTTCCACACAGGCTGGTACTACGTCAATGCCTATCTTGATATCTTCGCCTGCTTCTATCCTCTTCTTTGCCTCATCTATCCGATGGAAACAAAAAGTGCATTTCTCAACTACACCGTGCGTGCGGTGAGGAAAGGGCCAGGGACCGATATGCGTCTTACTATCGAGACCGAGATCGGGAGGCAGATCAGGCCGATGATACTCCTTTCCTTCCTGCTCCTTATAGTTGAAACTCCTGGATCCATAAGGGCAAGCAACCATGCAATATTTGCATCCAATGCAGCGGCGGAAGTTTTGCATCACAATACCGTCATCGCGCTTGTAGGTAGCCTTTGCCGGGCAGACAGTCACACAAGGAGGATGCTCACAGTGCATGCAGGGCATGGGGATTATCTCAATACTTGCCGTTGGGTATTCGCCCCTGCTGACAGCGATAACCTTATTCCAGTAGATTTCCTGCATCCGTTGCTGCTCCTTAGGCGACCCATGGGGGACATTATTCTCGGACTTGCAAGCTACCGTGCATGCCTGGCAGCCGATGCATTTGTCCAAATCAATGACCATTCCCCACCTTGCCATTTATCGCCTCATGCCTTGTAAACTCTTACCCTGGTATTGAAAAAGGATGGCTGTCCGCTTTCGTCGTCGTAATCTACGCCAATAATCTCATTAGGATTCACACCTATACCATTTGCCCATCTGCCGGAGGAATAGTGACCTTGACCACTGGCAATAGCTACCACCCCCGGAAGAATCCCCTCAAAAACTCTAGCTCTTGCCTTTATCTGGCCAAACTCAGACTCAACCCGCACTATGGCGCCATCTTTGATTCCCAGCTTGTGGGCTGTTTGGCTATTCATCTCCACGAAATTGGCCCAACCAAAGCCATGCATCACCAAGAAAATCTCTTGAGCCCAGGGATAGTTCTGGTTTCCATTCATTATGTCTAGAACAGGATGGTATGTTATCAGCTTAAGAGAATATTCTGAATTATCGCCCAGGAACTCAACGTTAAGTAGTTTGTCTAGATTAGCCGAGTGGAATTCAAATTTCTTCGAAGAAGTATGGAATATTTGGTTATATTTACGATATTGATAATCCTGTCCTTTCCACACGCCATCCGCCTCAAACGTATCCCATGAGACAAAGCCTTCAGTTCGATGTTCAACGAATCCCTCCGGGGTATCACCAATGTCTTCAAAGGCATTTTTGACCGTGCTCCCGAGCTGGCCTGCCAGGGTGAAGATTATTTGTGCTATAGGTCTTGAATCTTGCAGTGGCTCGACCACAGGCTGCTTTATTTTCGCTTCGGCAAAGCCTGAGCCTGGCGGGGAGCTCTCGTAAGCCCATTCCTCCAGGTAGGCACATGCCGGAAGAACAATATCAGCATAGTTGGCCATCTCAGTCAGAGACGGCGCAATGTGGACATAATAAGGTATGTTTGCCAGGGCTTTGTCCCATCTGCTTGTGTCTGGGACTGACATAACAAGATTACTGTTGAAGCCCATAACCATCTCAACGTTGTTGTTCCATATCAAGTCTGCTGCCTGGTGAAAACTTATACCTGGCTCATTTCCGGTTATAGCCGGCATATCCCGGTATGGTGGAGACTCTTGGTATACTACCCCGCCTGGAACATCAATGCTGCCCACAAGGGCATTAAGGCAGTATATAGCATGGCTGGCGTAGGTGCCGTGAGGCCAATTAGTGGCTCCTATTCCACCCCAGGCAATCGCTGGTTTGGATCGAGCGAATTCTCTAGCTATGCGACGTATAGCATCAGCGCTGACACCGGTTATTTCTGCAACGCCCTCAGGGCTGAAGTCGTTACTAAGCACAAGATTCCTGTAGTTATCAAATCCGGATGTCCAATTGTCAACGAAATCTGCATCGTAAAGCCCCTCGCTAATTATCACATTGGCTATTGCCATAGCCAGGAGACCCTCGGTGCCTGGATTGATGGGTATCCATTCGTCGGCCTTGGCAGCAGTAAGAGAATAACGGGGATCAATTACCACGATTTTCGCCCGATTTGGTCTCTCGCGGCGAATCTTGCCCCACATCCGCAGATTTCGCGCCAGCGGTCTTTCGGACTCTACGATGTTTGCACCGAAGGCCAGGATATAGTTGGTGGATTCGAGGTCATACCCGCTATTGTTTCGCCCATCCGCCATTCGCTTCCCTTCCCTGTCAGCCTCCGTTTCCAGAGCATCTTCAGAGACGAGGTTGGCAGTTCCATAAGCTTTGGCAAGGCGGCGAATTAAATCCTCGTCACTGCTGGTGGTCAGGCCTTGAATAAGTAATACCTTCTCGGGGGTACTGGCTCTCTTCTCTAGTTCCTCTTTGATTTCGCTCAGTGCTTCATCCCATCCTACTGGTTCCCATCCTGGATCTTCATCCCTTCCCTTTTGCTGGTTCGTTCTCTTCAACGGACTGGTGATTCGATCCGGATCGTAGAGGACTTGAAGACCGATGTGTGAGCGGGGGCAGGTTTTGCCGTCAGAGTAAGTTGATTTGGTGTTACCGACTATCCTGACTGCTTTACCATTGACTACCCTGACCTTGATAGCGCAGCGGGTAGGACAGTTGAGGCAGGAGGTAGCAACCCATTTTTCTGTAAGGACTCCCTCAGTACTCTCTTGCGGCTCCAGGAGGAGGTTGATCTCGGAGCGTTTTATGACATAGCCAGCCGTAATTGCCGCAGCAACACCTGCTGAAATACCAAGAAAAGTCCTTCGGCTCATTACTAAGCGACCGGACCTTTCCTCTCTTGAACTGCTCGTGATATTTGGTGTCACTTTGTTCAGGGTTGTTCTCCACTAGCTTATAATCTAGCTTATAGTCTCACCCCTTCTATCCGTAATTTCCCCCACTATCTATCCGTGATTTCCCCCACTGTATGGGGAGCTGGAGGTAAGAGCTAGGCTGTGCAATTGAGCTGAAAGGGAAGCCAGAAAGTCTCTGCGATACTTGCCATCTCTCTTACCCCCACTATCATACCACGGTACCACGCTGCCGGCAAAACTGACTTCCGCTGTAATGCCTGTTCCTAGTTGTCCAAAAGACCTAGTGAACTAATGAATCATTGAGCATTTGTGCCTAGACAGAATAGTGGAGGGCAGGAGCCACTGTGCTTACCTGAGGCGCATTTCCGATTGAGCTCGGTCAAGCTGTTCTTTAGGGACATCATCTATTGCGGAAATGGCGCCAACCAGGTGCCCAATCAACACGGGCTGAACGAAACGACGTTGGGGCAACATTTAATTGATTAGGGCAGCAGAGCGAAGTCCGCCCGAAGCCCACTGAAGTGTCGGACGTTGATTTGCCCAGAGCTGCCTTAAGGTCTTGACAAGCCTTGAGCAAGGTAATATAGTTGCCACATCGGTAAGTGTTGTTCGAAGCCTGCATGTGTTAGATATCATTCAGAGTGATCATAATCTCGGGGGTTCTGCTGGTGTGGAGATCTAAATAGCAGGGAAGGAGGTAAAATCGGTGTCCACTACTTTGGAGCTTCTGGCAGACGGAATTGCCTATTATTACGATACGGAAATGCTCGCAGTTGCCTGGGAGACAACTCCAAAAGTATTCGAGGCATTGCTCCCAGCGCCGCTAAAGCCCTACAAGAGGCCCATCGTGATGGCGTGCATTGCCAATTGCCCCAATACCAGCTTTGGAGTGAGCTACAGGTTTGGAGCGCTGGGACTGATGTGCGAGTATGAGGGTGAACCGGGAACCTACTATCTTAGCATGCCTGAGGACGACGACATCCCGGTGTTCTTGGGTCGAGAGATATTAGGATATCCCAAGAAAATGGCCAAACTCTCTATGAAACGCGGAGGCCAGCGTTTCGAAGGATGGATTGAGCGGCGCGGCATCCGCATTTTCGAGGTGCAGGCTACTTTGGACGGTACACCGAATGCTCAAGACGCTATGGAGGTCTTGGACGAGATTTATCATATATTCCCGGAGGTATCGGACGAACAAATACAGTATAAGGGCATTGCCTTCCTTTTGAAGTACTCCCTGGCGCCTGAGGGTGGTTTTGACTATGCTCCTCTTCTCGTAAGGCAAGAGACCATTCTTCGCCCCTACCAGCTTGAGGTAGGTCACGCTAAGGTAACGCTGAAGGAGTCGCCATACGATTCACCCTGGAGCAGGGTAGAAGTGGCGCAGCTTCTCGGTGCACTTTACACAAGAGGCAATAATACCATGCATCCGGGAGAGGTTATCGCTGAAGTTAATCCCGAAGCGGTCGAGCCGTATGCAGGGTTGAAGTACGACTGGTGAGAAGACAGCCAGCCACCCAAGTTGCCACTTACCTTCGCAGCTAACAGCAGCGATTAGCAAGGGAACCCGCCAAAACCTGCTAGATCTGCACTTAAGATTTTGTAGTTCTCTCCTATAGCAGGTGCACTCTTCTGCTTGTTGCATTCCACTTTTCTACTATAGCGAGTGCTGCTGCAATTCGCTCCGCTAATTATGGCGTCCAATATGGACACACAGCGGCACCGTAGGTAGCCCAGCCTCTCAAGCCAGCCTCATGCCGAGGCGTACATTCAGTTTCCCCTTGCATCATCTTTGATTTTGGCATAAAATGAGACCACATAGGGGACAGATACCGGATACATAGCAGTTGGCCTCTAAGGCCGTGACGTAGGTAAATCGTTAAGGAAATGTCTGGTGATTCCTGGAGATGCTGGATAATATCTCTTTAAGGGAAAGGGGGTGAAGCCAAAGCTAGACCTAGCCTATCTGTCATAGCTGACAGGCGGTTGAGTTTGGTAAATCTCCTTGCCAAGAAAGAAATTGTGGGTTCAAATCCCATTTTTCGCTCTAGCCGAAGTGGCGGAATAGGCAGACGCGACAGTCTCAAAAACTGTTGGGGGGCG
>CAYWDP010000002.1:0-4478 GCA_964457045.1 uncultured Dehalococcoidia bacterium
GTCCCCTGCCAGCAGCAGGTGGGTGACAGAGCACTCACCTATGGAAATAACTGCAATCGCTAATTCAGGAGCAATTGTCTCACAATGCAAGGAGAATAGATTTTTCCGCTTCCTTTAGGAAACGGAGGAGTAAGCTAAAGAAGAAGGAAAGGTGATATGGCGAGAGAGTTCTTCCTAGGAGTTGCCTATTTCTTTCTAGCGACTGTGGACTTCACTGCCTTCTCGATATCAGCAGCAGTCAAGCCATGCCGCTGAAGCAAATCTTCAGGTGTCCCTGATTTGGCGTAGACGTCTTTGATAGCTACAAAAGCCATAGGAACAGCTTGGTGTTGAACCACTACCCGAGCTACCCTGCTCCCCAGACCCCCCTGCTCCAGATGCTCCTCAGCCGTTACGATAGCCCCTGTCTCTTTAGCTGCCAAGGTAATAGCCTCCCTATCTAAAGGCTTGAGGGTTGGCATGCTCAATACCCGGCATTCAATCCCCTGATGAGAAAGGTTTTCTGCTGCCTTCAAAGCTCTAGCCACCATTATCCCGTTAGCCATAATAGTGGCATCGAAGCCTTGTCTCATAGTTACTGCTTTGCCTAAGACAAACTGGTAGCCATCGTTGTAAACCAGAGGGGTCTTAGGGCGACTTAACCGGATGTAGAAGGGGCCGGGGGTAGCTGCTGCTACCCTTACCACCTGAGCTACCTCGATGGCATCAGCGGGGACAACGACGATGAAGCCAGGGAGAGAGCAAGCCAGAGAAAGGTCTTCTATGGAATGGTGGGAAAAACCGTCCTCCCCTACACTAATGCCACCATGACTAGCTACCACCTTAACATTCAGGCGAGGCTGGGCAATGCTCATGCGTAGCTGGTCAAAGCAGCGAGCAGTGGCAAAGACAGCAAAGCTGTTGGCAAAAACAATCTTCCCTGAAGCGGCCAGCCCAGCCGAAATGCTCATCATATTCTGCTCGGCAATGCCGCAGTCGAAGAAACGCTGAGGGAATTTTTGGGCAAAGAGGCGGGTCATGGTTGACCGGGAAAGGTCAGCATCGAGGACTACGATATCCGGGTTCTCTTTCCCTAGAGCGACTAGGGTTTTGCCGTAAGCTTCCCTGGTAGAGGATAGCTCCCTCACTTCTCCCTTATGCCAATTCCTTTAATGCCAGCTCTGTTTCTTCAGGGGTAGTAGCCCTGCCATGGAATTCTGGATTGTTTTCCATAAAGCTCACTCCCTTGCCCTTAGTGGTGTGAGCGATAATCACTGTTGGTTGTCCTTTCACCAGCTCTGCCTGCTCAAAAGCGGCTAGAATTTGATCGAAATTGTGACCATCTATCTCGATAACCCTCCAGCCAAAAGAACGCCACTTCTCACCAAGAGGTTCGAGGTTCATCACCTCCCAGTTCCAGCCATCGATCTGCTGCTTATTGTGGTCAACAATAGCCACTAGGTTATCTACTTTAAAATGGGCTGCCGCCATAGCTGCCTCCCAAACCTGCCCCTCATCGCACTCTCCATCCCCTAGAAGGACATATACCCGATAGCTTTGGGAGTTAAGGCGAGCGGCTAAAGCGGTGCCAATGCCAAAAGACAACCCCTGACCTAAGGAACCGGCTGACATCTCTACACCAGGGGTGCAGGTCCTATCCGTATGGCCTTGAAGCCTGCTATCTAGCCTTCTCAAAGTGGAAAGCTCCTCTACAGGGAAATATCCACTCTCAGCCAGGGCAGCGTAGAGCAGGGGGGCAGCATGCCCCTTGCTGAGAATAAATCGGTCACGCTCAGCCCAACAGGGTTCTGAAGGTCGATAGCGCAGGACACGGAAGAAGAGGGCGGTAACAATGTCTGTTGCAGAAAGGGAGCCGCCGGGATGCCCACTGCCCGCCTTGGCAGTCATAGTAATGACGTGACGGCGCAGAGTTTTAGCTATTTCTTCCAGACTTCGACCCACAGCCTCCCTCTCCCGTATAGAAGGGAAAGCCTCGGCTGAGGTACTGACTGCCGAGGCGAAAGGGTTGCCTGGCTTTCTTTCCTTAGATGACACCGAACTACCTCGTACAACAATTATATATTAAACAGACACAGTTAACAAGAGATTGAATAACTTCTCCCGTATCCAAATCAAAAACTATAACTTTACCACCTTAGCAGTGTAAACATCGGGGATGGAGAGTAGCTGCTGAATTTGCTCTTCACCCAAAGGCTGATCTAACTCCAATACCATCAGCGCTTGCCCCCGGGGCTTGAGACGACTTACTTGCATGGAGCTGATATTAATGTCAGCCGTGCCCGTTACCATACCTACTGATCCGATAAGCCCAGGACGGTCTAGGTGGTCGCTAAATAGGAAATAACCCCCTTTAGGCACTAAGTCAATCCAATAGTTATTGACCCTGACAATATGTAACTCCCCCCGCATTACTGTTCCCGCCACCGTGGTAACTCCGGCACTGGTGGTAACGGATACAGTGATCAGGCTAGCATAGTTTTCGCAGATGGGGTTCTTATGCTCTGTAACTCTAAGCCCGCGTCTCTGGGCAATAATATTAGCATTGACGATATTAATCCGCTCCTCGCTTATCCCTTCCAGCAGCCCCCCGAGGACAGCTGCCTTTAGGGCAGTGACATCATAATTAGCTATCTCGCCATCATATCCAATATCAATGCCGCTCATTTGACCCTCCGCTAGCTGAGCCACTACTCTGCCCACCCCCAAGGCAACCTCGAAGAAAGGAGCTAGCACTGAAAGGGTTTCGGGAGGGATGAGGGGGGCATTAATAGCATATCTGGCAGGCTGCCCATTAAGTACTGCTATCACCTGCTCAGCAGTGTCTATAGCTACACCAGCCTGTGCCTCTGCCGTGGAGGCTCCTAGATGGGGTGTAACAACGACCCTTTTGTTCCTCAGGAGGGGGTTATCTACGGGCGGTTCTTCAGAGAAAACATCCATTGCAGCACCAGCCACCCCACCCTCCTCGATAGCTTGAAGAAGGGCCTGCTCGTTAATCAGTCCACCTCGGGCACAGTTGATAATGCGTATGGTGGGCTTGACCAGGGATAGCTCCCTGGCTCCAATTAGGTCTTTAGTTTGGGGTGTCAGAGGGAGATGAAGGGTAATAAAGTCAGACTCTTTGAGTAGACTCTCGAAGGAGATAAGCTCTACTCCTAGGTTGCGGGCATATTCTGGGGAGATGAAAGGGTCATAAGCGATGACCCTCATCTGGAGACCCTGCACTCTCCGGGCTACCTCTGAGCCCACACTGCCCAAGCCAATGATTCCCAATGTCTTATTTCTCACTTCCACTCCAACGAAGTTATGACGCAGCCAAGCACCTTCCTTGAGTTGGGTATGAGCCTGGGGGATATGCCTGGCTAGTGCCATCATAAGAGCAATAGTATGCTCGGCAGCAGAGATAGTATTAGCTGTAGGTGCATTGACCACTACAATGCCCCTCTGGGTGGCTGCCTCAACATCGATATTGTCTACCCCTACCCCAGCGCGGGCGATAACCTGAAGCCTTTTCCCTGCCTCAATGACCTCCTGAGTCACCTTGGTCTCACTGCGCACCATCAGTGCCTCATAGTCTCCTATAAGGGAAAGAAGCTCCTCAGGCTTCAGCCCCAGCTTAACATCCACCTCAGCCTGCTTCCCTAAGATGTCTATCCCCTCTTCAGCGATGGGCTCGGTAACCAGGACTTTCATGTTTCTAAACCTTTACCCCCTGAATCTCAGTAGCTCTGAACCAGCAAATCCCAAGCCAATAGCCAATATTTTAACACAAATGACAAAACAACTTTAGAAGAAGTTTTTTAGCCTATGTTTAACTTCGGGCTCCTTATTGGGTTGCTTTAGCCACCTCATATCCTGCACGAGGCAAGGCTACCTCTAGGGCAGCGATAACCTCTCCAATGTCAGCCTCTGTCACCCATCCCAGGTGACCAATGCGGAAGATCTTCCCCTCCAGTTGTTGCTGACCCCCGGAGAGAATAACCTGGTGCTCCTCCCTAAGTACTTGGAGCAACCTCTTCACGTCAAGCCCTTGGGGAGCTTTGATAGCGGTGATGGTATTGGAGGCATAGGCCTTATCAGGGAAAAGAGATAACCCTAGCGCTTTTATCCCACTTCTGGCTGCTTTGGCTACCCGGGCATGGCGAGCAAAGACATTGGGCAGTCCCTCCTGCTCTACCAGCTCCAAGGCAACAGCCAAGGCATAAAAGGTGGAGACGGCAGGGGTCCAAGGGGTTTGCCCTTTTTCTTCCAGGAACCTCTTAGCTTTGGCAAAGTCCCAATAAAAACGGGGCATTTTGGCTTCGGCATATGCCTGCCATGCCTTCTGGCTGACGCTGACCATGGCTAGCCCTGGGGGAGCCATCCATCCCTTCTGAGAAGCAGTGACCACCACATCGCATTGCCAATCATCTACCGGTAAAATGATGGAGCCAAGGCTGCTAATAGCATCTACTAGGAGGAGCTTATCAAATTCCTTT
>CAYWDP010000002.1:4578-30818 GCA_964457045.1 uncultured Dehalococcoidia bacterium
CCTTGGGAGTCTATAAAAATGTAGTGCGGGTCTTTAGACCCGCCAAAAGGCAGACAGACCTAAAGGTCTGCGCTACTTAGCTTGTCAGCATCGACGATTTTGACAAAGCGGCGCTTGCCCACCTTGATAACGCTACCCTCGTATACCTGGTCTTCGTTCTCATGTACCACCCTGCCATCTATGGCCACTGCTCCTTGAGCTATCAGACGCTTTGCTTCCGCGCGGCTCTTCACCAAAGATTTGGCGAGCAATATTCCAGGGATATCAACGCTTGAGATAACGGCCGGCAAATCTGATATGCGTTGCCCGGTGCCCAAAAACCCTCCTCTGCCAACAGAAAAAGGGGGAACGACTAACTCTGCATTAGGGCCTGAAGTAGGCGAAGTAAAGGAGAACGCTATTTGCGTGATTTCCTCAGGCACCTCTCTCTTCTGAAAAACCCTGGTAAAGTGCTCCTCCGCTTCCTGGGCTGCTTTGGCACCATGGAACTGAGCCACAATCTCTCTGGCAAGGCGCTTCTTGAGCAGCATGGGGTTGACCGATTGAGAATGAAGCTGCTGCCTCAATTCCTCCAACTCTTTATCAGGGACATCGGTCACTAGCTCGAAGTAGGGCATGATAAGGGAGTCCGGGATAGACATCACCTTGCCATAAATCTCCCTGGGTGGCTCATCGACACCAATATAATTGTTCAGGCTCTTGCTCATCTTCTGGCTACCGTCAGTCCCCACCAGGAGGGGAACCAGGAATACCTGCTGGGGAGGTTGTCCTACCATCGCTTGAAGCTCCCTGCCCATCAGACAATTGAACTTCTGGTCAATACCACCAAACTCCACATCAGCTTCGATAACTACTGAATCATAAGCCTGGAGCAAAGGGTACAGGAACTCAGTAATGGCAATGGGGCGACCGGCGCTGTACCTTTTACCGAAGTCTTCACGGGCTAACAATTGGGCTACAGTGAATTTGCTAGTCAGCTTAATAACATCGCTCAGGCTGAACTTGCCAAACCACTCACTCTGCCATCGCACCTGGGTCTTTTCCTTATCGACCACCTTGAAGAACTGCTTCATATAGGTTTCAGCATTGACTCTTACCTCCTCAGGTGAGAGCATAGGCCGGGTGGCTGACTCACCGCTGGGGTCTCCAATCTGGGCTGTCCAGTCACCAACGATGAGAATGACCTGATGCCCCATCTCCTGGAACTGGCGCAGCTTCCTCAGCCCTACCACGTGCCCCAGGTGGATATCAGGGCAACTGGGGTCGAAACCCTGCTTAAGCCGCAGGGGTCTTCCTGATTCCAGCAGCTTTACCAGTTCCGGCTCGACAATAATCTCAGCTACCCCTCGCCGCAGCAAGGAACTAACTTTTGGGGTAATCATCTCTCCGCCTCTCCAGTATTGATATTGCTTGCTTCACATCCCTAGTTATCTGGGCTTTTAGTTCCTCTAAGGTGGGAAAACGCCTTTCGCCTCGTAATCGCTCCACAAGCTCAATCTTAATCCCCTGCCCATAGAGTTGCCCCTCAAAATCAAGGAGGTAGACCTCCACTGCCCGCTCCCCCTGTCCAAAGGTAGGCCGAAGGCCGATGTTAGTTACTGAAGGGTAGGTATGGTTGCCGAGATAAGCTCTAGTGACGTATACCCCATCGACAGGTAATGCTTGTCCTGAGTTTACCCCTAGATTAGCTGTAGGGAAACCTAGCTGCTTGCCCCGCTCAGTGCCATGAACTACCTTGCCACTCAGACTAAAAGGGCGTCCCAGAAGCCGACTCACCTTTAGCATGTCCCCTTGTGCCAGAGCCTGACGAATGATGGTGCTGCTCACCACCTCCCCATTTGCTACCCTCGGTGAAACGACATCTACCCAAAAACCTGCTTCCTTCCCTAAGGAATGAAGGGCGAAGACATCTCCTTCTCTCCCTTGCCCCATGGCGAAATCAGGACCAACAACCAGCCCCCGCATTTTAAGGTGTGTTTGCAGCAAGCTGGCAAATTGACGGGCAGGAAGCTGAGCCAGTTCAAGGGTAAAGGAAAGGGGCACGATAAGCTCAATCCCCAGCCCTTTGAGGAGCCTAATTCTCTCTTCCAAACTGGTTAAATAGGGTAAGGGAGTCTGGGGTGACAATACCTGCTGTGGATGGCTGCGAAAGGTCACTACACCAGGAAGGTAGTCCCTCATTAAGGCTTGCCTTTTTAAATACTCAACAAGGTGCTGGTGACCGAGATGGACTCCATCAAAGACGCCGACGGTAAGCACTGCCTCCTGCTGAGGTGTAAACTCTTTTAGTTCCTCTTCCACCTGCACGCCATGCTCTCCTTAAACCCTCACACCGGCAATCTTACGTCCCACAGAAGCAGCCACGGGAGCCAGCTGTATCATAAGCTGCTCAAAGTGCTCAAAGGTGAGTGATTGAGCACCATCCTTAAGGGCGTAGTCAGGAGTGGGATGAACCTCAATCATCAAGCCGTCTGCTCCAGCAGCTACTGCTGCCAAGGCCAGTGGGGTTACCAGATACCACTTGCCAGTGCCGTGGCTAGGGTCAGCAATAATTGGCAAATGGCTTAACTTATGAATGATAGGGATAGCACTGATGTCTATGGTGTTTCGGGTATAATTTTCAAAGGTCCTGATACCTCTTTCACAGAGTATCACCTGGCGGTTCCCTTGAGCCAGGATATATTCCACTGCGAGCAACCATTCTTGGATGGTAGCTGACATGCCCCGCTTGAGCAGCACTGGCTTTTTTGCCCCCCCTACCTCGTCTAACAGGATGAAGTTTTGCATATTGCGTGCCCCTACTTGAAGGATGTCAGCATACTGCACTACTAGCTCCATGTCTTCAGGGGCGAGCACTTCGGTGACCAGGGGCAAGCCTGTTTCTTGTTTAGCCTCAGCCAAGAGCTTAAGTCCCTCCACTCCTAGACCTCGGAAGTGATAAGGAGAAGTGCTCGGCTTGAAGGCACCACCGCGCAGAATATTGGCTCCAGCTGCTTTTACTGCCCTTGCTGTGCTCATCACCTGCTCCTCTGTTTCTGCAGCACAAGGGCCAGCCATCACTACCAGCTCCTTGCCACCGATGCTAACTCCACCGACCTTTATTACCGTATCCTCAGACTGAAATTCCCGGCTGGAGAGCTTGTAAGGCTTGGTAATAGGGACTACCTCTTCCACCCCAGGCATCAGCTCCAGCATCTCGCGCAGGTCAGGAAGTACTGGCGCTACACCTACTATCCCGATTACCTTTCGCTCTACACCCTGAGACAAGTGTCCCTTTAGCCCAGCGTCACTTATGCGGGATAGCACGTTGGCAATCTCATTTTCTCCGCAATCTTTCTTCATCACTACAATCATTTTTCTCCTCCTTGGCTCCTTAGCCCCGGTCTCAACGCTTCAGCTCCTCTGATGTATACATGAATGATCTCCTCCGTTTTCTTCTCAGTATTGAATAGGACAAGGATACGAAGACATCTAGGCAAGCTATGAGGGACGCCCATTTCCTGACTGCACAAAAGAGGCACCTCCGTCCACCCTAACTGACGAGCTGCTAAAGCAGGAAACTCAGCATCAAGGTCAGGAGTGGTGGTAAAAAGCACACAAGCGACTGCCTCCTTTTCTACCTGATTGGACTCAATCATCTGCTGAAGCAACTCCTTTGTTGCTGCTAGAATATCCTCCTTGGTGTTGGCAGCTACTAATGTTGCGCCTCTAATACCTCTGCACCACATCGCTACACTCTGGTAGATTTTCCTATTATGACATAGTTAGCTTTGATCAGCAAGGGGGGCAAAAATGGGATCGTTCAATAGTCAGTAGGGACGAGCATCCCGCCTGCTCCTTCGTAAAGGGTTTTGCCTTGACAAGCCCTAATCCCTATGATAAATTTAAGCTCGGTTAGTCGCCCCGACTTTTAAGCTACAGCGGCGACCTAGAGGAGGAAATCGCCTATGGAGATGATTGTTTGCGTGAAGCAAATCCCCGATCCTGAGGCACCACCAGCCAGCTTTAAGATTGACCCCACTGCTAACAAGGTTATCCCACCGCCAGGTGTTCCCCCTGTAATCAGTCCCTTCGATGAAAATGCTGTGGAGGCAGCGTTACGGGTCAAAGATGCTCATGGCGGCAAGATAACCGTACTCAGCCTGGGTAATAAGCTAGTCAGAGACGTGGTGAAGAAACCTTTGGCAATGGGTGCTGATGAGCTGGTTCTCCTAGAGGATGAGTCATACGAGGAAGGGGATAGTTGGGCCACTGCCTATGCTCTAGCTATGGCAATAAAGAAAATAGGTACCTATGACATAATCTTCTGTGGTAGGGTGGCGGGAGATTGGGATGCCGGTCAGGTCGGCTCAGGCATTGCCGAGTTTCTGGGCATACCTAGTATCACTATAGCTAAGAAAGTAGAGGTTTTGGATGGTAAGGTAAGGGTAGAGCGTTTGGTAGCAGATGGCTATGAGGTGATAGAGGCGCCTACGCCCTGTCTGGTGACCGTAACTAGCGAGCTAGGTGAGCCTCGTTATGCCCCGCTTAAAGGGATAATGGCAGCAGCCAAAAAGCAGCCTATTATCTGGAAACCCCAGGATATTGGGATTGACCCCTCCAAAGTTGGTGCTCAGGGAAGGCTTACCAAGCTTGGTAAGCTATTCCAGCCGGTTAAAGAGGCAAAATGTGAGATTATTGAAGGCGAAAGCCCAGCAGAGGCAGCGGTCAATCTGGCCCTCAGACTTAGGGAGGCCAAGGTAATATAGACAGATCGCCCGAGAAGTCTCCTTGAGTATTCATAAAAGGAAACATTATCAGAGAGGATAATAACTTAAAGGAGGAGTTGATGGCAGATTATAAGGGTGTATTAGTCTGCGGTGAGATTGTTGAAGGGAAGCTAGCAGCTATTGCTACTGAGCTATTAGGCTGTGGGAGAAAGCTGGCTGACAGCCTGGGTGAGGAGCTATCAGCAGTTTTGCTAGGAAGCGGAGTCAAGGAGTTTGCCTCAGAGGTTATCGCCTTCGGAGCAGACAAGGTTTATGTGGTTGATGATCCTCTACTTAAGGTATATCAGACTGATTCCTATGTGGCAGTAATGGAGAAGGTAGTGAAACAGGTAACGCCCAGGGTATTGCTTCTGGGACAAACCTCTATCGGGCGTGACTTAGCTCCGCGGCTTGCCTTTAGACTAAACACCGCCCTCTCTATGGACTGTGTAGAGTTAGATATCGAGCCACAGACTAAAGTGCTTCTTCAGACACGTCCTGTTTATGGCGGCAATGCCAGGGCAATTTTTACCATGGAAGGTCAACCTCAAATGGCAACAGTGCGTGCTAAAGCCATGTCAGCTCTAGAGCGTGATGATTCAAGAAAAGGCGAAGTCATTGATGTTGATGCTGGAATAGATGCCTCTATGATAAAGGCTAAGGTTGTGGATAAGGTGAAGGAGGAAATAGCCGGGGTTAAGTTGGAAGATGCCCCGGTGGTAATATCCGGTGGGAGAGGAATCGGCAGTCCTGAGGGCTTTCAGAAACTGGGGGAACTAGCTAGGCTGCTCAAGGGAGCAGTTGGAGCTACTCGACCTCCTGTTGACAATGGTTGGGCGCCTGCTACCACACAGGTTGGGCTGACTGGTAAGATTGTCGCCCCTGACGTCTATATTGCGGTAGCTCTCTCTGGATCGAGCCAGCATATGGCCGGTTGTTCTGGAGCAAAGAATATCATTGCCATAAATAAGGATCCAGAAGCCAACATCTTTAAAGAGGCTCGCTTTGGAGTAGTAGGGGACTGGAAGCAGGTAATTCCCTCCTTTACCGAGAAGATTAAAGAGCTACTGGCTGAGTAAGGCGGAGATTTCACCTAGAGATATCTTAGCCTTGATTATCATAAGGGCCAACCCGTGGGTTGGCCCTTAGCTCTTGCTCCACTATCGGCTGTGAAATATCTTCTCCTGTGTGTCTTAGAAAAGGAGATTAATCAAGCGGCAAAAGAACAATCCCCGCTTCAGTTCCCAACTATGGGGTGGGGGAGCTAAAATGGAGGGGGAGGGGGATATCGCTCTGCCTGTTCCCAGGAGGCATACCACTCTAGGAGGTCACTTGCTATGTCTATATCGCCTTTTCTCGCCCATTCGTAGAGCCGGGCGTTCTGCAGGGCTATCGCAGCCAGGCCACCAACAGCTTCAACGAAATTGACCTCTTCCTCGGGGAACACCCTTGGGTCTGCGGTATACACGCTCAATACCCCAATCACGCTACCCCTGACAGTTAGTGGCACAGACAGTATCGAGGCTATGCCCTCTTTCTTCGCCTCCTCTCGGTATTGAACCCGCTCGTCCTCGCTCGCCTTAAACACCAATACGCTGGGGACTTTGCTAAAAGCTTCAATGATGCTCTCGTCAGTGGATATGGGGCTCTTGCTGACATACGATTCGCTCAGTCCCCAGGTGGCTCCGTACCACCAGCGCTTCTTATCTGGGCTCAGAAGCAGCACTGCACATCCCTTGGCATCCAGAGCAGACGCTGTGCTCTGCGCAAGGACGCTGAGCACCTCATACACCCGCAGGGACGAATTAACGCTTTTCGCTATTTCGTACAGGTTGATGTAATATTTTCTGGGGACCAGACTTGGCTTATTCCTCCGCATAGCGCAGCCTCCCAGCAAATGTCTTCGCTCTACCCACTCTTAATCCTCAATCTTCATAAGGACCTAGAGTACAGAAAGCTCTGCCCTATAAAAATCATCTCTCCTCCCGTTGCAGGGAGTAGATTGGGGCAGGGCTCTGTGCATAGCACCATTATACTTGCCTACCATCATATGATGTCAAGCTCCAGACCGCGATTGTGTTAGAATCAAAACCTTTATCTGAGGGTATTGCCGACTCATTCGCACTGTCACTTCTAGCCCGCTCATCACACGAATGACTGTATCTATCAACGCTGCCGTCGGCAAAAGCCACAGCACCTTCTCAGGGCATCCTGCCCGCTAACAGCCCTGCTTGCCACCTCTATGTCCTTTCGAACACCAGAAACGCAATAATTGCATCCCCAGCCATAGTATGATCATCCACTGATGGTTCGAAAGCGTACCGCAGTGGTCTTGATATCCACTAAAGCCAATGCTAACATTCGACAAGCCGCAGCGGATTAGGCGAGGTCGAGAAGCAGGATGCCCCATTGCTCTATGAAAAAGAACGAAAAAAGACACGTAATCGGCAATTTGAGTAAAGGGGTATTGATTATCGCAGGGACTCTTTTTGTAGGTCTTGGGATTCTTGGCATATTTTTGCCTCTTTTACCTACTACCCCCTTTCTCTTGCTTGCTGCCGCATGCTATGCTAGAAGTTCGGAAAGATTCTACAATTGGCTCTTAAACAACAGGTGGTTTGGACTCTATATTAAGAATTATCTAGAAGGAAAAGGAGTTCCGTTAAGAGTAAAGGTTTTATCCATCTGTTTCTTATGGATAACCATAGGATATTCAGTTGTTTTTGTAGTTGATACTTTTCTAGTTAGAATCATTTTGATTCTAATAGCGGTTGGCGTTACCATACATATCCTCTCCACTCGAACTTTAAAACAATAAAAAGTGGCAGGCCAGCGATAGTGGGCTTTGCTCCGTTAGCCTGGGCAACCGAACATTGCACAAATCGTCATCTTGTGTCCTATTGCTTGATTACTCCACTCCAACTCCACTTTGCTCTGCCGAAAGGGACACTGATAGGGGGCTCGGGACTATCTGGCTATGGATGCGAAACCTTTCCGAGGGGATTCCCAGCCCAGCTATCGAACGGTCTCTTCTTAGAAGTGCGTACACGGCCATACTACCAAGTGACAAGGAAAAGGTCTGGAACAGGCACCCCTGAGGTGTCAGGATGTAGCAGGGTCGCGTTTTTGGCAAGGGGATTTTGAACCCGTAGGACCAAGTATCCAACGGGTTCTTCCTTCTTTTCCATGAGGAGGTAACTAAGGTGACAGGGGAGATGAGAGGGCGCGAGAAAAAGAGCCTTTCCCCCTAAAACCGGTACCGGGCAGCTAGGCTCTCTCTGTTGCTCTGTCGCTAATGATTTTTTCAGCTAGATGAGAGGGGACCTCCTCATAATGGCTGAATTCCGTCCTATAGCTACCTCGACCTTGGGTGATGGATCTCAGGTCTATAGCATACCTTAAAATCTCAGCCAAAGGCACTTGGGCCTCAATTACCTGATTCCCATTCTGTGGAATCATCCCCAGCACCCTAGCCCGTTTGGTATTGAGGTCAGCAATAATATCACCGATGAAGGCCTCAGGTACAATAACCTCGAGACGCACTATCGGCTCGAGCAAAACAGGCTGACCTTGTGAGAGCCCCTTTTTCAGAGCCTGCGCTCCGGCAATCTTGAAGGATATGTCTGAGGAGTCTACCGGGTGAGAGCTGCCATCATAGAGGGTTACCCTGACATCCACTACCGGATATCGGGCTAATACTCCCTCCTGTCGTGCCTCCAGGACACCTTTCTCCACAGCAGGGATATAGTTTTTGGGCACTGCTCCACCTACGACCCTATTGGTAAACTCAAAGCCATCCCCCCGAGGCAGAGGCTCCACTTCCAAGAAGACATGCCCATACTGACCATGCCCTCCCGTTTGCTTTTTGTGCTTGTATTCTGCTTTAACCGAAGTAGTAATAGTCTCCTTATATGGAACCTTTGGAATCTCCGTCCTAACCCCTACACCGAACTTACGCTGCATTCTTTCTGTGACTACCTCTACATGTGAATCGCCCATGCCTGAAAGGATGGTCTCCCCTGTATCAGATTCCTTGCGCACCTGAAGGGTGAGGTCTTCCTCCGCTAATCTAGGCAAGACGGTACCCAGCTTATCTACGTCTGTCTTTGTTTTAGGACGTAAAGCGACGCTGAAGACTGGCTCAGGGAACTCAATGGGTGCCAAGCTTAACGGATGCTCTCTATTGCAGAGGGTATCACCTGTGCCAGTAACCGCCAGCTTAGCTACAGCACCAATGTCTCCGGCGATCAATTGAGGCACAGCCTCCTGAGCTTTGCCTCGAAACACAAGGAGTTGACCTACTCGCTCTATCTGTTCCTTAGCAGCATTCCACACCTGGGAGTTGCTATTAATAAGGCCAGAGTAAACTCGGAAATGGGTCAATTTGCCGACATAGGGATCAGCGCTGCTCATAAACACCAAAGCAGCTAAAGGGGACCCTTTCTCTGGCTCAACAGCTTCTACCTGCTGGGTGACAGGATTAGTTGCTACTACAGGTGCTGCTTCTTTAGGCGAGGGCAGGTAGTGGCAGATGGCATCTAAAAGATAGGAAATGCTTATATTTTGTAATGCCGAGCCCGTCAAAATAGGAACTATCTTGCCAGCTTTAATCCCCTCCCCCAGAACACGGCGAATCTCCTTCGAGGTTATCTCCTCCCCCTCCAGATACTTAACGGTAAGCTCATCATCCAATTCAGCCACAGCCTCTGCTAGCTTCTCACGGAACGACTGAGCTTGGCTCTCCACGGAGGAGGGTATCTCTCCTTCCTGCTCCTTGGCTCCGCTGTAGGCTTTCATGCCAACTAAATCCGCCACACCTTGGAAGCTGGTATGCGAACCTATGGGCAGTTGAATAGGAACGCACCTTCTGCCGAAATTGCTTTGAAGCTGCCCCACCACCTTATAGAAGTCAGCATTCTCTCGATCCATCTTATTGATGAAGATAAGACGAGGGATTGCCCTCTCTTCGGTGTATTTCCACACCAACTCGGTGCCTACTTCTACACCTGAGGCAGCACAAACGACGACTACTGCTCCATCGGCTACCCTCATACCTGCTATGACCCCGCCGATAAAATCGGCGTAGCCTGGAGTATCAAGGAGATTGATTTTGGTGTCTTTCCATTGACAAGGGAGGACGGAGAGACTAATGCTGATCTTTCGCTTTATCTCATCAGGGTCGTAGTCAGAGGTAGTGGTGCCCTCATCGACCTTGCCCAGTCGCGAGATAGCTCCCGAAGTGAAAAGCATTGCCTCAGACAGCGAAGTTTTACCTGCTCCACAGTGAGAAAGCAAGACCACATTGCGTATCTGCTCAGTGCTGTAATCGTGCATCAACATACCCCCTATGCCAAAATCGCTCTGCTACAAATGGACATCCTGCAATCTCAGTATAATCAAAATTGGACGAAAAGGGAAGGCTGCCGCTTATGGGCCTTTAGTAGGAGGCATTGTTTTCCGGGGATCCTTTAAATAACTGCTCTCTTGCTTCAGACAGGCACCTCTACAATTACCCTCGTGCCTTTGCCAGAGTCAGATTCTACCTTTAAGCTTCCACCCAGCAATCGTGCTCTCTCTTGCATCCCGGCAAGTCCTAGCTTACCCAGGCGAGTTAGATCGCCCATGTTATTGGGCAGAGTGAAGCCTTTGCCATTGTCCTCGATAGTCACCTTGGTCGTCTGCTTATTGAAGGCGACTGTAACCCGAGCCTGGGAAGCTGAGGAATGTCTGGCCACGTTCCTTAATGCCTCTTGAATGATGCGGAATAGCACCAGCCTCACTTCGGCAGAGAAGCGTCGCTCAGAGCCTACCACTTCCAACTTGGCGTCAATTCCATTCTCCTTTCCCATCTCGCCGGCCAGCCACTCTAAAGCTGGAATCAATCCTAAGTCATCTAAAATTGATGGCCGTAGGTCGCGACCAAATTGGCGCACCTCTTGTAGCACTGTCTTAACCTCCTCGTGCAACTTCCATAATAACCTGGTGTCGTCCATACGAAGGTTGGCCTTACTTTGTAGAAAGCTCTCCAGTTGATGAAGTATGGCGAAAAGGGTCTGGGCAGTGCTGTCATGAAGCTCGCGAGCTAGACGTTTCCGCTCCTCCTCCTGAGCCTTGGTAATGTGCTGGAGGTAGAAGCGTAGGTTCTCCTCCATGCGCCTCTCTTCTGTCACGTCTCTGGCGATATGCTGAAAGCCAACAGATTCCCCCTCAGCAGTGATTAGGCTAGTGTTCAGTTGCCAGATGGCCTCAGCACCTTGCTTTGTAATTATCCTCTGCTCATAAGGCTGAACAAGAGGCTGTCTCTGCAGCAGCTTGGTTCGGACGTCTTTTGCTAGGTCGAGGCTTTCTTCAGAGAGGAAGGCTCTAACATTCATATGGCATAGCTCTTCCATTTCGTATCCGGTGAGCCTGGTAGCGGCCTCATTGGCTGAGACTATATTTCCGTCCATGTCATGAACCCAGATGGCATCGGGAGCCCTTTCAAACAGCTCCCGATACTTTCTCTCCGAGGTCTCTAGTTGTTTGGCTACTCTTAGCTGCTCTTGATAGAGATGTGCGTTCTCTATGGCAATGCCAATTTCATTACCAATGGCTGCTAGGAGGTCTATATCCTCAGAGTCGAAATCTTGGTGCTGCCGCATAGCTACACAAAGAGTGCCCATAACTCGCCCTCTTGACTTCATAGGCACGATGAGCTGGGCTTGGAGCTGCTCCTGCCTTACTACCTCTCTAGATAGCCTGGGGTCATTAGAGGCATCTTCCACCACCAGTGGCTTCCCACTCTGAGCCACTCTGCCATTAAACCCCTCCCCCACTTTCATCTGGTCCACGGCGGCGGCGAACCTCCAGGGCACACCCTCGTAGGCTATGAGCCTCAGCTCATTTGCTGCCTCATCCATATGGAAGATCAGCACCACATCTACTCCCATTATCTCTATCACCATGTCTATGGCAGTACGCAGCACAGAGTCCAGCTCTAGAGACTGGCTGATCAACGCTGGCACAGTGCTCAGGCTTGTCAGCCTCTTTTGATACCTAATGGTAGTCCTCAACTGCGCTCTAAGTCTCTCTTGGAGCCTGCCCACTTCCACTATAGCCTGCTGCCGAATCTCCTGCTGCTCACGCCATGCCTGGAGCCACAGACATGCAAGGACCCCGACCAACGGAATAGCGATACTCATCACCAGAGGATCTACGAGGCTGGGAGACACAAAAGCCCGGGGCAACATGAAGGCGAAAGAGATCGCAGAGGTAGCCAGCCCCCAACTCGATGTCAAGACCGCACCTGCGTAGACTATGGGCACCAGATAGAATACGCTATACAGGGCCTCCCGGGTCAAAGGTGGAATTGACTGAGGAAGTGACCAGATTCCTAGCCACTCCGAATAGTGGTGAACCATGGCAAGGATCATGAAGGTCACAATGAGCCACAAATGTGGACTACGGAGAGTCCCTTTTACCTCTGTCAGCTGCCTTGGTGAACCCTTTGCCATATCTCATCGGCGTGGCTGTGCCAGTTTCAGGGGATGTCCTCCAATGCTAACCAGCCATTCTTCAAGGCATGGATTACCGCCTCAGTGCGGGAGCCTACACCCAGCTTATTGAAGATGGTTACCAGATGGGCCTCCACGGTGCGCACGCTTAGGGATAGTTGCTGGGCGATATCCTTATTGCTCATGCCCTTGGCTGCTGCTTTGAGTACATCTATCTCCCGATCCGTGAGCAGGTCAGAAGCTCTGCCCGTGGGCTTGCCCAAATGCCTAAAACGCTCTACCACCTTGCGGGCCACAGCCGGATGAAGCACCGAGTCTCCCTTATGAACAGCACGGATAGCTTCGATGAGCTCCCGGCCGCTCACGTCTTTCAGCAGGTAACCACAAGCACCTGCGTCAAGCAGGGCAAAAATGTACTGGTCGTAATCGTAGGCGGTCAGCACTAACACCGCCGTTGATGGGTTATAAGTCTTTATCAGCTTGGTGGCCTCGATGCCATTTAGTTTAGGCATGGCTACATCCATAACCACAACATCAGGCCTCAGTTGTCGTGTTAGCTCCACTGCCTCTTCACCGTCACTAGCTTGCCCGACTACAGTCAAGTCACGCTCGTGCTCTAAGAACTGGCAGATGCTCTCCCGCACCACCACATGATCCTCAGCTAGCAACACCCGCGTCTTTTTCATAATAACTCTCCCATTAAATTGTAAACCTCCTAGTGAGCTTATGCAACCGAGAGTAATTACGGACAAAGGCATTAGTGAAAACCCTTACCTATCCCTGTAAAGAACTTGTAACAGCGTCTGATTTAGGGCAGGTTTTCCCCAAGCCAAAAGGAAGCACACCCACCGATGTATTGATAAGGCAAATGTGGTTAACTGAGAACAGAAGGACTCCAAAATAAAAACTAGAAGGAGGAGATGGTCATGGGTCTGAGAGCTTATTTTCTACTAACCACAAACGACGATCTAAAGCAGCGTGAGTTCGTCAAAGCGGTGCGCGAGGTAGAGGATACTCCGGGTGTGGACTTTGTTGATCCCGTAATTGGCTCCCGGGACATGGTGATTATGGTGGATGCCCCAATCACTGTTGAGGCTTTAGCCCGAAAGATACGGGTTAAGCCATGGGTCAAGAACATGGAAGTGCTGAGAATAGTAAGCATTTTCGAGCGACATAAGACTGCCAAGATGCCGCTAGCTGAGAGCGTTGAGGGCAAACCAGTACCTGAGCTCTTAACAGTGTAAGTTATTCCAGAGTCCAACCCATACCAGTTGCCTTAAACCTCATCCAGCTTAACTGGATTAAATCTCGCCTAAAGCGAGGGTGTGATATGGAAACTTTAACTAGACAAGAGCACCGCCACCTAGCAGCGAAGGATGGGCCGGGTCTGGCAACACTCGTAGCGCAGGATGGCTTCAGAGTGCTGGAGAGGCAGGACTTAGCGCCCAAGACTCACCTTCTCAGGATTGCAGCGCCGTCCACTGCCAGGAAGGCCAAGGCAGGGCAGTTCGTTATTCTCCGTGTGGATGAAAGCGGAGAGCGCATTCCCCTGACCATTGCTGACTGGGATGAAGGCAATAGAGACATAACCATTGTTTTTATGGAGGTAGGCGCCTCAACGATGATGCTAGCTACAGTGGATACCGAGGATTGTATCAAAGATGTTGTTGGTCCACTAGGGGTGCCCAGCCACATTGAAAACTTCGGCAACGTGGTCTGCGTCGGTGGTGGAGTGGGGATAGCACCGATAGTGCCTATTGCTCGGGCTCTAAAGCAAGTCGGCAACAGGGTGACCTCTATAATAGGCGCTCGTAGCCATAACTTGCTTTTCTGGGAGGAGCGGTTGGGGGAGTTCAGCGACAGACTAATAGTGACTACGGATGATGGCTCCTATGGCAGAAAAGGCTTGGTTACAGAGCCGTTAACGGACCTTCTGCAAAGCGAGACGGTGGACAGGGTCATTGCTATAGGCCCGGCTATCATGATGAAGTTTTGCGCTAAATGCACAGAGCCCTTCGGAGTTAAGACCATTGTTAGCCTAAATCCCATCATGGTTGATGGTACCGGCATGTGCGGTTGCTGCCGTGTTAGCATCGGTGGTGTAACCAAATTCACCTGCGTTGATGGGCCTGAGTTTGATGCTCACCAGGTTGACTGGGATCTGTTTCTTGCTCGCCAGCGGACCTATCTAGAGAAGGAGAACCACGCTTTAAAGGATTGCCGCTGGCGTGCTCTCGAGAAGACCTTGGTAGGTGCCAAGGGTTAGGTCGATGAGTACTAAAATGACTACTAAGCTGAATTTGAATCGAGTGGCTATGCCCAAACAAAGCCCCTTAATAAGGGGGCTCAATTTCCAAGAGGTAGCCTGGGGCTATACCGAAGAGCAAGCAATAGCAGAGGCAAGCCGCTGTCTGCAATGCCCTAAGAGACCCTGTGTGGATGGTTGCCCAGTGGGAATAGATATACCGGGGTTCATCAAGGAGATTCAGGAGGGCAATCTGGCTGAAGCGGTGAGGGTACTCAAGGCGAAGAATAGTCTGCCGGCCATTTGCGGCAGGGTATGCCCCCAAGAAACCCAGTGTGAGGAAAAATGCAGTCTTGCCAAGAAAGGGGCGCCTATAGCCATTGGCCGATTAGAGCGTTATGTGGCAGATTGGGAGTTGGCAAACGTCATGCAGCGTCGGCCGCAATTAATAGCTCCAGTACCTTCAGGGAAGAGCTTGGCTGTAATTGGCGCTGGACCGGCCGGGCTTACTGTAGCCGCAGACCTAGCTAAACTGGGCCACAGAGTGGTTATCTTTGAAGCCTTGCACGTGGCTGGTGGGGTACTGGTGTACGGCATCCCAGAGTTTAGATTGCCTAAGGATATCGTTCAAGCAGAAGTAGAGTATGTGAAGTCTCTAGGAGTGGAGCTAGCATTAAATTGCGTCGTGGGTAAGACACTCAGCATCGATGAACTGCTCCAGGATGGCTTTCAGGCTGTCTTTCTGGGCACAGGAGCTGGTCTCCCCATGTTCCTCAACATTCCAGGGGAGAATCTGAGCGGTATCTATTCTGCCAATGAGTTTCTCACCCGGGTGAATCTAATGAAAGCATACCTCTTTCCCGACCACTTAACACCTGTTAATGTTGGTGAGCGAGTAGTAGTCATCGGGGGTGGAAATGTGGCTATGGACTCTGCCAGATGTGCCCTCAGGCTAGGTGCCTACGAGGTACGCGTGGTATACCGCCGTTCCCGAGATGAGATGCCAGCTCGACGCGAGGAAGTAGAAAATGCGGAAGAAGAAGGGGTCATCTTTCAGTTCTTGACCAATCCCAAGAGGTTCCTCGGCAACCCTGAAGGCGTAGTCACAGGCATGGAGTGTGTGGAAATGGGGCTCGGGGAGCCTGATGCCAGTGGCAGGCCGCGCCCGATTCCCAAACCTGATAGTGACTTTGTCATAGAAACGGACACCGTAATCGTTGCGCTAGGCACAACCCCCAACCCTCTAATCCCAGCTACAACCGAAGGGCTAGAAACCACCGCAAAAGGCATTGTTGTCGCTGATAAGGAGATAGGACTCACCACCAGACCAGCAGTGTGGGCTGGGGGTGATCTGACCACGGGTTCAGCCACAGTCATTAGTGCTATGGGTGCTGGCAAGCGCTCTGCTGCCTCTATACACGCCTATCTAACAAACGGAGCAACAACTTGAAGCAAGCTGGTGAAGCTTGAGCTTAAAGTAGCCGGCTATACTCCAGCTTTCGTGACTCTCTTTGCTTAGTCGGATACTGCCCACGCGCCCTGAAATCACCACTACTTCACTATTGGTCAGGAGCTTAATAAATGAATGTTGCCCCAGGCAATTTGACAGACCTCCTTGACCAAGAGTAAAATGAACCTGTGCTGTGAACACAAGCCACTGATTGTATTATTACAACATCTTGTGAGGGACTGCGTCCAATTGCTCCGACATTCGCCAGTTAGCCACTACTACCAGCCAAATGACCTTATCTGGGTTCCAAGCAATCTAATGAACGGCTTTAAGTCAGCATAATAACGAAGAAAAACAGACAGGAGGCAAGATGCCATGGTAGTAACTCCATTCAAAGAAGCGGTAGACACTACGGTAGAGGCGGGTGGCGAGGCCCTCAGGCTATGTTATCAGTGTGGTCTATGCACTGGCACCTGTCCCTGGAACCTAGTGACAAGTTTCATGCTTCGCAAGTTAATTCATAAGGCACAGCTGGGCCTCGTTGACTTTGAGGATGAAGAGGTATGGAGGTGTGTTGGCTGTAAACTTTGCGTCCAGCGGTGCCCCCGTGGTGTAGCGGTGACGGACATTATGAGAGCTTTACGCAGGGTTGTTATGGAAGTTGGTGCAGGTATAGTCCCTCATTCACTCCGGCTTTCAGTTAAGAATGTCTCTGGCGTGGGTAACCCGTTGGGAGAACCACCGGAGAAGCGAACGGATTGGGCAAAAGACCTTGGGGTTAAGACCTTTACCAAAGGAACTGAGATACTATACTTCCCTTGCTGTTATCAAGCATATGACTCCTCTGCCAAGAGAGTTGCCCGGGCGGCAGTCAATATCCTGAAAAAAGCCGACGTAGATTTTGGTATCTTAGATGGCAATGAAGTCTGCTGTGGCGAGAGTATGCGCAAGGCAGGTACTGAAAGTATGTTCCAAAACCTAGTCCAAACTAATATTAATGCTTTTGCTGAAGCCGGCGTTAAAAAGATTGTGGTCACCTCTCCACATTGCTATCATACCTTCACAGACGAATACCCCGAGTTTGGAGGCAATTTTGAGGTAGTCCATTTTATTCCATATTTAGCCGGGCTTATTAAAGAGGGAAGGCTAAAGCTCACTAAGGAATTGGACAAAAAGGTTACTTATCATGATTCCTGCTGTTTGGGACGTTATGCAGGTATATATGATGAGCCGCGGCAGGTTCTGGAGATAATCCCTGGCTTAGAGTTAGTTGAGATGCAGGATACTCACGAATGTGCCCTATGCTGTGGCGGTTGTGCAGGGAGGCTCTGGATGGAAACCAAAAAAGGAGAAAGATTTTCTGACCTAAGGATAGAGCAGGCTATTGAGACAGGGGCGAGCATACTAGCCATTGCCTGCCCTTACTGTCTGCTCAATTTCGAGGATAGCCTGTTGACAACAGATAAAGGTGATATTATCCAGGTTAAGGACATCGCCGAGTTGGTTCAGGAGGCGATTTAGGCAGCCTGAGAAAGGAGACCTATAATTTTGGCAATAGTATTAGGAGGTTAGCAGATGGAGCCAAGGATCGGTGTCTATATTTGTCACTGTGGTAGCAATATTGCTGGTTCAGTGGATGTAGAGCAGGTAACTGAGTTTGCCCGGGGACTGGACTCAGTAGTAGTAGCTCGCAATTATAAATATATGTGTTCCGACCCAGGGCAAAACCTGATAAAGGAGGACATAGAAAACTTTGGCCTTAATAGGGTTATTGTGGCTGCCTGCTCACCGCAGATGCACGAGTCCACCTTCCGCCGCGTTTGTGAGGAGGCTGGGTTGAACCGCTATCTCTTCCAGATGGCTAACATCCGAGAACACTGCAGCTGGGTAACCGAAAATAACGGAAGAGCTACTGAGAAAGCCAAGGCATTGGTAAACGCAGCCGTAAGGCGTGTCCTCTACCATGAGCCCCTGGAGATCAAAGAGATCCCCGTTAACCCTAATACGCTGGTTGTGGGAGGAGGCATTGCTGGGATTCAGGCAGCTTTAGAGATTGCCGATTCTGAGCACAAGGTCTACTTAGTAGAGCGTGAGCCCAGCATTGGTGGGCATATGATACAGCTAGATAAGACCTTTCCCACCTTGGACTGCTCGGCCTGCATCCTTACCCCAAAGATGAGCTCGGTAGGTTCACATCCCTTTATTGAGTTAATGAGCTATAGCGAGGTGGCGGAGGTCTCCGGCTTTGTAGGTAACTTCAAAGTCAAAGTCAAGAAAAAAGCTCGTTACGTGGATGAGGAGAAGTGCACTGGCTGCGGTGTTTGCCAGGAGAAGTGCCCTTGGAAGGTAGATAACGAGTTTGAAGTCGGGATGGGCAAGAGGAAGGCTATCTACACCCCCTTCCCTCAAGCCGTGCCCAATATACCTGTTATTGACCGAGAGCACTGTGCCTACTTCCTCAAAGGCACCTGCCGGGCTTGTGAAAAGTTATGCGAGGCAGGAGCCATCAATTTTGACCAGGTGGATGAATTCGTAGAGATTGAGGTGGGCAGTATTATTGTGGCTACCGGCTTCGATGCCTTTGACCCCTCTGTTATCACCCAATATGGCTACGGGCGTTATGATAATGTAATCACCGCTCTTCAGTTTGAAAGATTATGTAGCGCTGCTGGTCCCACCGGTGGCAATATTACCCTTAAAGATGGCTCGACCCCTCAAAGCGTGGCTATTATTCACTGCGTGGGTAGCCGTGATCAGAACTACCACGAATATTGCTCTCGTGTTTGTTGTATGTACGCCCTCAAGTATTCTCACCTGATAAAGGAGAAGACCAAGGCCGAAGTATACCAGATGTATATCGATATGCGCTGCTTCGGAAAGGGCTATGAGGAGTTCTATGACCGTCTCTCAGAGGAAGGCATCAATTTCATCAGAGGGAAGGTAGCTCAGATTACCGACCAGGCGATAAATGAGGAGGAGGAGGGTAAGCTAATTGTCGTTGGTGAGGATACTTTGTTGGGGAGCGTCATACGAGTGCCGGTAGACATGGTTATCCTTTGTATTGCCTTGGAAGCGAGATCAGATGCAGAGGAGGTGGCTCGGCTCTTCTCCTTAAGCCGAAGCCCGGATGGTTTCTTCTTGGAGAGACACCCTAAACTTGATCCAGTGGCTACTATGGCTGATGGCATCTTTATTGTCGGCTGCTGTCAGGCTCCCAAGGACATCCCCGATACAGTAGCCCAAGCCTCGGCGGCGGCAGCTAGAGTTCTGGCTATGATCAGCAAAGGCAAGATAGAGATTGAAGCTGCCATTGCAGTCATTGATGAGGAGCAATGCTCTGGTTGCCGGATCTGCAATGCCCTCTGTCCCTTCAATGCCATTGCCTTTGATGAGGAAAAGAAGGTCTCCCGCATCAATGAAGCCCTGTGTAAAGGGTGCGGGATCTGTGTTGCCGCTTGTCCCAGTGCTGTCATTAGTGGTAAGCACTTTACTACAGAGCAAATTATGGCTGAGATTGAGGGGTTATTGGTTTAAGTTAGAGAATTAGTGAGAGTACGAATTCAGGTGGCTAGGGAATACTTAATTGCCATTTAGCGATAGTTCTACTATAATTGAGGTAAGAGGCAAAGGAAATGTTAGTTGGGGGGGTGATTGTCCCCCCTTTTTATTTATCCTCTTAGATAGGCCGGGGTCTCGGATTGGGGAGTCAAACTAAAAATGACACTAGGTAGCATCACCCCTTCGCCCTTAAGTGAACTACGTACTTTTGTGGAAAACCAAAGCGGCCAAAAGGTCCTTCAATGCTACCAGTGTGGCAAGTGCAGTGCCGGTTGCCCCGCTGCTTATGTTATGGACCTGGGTCCCCGCCAGATTATGCGAGCCATCCAGCTTGGGCTAAAGGAGGAAGCCCTGGGGAGTTCGACTATATGGCTGTGCGTTTTTTGCCAAACCTGCTCCGCTCGCTGCCCTGCTGAAATCGATATCGCTCGGGTAATGGAATCGCTAAGGTGGCTGGCTGCGGCTGAAAAAGGCAAGCCGGCTGAAAAAGACATCGAACTCTTTCACCGCACCTTTCTCAACCTTATCCAGCGCTTCGGTCGTATCCAGGAGTTAGGGCTTGGTGTTTTATACAACTTGCTGGGCAGACATCCCTTCGCTAATATGACGCTTTTGCCCGGGATGCTCACTAGGGGTAAGCTGCCAGTTTTGCCGCCCAGGGTTAAAGGGGTATCTGAGGTTAGAAAGCTCTTTGCTAAAGTGAAGGCGATAGAGAAAGGATTCTTGTAGAAGAGAAGCAGAATGAGACCACATACCTATGCCTACTATCCTGGCTGTACTCTCCACTCCACAGCTAAGGAATACGATGTCTCAACCCGGTTGGTGTGCGAAGAGATGGGCATTGTGCTACGGGAACTGGAGGATTGGACCTGCTGCGGGGCTTCCTCAGTTCACCCTACAAGTCACCTGTTAGGCATTGTCTTGCCCGCTCGCGAGCTTCAGGCAGCAGAACAACTGGGGCTCCCCTTGGCGGCTGCTTGTGCCCTGTGCTTCTCTCGACTAAAGCACACTGCCTATGAGCTAACTGATAAGGCAAAATTGGGCTTGGTCAATGAGCTCCTCGGTAAGGAATTCCATAATGCCACTGAGGTGGTGCACCTGCTCAAGGTGTTATACGAGGCAAGAGATGCCATGCTCCTGAGGAAACCGCTCAAGGGCTTGAAAGTAGCCTGCTACTATGGCTGCCTCCTGGTTCGCCCCCAAGACATCGTCAATTTTGATGACGTGGAGGACCCTCAGATTATGGACAGGTTAATGGAGAAGTTGGGCGCTGAGGGTATTGAATGGGATTTCAAGACGGCGTGCTGTGGGGCCAGTCTGCCCCTTACTCGTCGTGACGTTGTGTTAAAGCTATCGCACCGGATCCTCTCTCAGGCTAGGCAACTGGGGGCTGATTGTGTTGCTGTAGCCTGCCCCATGTGCCATAGTAACCTGGATGCCTACCAAAAGGAGATGGAAGCGAAGTATCAAGATAAACTTGAGCTACCGGTGCTCTATTTCACCCAGCTTGTGGGGCTTGCCTTGGACTTCTCCCCCAAGCAGTTACTTCTGGATAAGCATTTCACCGACCCACTGCCAATGTTGAAAGATAAAGGACTGGCCTAGAGGGAAGGATTATGGCTAGAATCGGAGTCTTTATTTGTCACTGCGGGACTAATATCGCTGGCACAGTGAACGTCCCCAAGGTGCTTGAGGCAGCCAGGAAGATGCCCATGGTAACCTTCGTTGATGAGAACAGATACACCTGCAGTGATCCGGGGCAGTCTTCCATTCGCGAGGCTATTATCGAGAATCGACTCAATCGGGTAGTCATCGGTAGTTGCTCGCCTCGAATGCACGAAAATACCTTTCGCAAAACTGTTGCCTCAGCGGGACTCAATCCCTACCTCCTCGAGATGGCTAACTTGCGAGAGCATTGCAGTTGGGTGCACGGTGATGGCGAGGAGTCAGCGACCCAAAAAGCTATCGAGCTGATCAGGATGGCAGTGGCTAAGGTTGCCCGTCATGAAGCCCTCTTCCCTAAGCAGTTTGGGCTCACCAAGCGAGCCTTGATTATTGGCGGTGGCATCGCTGGCATCCAGGCAGCCTTGGACATTGCCAACTCAGGCCATGAGGTAGTGTTAGTAGAGCGTGAACCCACCATCGGGGGGCGCATGGCTCAACTGGATAAGACCTTCCCCACCCTGGATTGCTCTGCTTGCATTCTCACTCCCAAAATGGTTGATGTGGCTCAGCACCCTAATATAACTCTCCTTAGTTATGCCGAAGTACAAGAGGTAAAGGGCTTTGTGGGTAATTTTCAGGTCAAGATCAAAAAGAAAGCGCGTTATGTAGATGAGGAAAAATGCACCGGTTGTGCAGATTGTATCAAAGCCTGTCCGGTAGAGGTAGACAGCGAGTTCGATGTGGGAATGGGAAAGCGCAAAGCCATTTATATCCCCTTCCCTCAAGCCGTGCCCAATAAGTATGTTATCGATAGAAAAGAGACACCACCTTGCAAGGTGGCCTGTCCCATTCATATGGATGTTCAAGGCTACTTGGCTTTGATTGCTACTGGTAAGCTCAAGGAGGCGTATGAGCTAATCAGGCGAACCAACCCCCTTCCGGCTGTCTGCGGTCGAGTCTGTTACCACCCCTGTGAAGAGGTATGTAAGCGGGGTTACCTTGATCAGCCCCTGGCTATTTGCTCCCTAAAGAGGTTTGCTGCAGACCAGATCGATATTGAGGAGATTGAAATTCCCCAGATTGCAAAGAATGGCAAGAGGGTAGCCATCATTGGCTCTGGTCCCGCCGGATTGACGGCAGCTCACGACCTCTCTCTTTCCGGTTATGAGGTAACTATATATGAGGCCCTACCCCAGGCCGGGGGGATGCTGCGGGTAGGTATTCCTGAATATCGCTTACCTAAGGACACCCTTGACGGGGACATCCGGTACATTGAGAAGCTTGGGGTGAAGATAAAGACCAATACCAAGGTAGGAGAGCAGGTCAAACTTGAGGATCTGCGAGGTTCCTATCAAGCCATCTTCATAGCCACTGGAGCCCACGAAAGTATGAGATTGGGGATACCTGGAGAAGAGGCCTTGGGGATCATTCACGGGGTTGACTTCCTGCGGGCGGTAAACCTGGGACAAAAGGTTGAAATCGGTGGTCGAGTGGTTGTGGTTGGTGGCGGCAACACCGCTATTGACGCTGCCCGAGTAGCTCGCCGCTTGGGAAGCTCGGTGACTATTCTTTACCGAAGAAGTCGAGAGGAGATGCCAGCTAACGCAACTGAGATTGAGGCTGCTGAAGCAGAAGGGATCGAAATTATGTTCCTGGCTGCTCCCACCAAGGTGATTGCTGAAGGGGACAGGGTTAAAGAAATAGAGTGTGTTAGGATGAGACTAGGCGAACCGGATGCCAGTGGGCGACCTCGCCCCATTCCCGTCGAAGGTTCGCAGTTTACTATTGATGTTGATACCCTTATCCCAGCACTGGGTCAAGCACCAAATCTTGCCTTCGCTCAGGGGTTAGGTTTAGAGCTCTCCCCTAGGGGCACCCTGATGGTTGATGAAGCTACTCTAGCCACCAATATTGAGGGTGTTTTTGCTGGTGGTGATGTGGTAACTGGCCCAGCAATGGTCATCGAGGCTATGGCTGCTGGCAGGAAGGCAGCCCGCTCTATAGATAGGTATCTGAAGGGAGAGCCCTTGGCTGCGGGAGAGATTGGGGAAGAAGAAGCCCCTCAGAGGCTCAGTAAAGAGGAAATTGCCGTTCTCAGGGAGCGATTCCCCAAGCAAGACCGAGTAAGAATGACGGAACTGGCTTTGGAGGAACGCATCAAGGACTTCAAAGAAGTGGAGTTAGGTTATAGCTTAGCCCAAGCTCAGCAGGAAGCGGAGCGCTGTTTATCCTGCGGAGTCTGCTCTGAATGCCGGGAATGTGAAAAGCTTTGCCAGGCTAAGGCAATAAACTACGAGATGAAGGATGAATTTATCGATGTTGAAGTAGGTGCCATCGTTGTTGCCACCGGCTTTAAGACCTTCGACCACAGGGTCTACGGCGAGTATGGAGGTGGCAAGCATCCTGATGTTATCACTGGCTTACAGTTGGAAAGGCTGCTGAGTGCCTCAGGACCTACTGGTGGGGAGGTTGTCCGTCCCTCGGACGGGCTGCACCCAAAGACAGTAGTCTTTGTAAGCTGCGTGGGGTCACGAGATGAGCAGAAGGGACGAAGCTACTGCAGCAAGGTCTGCTGCATGTATATGGCAAAGCACGCCATCATGCTTAAGGAGCATGACCCTGAGGTGCAATGCTATATCTTCTATATAGATGTCCGTGCCGGGGGTAAGGATTTCGATGAGTTTGCCCAGCGTGCCCAGCGAGAGTATGGCACTTTATACCTGCGAGGGCGAGTCTCCAAAATCTACCAAGACGGTAAGAAGCTTGTAGTATGTGGAGAGGACTCCCTCATCGGCCGACCAGTGGAGATTGCCGCTGACTTAGTAGTGCTAGCTACAGGGATGGAGCACAGTGCTGGGGCAGCAGAGCTAGCCCGAATCCTCAATATCAGTTACGACACCTATAACTTCTTCATTGAGGCGCACCCCAAGTTACGCCCGGTAGAAACCCAGACCGATGGCATTTTCCTCGCCGGTGCTTGCATCGGTCCTCGAGACATTCCAGAATGTGTTGCCCAGGGTAGTGCTGCTGCCGCCAAGGTAGCCGCCCTCTTCAGCCAAGACGTTCTCACCACTGACCCCATGGTGGCTATGATTGACCCCATTAGGTGTAGCGGCTGCCTGCTCTGCACCCAGGTATGTCCCTTTAGCGCCATTGATACCCAGCTTACCAGGGATGGTCGTACCATAGCAGTGGTTAATGAAACCCTGTGTAAGGGCTGTGGCTTGTGTGTCGCCGCTTGTCGCTTTGGGGCGGCCAACCTGCGTGGGTTCACCCAGCAGCAATTATTAGCTCAAGTAACATCACTATGGCAATAGGATATCAACCGAAGGTTGTTGGATTCTTGTGTAACTGGTGTAGCTACGCTGGGGCTGATATGGCGGGCACCAGCCGCATCACCTATCCCCCCAATATTCGCATCATCCGCGTGCCCTGCTCAGGGAGGATTGACCCTCTCCTGGTGGTCAAGAGCTTTCAGTTGGGGGCTGACGGCGTTCTGATTGCCGGCTGTCACCCTGGCGACTGCCACTACGTTGAAGGTAATTATTACACTCGTCGTCGCTTTGCTCTGCTTCGTCCCTTCCTGGATTACCTCGGCATTGAAAAGGAAAGATTTCGGATAGAATGGGTCTCTGCCTCCGAGGGGAAGAGGTTTTCCCAGGTGGTTTCATCCTTTATCGAGGAGCTCCTCAGGCTGGGGCCAAGGGAACTAGTGCCAGAAAGGGCCACATTGTGAACCCAAATTATGCGCTAAAAGCGGAACATTCGAAGGGTTCTAGCCCTTCTGTAGGGGAGGGGCTTGTCCCCTCCCCATTTACAGGAGACCACAAGGGTCTCCCCTACAAAGATCTTCTAAGGCTGGGGCCAAGGGAAACAATCTCGCCAGAAAGAGCTGCTTTATGAACTCGACTGAGCAAATCTGCAATAAAGCCAAAGAGCTCCTTGAAAGTAAAGCTGTAGAGTGCGTCATCGGCTACGAAAGAGCCACTGACGGGCTAACTGCTCGACCACTGTTTGTCTATGAGCCAGCAGAGGCAGATAAGCTTATTTTCGACCAGACCTGCACCCATAATCTGGTCAGGTATCTCCTCGACCGACGAGACAAAGCCACTGCCATCGTGGTTAAGCCCTGCGATTCCCGGGCTATCAATCTACTTCTCAATGAGAACCAGATTCAGCGGGATAAGGTCTTCGTTATCGGGGTGGTATGTCCCGGAATAGTGGGGGCAAGCTGGAACCAAACCAGCGAAAAACTGCAGGACGCTTGCCAGAGTTGTCAACAACATACACCCGTAATCTACGACTTCTTAGTGGGAGAGCCACCGACTTCAGAACCAGCTATTCCCGAGACCTATCCTGATATCGCTGAAATGGAGACTAAGTCGATAACCGAGAGGCGAGCCTTCTGGGCAGAGCACTTCAGTCGCTGCATACGCTGTTACGCCTGCCGTCAAGTTTGCCCTGGTTGCTATTGTAGTGAGTGCTTTGTGGAGCGATTGGACCCATTGTGGGTAGGCATCAGGATCGCCCCCGGGGAAAACGAAATGTGGAATACAATACGCGCTTTTCACCTAGCAGGACGCTGTATTAGTTGCTACCAGTGCGAGCGAGTCTGTCCGGTGAATATTCCCCTCAGTTTGCTTAACCGCAAATTGGAGAAGGAGGTGCTGGAGCTTTTCAATTTCCAGGCAGGTATCGACGCCGAAACTCCACCGCCCTTTTCTACCTTTGAGAAAGAGGAAAAGCTGGGGGTTGGTGAATGACTCAGTTGATATCGAAGAAAGATTTACTGGCTTGGCTAGGCGGGCTACTTAAGGAACGCATCCTTGTCGCACCGACCAGGGTCGAGGACCTGATCCTTTTTCGGAAGGTCGACCAAGTGGAAGAGATTGTCCTCGATTTCGACAACACTGCACTATCACCCAAGGAATGGTTTTTCCCTACTACAGAGACCCTGTTCTTTGTGGAGAGGAAAGACGGGCAGGTTGAGCTGACACCAGCAACTGTTGAGCAGGAAGTGGTGATCTTCGGCTTGCGCCCCTGCGATGCCTCTGGCATCGCCATGATGGATAGCCCCTTCC
>CAYWDP010000002.1:30918-40669 GCA_964457045.1 uncultured Dehalococcoidia bacterium
TTCGGCTTGCGCCCCTGCGATGCCTCTGGCATCGCCATGATGGATAGCCCCTTCCTGGCAGAGCCAGCCGACACCCTCTACCAGCAACACCGTGAGAAAACCACCCTCGTCGGACTCTCTTGCCTGACCGCTTGCCCGGAGTGCTTCTGCACGAGCATGGGCAGTGCTCCCAACGACCCCACCCATCTAGATGTTTTGCTCACCGAGGTAGAGGAGGGCTATATCGTTCAAATCGTTACTGAAAAGGGCAAGGCTTTACTGCCTGATGAGTTGTTATCAACCACAGAGGTGTCCCCTCCTTCCCCTCCATCTCCTTCGCCTGTTCCCAGTGAAGGTATTGTGAACAAGATGCGTCAAAACTTTGACGCCCCCTATTGGAGCCGGGTGGCTGATAGATGTATTCACTGCAATATATGCGCTTATGTCTGCCCTACCTGCTACTGCTTCGATGTGCGAGACTATACCGATAAAGGGAAGATTGAGCGGGTGCGCAGTTGGGAAAGCTGCCAGTCTCCAGGGTTCACTCGCATTGCTGGCGGCTATGACCCTCGCTCTACCAAAGGGGCTCGCATGAGGCAAAGGTTCTACCATAAGTTGCTTTATTTCCCCGAAGGTTTTGGAGCCTTACATTGTGTCGGCTGTGGTCGGTGTGTCAGATCCTGCCCGGTGAATATAGATATTCGCGAGATAATACAGGATGTCCAGAAACTAGGAGCTCCAAGTGAAGCCCGATAATCCTCTTTTACCCCAGCTAGCTACATTACAGGATGTAATCGACCTAACACCTGATATCAAGCTGTTCAAACTGCAGTTGAATGACCCTGCTGTCCGAGAAAGCTTTGATTACCAGCCAGGGCAGTTCGTCTTCCTCTCCGCCTTCGGCGTAGGCGAAGCCCCCTTCACCTTTGTCTCTGTACCTTACCGCAAGACAGGGCTGGAATTTGCTGTGCGGCGGATCGGCACTGTCACTAACGCCCTTCACGAGCTTGAGCCAGGGGCAACCCTCGGGGTGCGGGGATCCTTCGGTAATGGCTTCCCTCTGGAGGAATATAGGGGGAAAAACATCTTCATTATTGGCGGTGGCATTGGCATGGCACCACTGCGTCCGATAGTTCTCACCGTCCTCGACCATAGGGATGATTATGGCGAACTCCTCATCATCAATGGAGCCCGCACCCCGCAAGATCTGGTCTTTGCTCCTGAATTTGATACCTGGGCAGCAGCACCCAGAACAAAGCTGGAACTTACTGTTGATGCTGGTGACGAAAATTGGACTGGCCGAGTAGCCCTGGTCCCTTCGGTAGTGAGCGAGCTCAAGCTTTCACCCCTCAATGCTATTGCCATTACCTGTGGACCACCTATCATGATCCACTTCACCCTTATTGAACTGAAGAAGCTGGGCTTTGCTGATAATCAAATCGTCACCACCCTTGAAAGCAAGATGAAGTGTGGTTTAGGCAAGTGCGCCCGATGCAATGTGGGCCAGAAGTATATTTGTCAGGATGGTCCTGTTTTCACCCTGGAGCAAATCTCAGAGCTAATTGAGCAATTCTAGGGGGATGAAGAACTCACCCCCTTTCCAGATTGGAGGCTGCTTAATTTTGATTTTAGCTTCAATTTTAGGTATTTTGGAAGCTCTTCACCCCCAAATTCTTGTAGTTGCCTGATTTATCAGGCAAGGTAGCCCCCCGATATATCGGGGAGCTACTACACTTTTAAACAGCCTCAGATTTTAGTTCTCCTGGAGAGCCAAGGCCCTGAGCAAAGCGAAGGGGCAACAAAGCGGTCTCCCCACTGCACTACTACCGTCATTGCGAGCAGAGCGAAGTAATCTCACCATTACTCTCAGAGATTGCTTCGGCACTTTGTGCCTCGCAATGACAGTTTGAGTTGCTAAGCGGTCTCCTCTCTTCTTCCTTGACAAATCTAAGGCTTAAAGGCATAATAGCGGCTACTTATCCTAACTGATCTGGAGTGTCAAATTAGGAGCTTAAGTTTCAATATTGGACTGCTCCCCATCGTGGCTAGCGCCTGAACCCCTAAGGAGATTTGCCCTCCCCAGTTTTCTCAATTTCGGGTATATATACACACTGTGGATAATCTTAGCCTATGTCCCCCTTTACCTCACTGACCTAGGCTTCAGCCATCTCCAAATCAGCGTCCTGATTTCCACCTTTCCCCTATCTTCGCTGGCATTGTTGTTTCCCTTCGGGATTTTTTGTGATCGGCTACCTCCCAAGAGATTGGTCACCGCCGGCTTTATCCTTTTCGCTATCTTTCTCACTGGACTGAGGTGGGTGGAGGAGTTTCCGTCCCTGCTGGCATTCTTCATTATCGGTGGGATAGGGGGCTCGCTATTTCGAATCTCTTGCTCCTCCCTATACTACAAACTCCTGGGCGAAGGCAACACGGGCAAGAAGTTGGGGTTCTATATGGGGATTGGGCTTCTCGGTTACGGTTTGGGGCCTTTAACTGGAGGTTTCTTGCTGGCTGAGATCAGCATGACCTCTCTTCTCTGGATCGCTTTTTTCATCCTGTTGCCTTTCCTTTTTCTTAGCCTTTTCCTAGAGGATGTAAAGCTTGCCAAATTCAAGCTGGGCGAGTACCGGAGAGATATAGCTAGGAAGGAAGTGTTGGTGCTAATTGTGCTAACTTTCCTGCTAGCGCTTCATCTCGGTGTTGAGCAGACCTCCTTCAGCCTTTTCCTAAAAGAGAATATCGACCTGACGGAGAATTCGATAGGGAGGATGTTTTGCTTTATCGGGATAGCTATTGCTACACTGTCCATAGCTACTGGATATATCAGCGATAGTGTGACTGGCAGGGGATTAAGGTTGGGAGCTATTCTCTACCTTGGCTTACTCCTCTCGGGCCTCTTCAACATAAGTTTGCTGTTTGTAGGTGCCTTTGGGACTGTACTAATGGTGAGGCTACTACATGTGATGGGGGATAGTCTATTCCTGGTATCACGAATGGTTATCGTATCGAACCTCTTCTTGCCAGAAAGAATCGGTGGGAACCTGGGGGTGCTGGACACCACCATCTTTGTAGGCACCTTTGTTGGTGCTATTGCCAGTGGTGCTATCCCCGGATACTTGTATCCCTTTGTGTTCGCCGGCTCCCTTGCTATTTTGGCTATTCCTGTTACTATGTCGGTTAGACCAAAATTCTAGTGGCTATTAAAATGTAATGCAGGTCTTCTAGTGACTGACTCAAATCCAATGCAAATCTTGTAGGGGAGGGGCTCGTCCCCTCCCGATTTAGGGGGAGCCCACAAGGGGCTCCCCTACAAAAATTTAGGGTGAAGGTTCTTCAAAATGCTCGACCTTGGGGATAAGATCTACCCACTGATTGATTCCCACGCTCACCTGGAGGAGCTGGCAGACCTCGACTCAGCTATGGAAAGAGCCAAGGAGAGTGGGGTAGTAGCCATAGTGGCTGTTGGCTCAGACTATCAATCAAATAACCAGGTATTAGAGATAGCGGAGAAATATAGAGATTTCGTCTATCCAGCAATTGGCTTTCATCCCGGGAGCTTAGCGGAAGATATCTCATCCCTTGAGCGCGATCTTCAATTTATTGAAGATAACAGGGAAAAGGTAGTCGCCCTGGGTGAGATAGGTCTGGATTACCATAAGGAGCTAATAAAGCTGTCAAGCAAAGATTTACAAAAGGAGGTGTTCGGAAGTATTTTGGCCTTAGCCAAAAGGTATAATAAGCCAGTGATAGTTCATTCCCGCTATGCCTGGAGAGATTCCTTCACTTTGGTGAAAGAGGCTGAAGTTGAGAAGGCAGTCTTCCACTGGTATACCGGGCCCACAAACGTTCTGAAGGATATTCTAAGCCAGGGCTACTTTGTCTCGGCAACCCTAGCTGCGCAGTACCATGAGGAGCACCGCAGAGCGATAAAGGAAGCAGAATTAGAGAACCTGTTACTGGAGACAGATTCTCCAGTAAAATATAGGGGGCATCAGGCTGAGCCAGCCGATGTTGTCCGTGTTTTGATTTCGGTGGCTGGATTAAAGGGCCTGCCACCCCAAAGGGTAGCCAATAAGACTACTGAAAATGCTATGCGACTTTATGGAATACCAGATAGACTGGCATAGAGGCAACCAATGGATAGAGAAGATTTGAGGTCAAAGATTTCGGGCTCTTTGATGGGCACCGGGGTGGGGGATGCCTTAGGAGCCTCGCTGGAGGGTTGGCGCAGGGTTGACGAAGCTGAGATCCGTGCTCTGGCTGAGAAGCGTCACACTCTTACCTACACTGACGATACTCACATGATGATTGGGGTGGCGGAGTCGCTGATAGAAAACAAGGGCTTTGATGGTGAGCATATGACCGGCAGGTTTATGGAGAATTATAGCCGTGAGCCCTTCCGTGGTTACGGACCGGGACCACCGCGAGTCTTCAGGATGATAAAGGGTGGTGAGGCATGGGACAAGGCGGCTGAGAAATTATATGGGGGCGGCTCTTTTGGCAATGGCTCTGCCATGAGGATTGCCCCTGTGGGCGTTTTCTATTACGACGACTTAGCCAGGCTAAAGGAGATAGCTTACAAGTCCAGCCAGATCACCCATGCCCATGAGCTAGGAAAGGAAGGGGCAGCTTTGCAGGCTTATGCTATTGCCTTAGCCACACAGGCCGACCCTTCTTTAGCCTTTCAAGGCAATGAATTCTTAAGGAAATTGACCGACTTTGTAAAGCACGAGGTCTATAAGCAGAAGCTGAAAAGCATAAAAGAGCTGCTAGGTGAAAAGGATAGGTCGAAGGTTGTGGCCGAGCTGGGGCATGGTATCGAAGCTTTCAATTCCGTGCCTACCGCCATCTATTCCTTCCTGTCCCACCCCAACTCCTTTGAGGAGGCGGTTATCTATGCCATAAGCTTGGGTGGGGATACCGATACCATAGGGGCTATGACCGGGGCCATCTCGGGGGCATATCTGGGAATCGAAGCCATTCCCAGCAAATGGCAAGAAAGGCTGGAAAACAGGGATTACATTGCAGAGTTAGCGGACCGACTTTGGCGTATTAAGACCTGAGCAGAATTTGCTCCTTGACTTTGATTCGATGAGGCTACTGAGCCCATCTATTGCTCCTGCCTTGTTAACACCAGCTCTTCAGAGGCTATAAACCCTTATGCACCGGAGTTTAAATCGCTGCATGACCTAGCTGAAAAGTGCCTAAGTCAATGGGCGTTTATCAAGTGTTCTCTCAAGAAACGGCTTTCAAGTTCGACTGCTTCCTCAAACCCTTCCCCTGTATAGACATCGAAGTGACCCATTGGCATCCGGACCAGGCTCGCCTTCTCCATTCTTGAGGCAGCTTTCTCTACCGACTGCGGGGGACCCAGAGAATCCTTTTCAGCCATGATGACTAGAGCTGGACATTTCACTCTCTTTGCCACTGTTGTTGGTCGGTAGAGTGCGATGGTAAATAATATTCTTGCCGGGCATTCGTTTTTCCAGGACGATCCTTCAGGGATGATGGAAAAGTAACCTGGCTTGGCATCCGGTGTATTCATGCAGGCAAGAGTGCCTGGGTCACCCACCACTGGAATATAGTATGGACTGCGTAGAGTAAGTAGCCTCATCAAATCCCTCAAAGCTGGTATCAAGCTCCTAGCGATCTGCATTAGCCCGATGTTTTTGAGTGTTGCCAGGGAATCAACAAAAGGTGTTTGAGAAACGATGGCTGTGATACTTGTGTCATGGGCTGCAGCGACTATGACATGCCCTCCACCAAGGGAAGTTCCCCATAAGGCGATCCTGTTGTGATTGATGTTTGCAATACCCCGTACATGGTCAATGGCTGCCTTCCAGTCCTGAACATGACGATACGGATTTACCAGATTACGGGGCTTCCCATCGCTGTCTCCAAAGCACCTATAGTCGAAAACAAAGGCAGCCATCCCTTCCTTGACGAACCTTTCGGCATAAGCCGGCAGCCTGAACGTCTTCTCTGCTGCGAAGCCGTGAGCCATGACCACTATAGGAGGAGACTCCGCTCCCTTTGGGCAGTAGAGCCAGCCAGAGCATCTGGTTCCCTGGCTGAAGAAGTCCGAATCAGTCTTGGTAAATTCCTCGTGTTGAGTGCTCACTGTATCCCACCTCCCTTCTCCAAATCCGCCGCGACGGGGTCAAACGGTGGCACACCAGCCTTCGGTGATTCTCTTTGAAAAAACTTACCTGCATTACCAACAGTGAATAGGCCTAAGGTAAGCCCTTCACTATCTTGACAAACTCTTCTTTGCTGAATGCCTTGAGCGTTGTGGTTCTGACATTGCCAGCCATGCCTATTGTCAGCAGCTGGGTCATGGCTGCTTCATCACCGGGACCTTCTGCGATAGCCACGTAGTCGTACTGCCCCATAGTTGAGTAGAAGGCTATCAGCCTGCCGCCAGCCGCCCCAAGGGCCTTAGTGAACATGTCAATCCGTTCAGGAGCACCCTTGATGTTCTTAATCCCTTGTTCTGTTAGGTTCATGAGAATGACGTAGGTTGGCATACTACACCTCCTTGTTTGATGTTAGACTGGCCGATGTGCCACCTTTGGCCATTACAAATCCGCCTAGCTGGTCTTATGATTCTTTTTGGCTTTGCAATGTGCAGAGCACTTGGACAAACGAAGTAGGCTGCAAATCACATGCTAACCGCCCGAAGGGCAAGAGGGCGAAGTGACTACAGAGTCCGCCTGCCCCGTTGCCACATCAGGTTCGCAAGTCGTGTATTGCTCGGTGACGCAACCCACTGTTTGCAAGTAGCTACCTACGAGCTTCCATCAATGCCTTCACATAGGCATCCCAATCCGAGAGCGCATATGACTCCATATCTGTGTAGGGGGCCATAGGATTCTCAGTGACCTGCCGAGTTGCCTGCTCAGCGGACTCCGAATCCCAGATGACCACCGCACGGCTCCAGCCTGGCATCCAGTAAATCTCCCTGCAATTGCCTGCCTTCCGGTACTTATCAATGTAGGCAAGGGCCCCGTTCAGGAGTTCCATTTGTCTCTCCGGCGGAAGCGTGAAGAATACGTCCTTCGTCCTTGTAATAACGAGGAACTTCATGACTTGTCTCCTCCTTTTTGTCAAATCTACTTGGGCTGTCTAGGTGAAACAGAGCAATCTCTCCGCCGCCCGGAAGCGAAGAAGCCAGCTTCGGTTCAGCATAGGCATCACCTCCTCTGCTGTGAAAGTTGCCCTCCGCTTGGGTATTAAAGGTGGAAGAGCCCTACGAGGGATATTTCGTGCAGGAAGTTCAATTAGGATTGAATCACAAGTGACCAAGTTTGTCAAGCCCTCCGAGGTTCACCCTCGCCCTCCCCAAACCACCCCTCAAAACCGCCTCACAGCCATTCACAGCAAGTCAGTGGGCACTCGGAGCAAGGGATTTTGAGCGGGGAATAGGAGTTTATACGTTTAGAACGAACGTTGACACTGGTTGAGGGGTATGTTATTGTCCGTCAGAGGGGGGAGACGATGAGACTCTGTCTAGTTCACATAACGGAACTACCGGAGGAATTCCATGATGCCTGGTTTGGCGCGGTGCAGCAGAGTTTCAAAAAGGTGCTGCGACCAGACACTGAAGTGGTGCTGAAGCCGATAAAGCATGGGCTCAAAGGAGATAATCCCCTTGATTTCGATAATCCCTATTTCGCCCTCTTGGACAAGAAGGAGATCATAGAGGCATTCATTGAGGCAGACAGTGAGGGCTTTGATGCTGCCAGTGTGCACTGTTTTGGGGATCCAGGGGTCAAGGAAGCGAGGTCTGTAGTTGGCATGCCGATTTTCGGACCTGCCGAGTCAAGTATGCATTTTGCCTGTCAGCTAGGCCGCAAGTTTGCCATAATAGGTACCAACATGCCAGGACAGCTCGCCCAGCTTGAGGAGCAAGTCAGGCTACATGGTTTGGAGGATCGGCTAATACCCAACGGGATAAGATTTGATAAAGACCCCTTTGTAGAAGTCTGGCCGCAGTGGCTAGGTGATCCAAAGCTAGCCGCAGATAGTGTTGCGGAGGTGGCAGAAGAGTGTGTGGCCGATGGTGCTGACGTGATAGTGATTGGTTGTGCCGGTACGGGTCTACTTTGCAGCATGGCTGGCTTAAATAAGGTCACTGTCGACAGGCAAGTTATACCTGTCCTGGATCCCGTTATGGTAGCTATGAAGACTGCTGAGATGGCTGTTGACATCAAGAGAGGAACAGGACTGCCGATTCCAAGCAGGGCCAGGAATTACATACTTCCATCAAAAGAGGATTGGACGAGGGTGAGGTCGGCCTTTGGGCTACCAACTTAGCCTGAAGCCACAGATACCCTAACTTAGCCCTGTCAGCACTTCGTAGATAAAGATCAAATATGCAGCTCTACTATGTCCCCCTCCTGGAGGACATGCTGCCTTTTGACCTGCTGACCATCGAATTTCCCTGAGCCCCAGACCTGGGCATATTTTAACTTGCTGCGGAAATCTTTATGGACGGATTCAGCTACCTCCTCCACCGTGCTCCCCTTCTTCACCACCACCGGCTCGGTCAAGTCTGGTGGCTGGCCTGGTGCTTTGGTGTATACTCGAATAACGTCTAAAGCTCTGTAGATATTCTCTCCCAGCTCCTCCAAGCCATCTCCTTCTCTGGCAGAGAGACAAACCAGGGGAAATTCTTCCCCATAGCGTGAACTCAATCTCTGGTATCCCTCCTCAGCTCCCTCTAAGTCCCTCTTATTACCGATGATTAAGGCTCTTTTCTGAACTGTTCTGGGTTCGACCTCAGCCTGGTCAAAAAGATTTATCCTGAACTTCTCTAGCCGCTCGATGATGGCTTCCACCTGGGTTACTGGGTCCTGGCTCAAATCTACCACAATCAGAAGAAGATCAGCATTCCTGAGAACATTGGGAAGCCAGGAATCAACTTGCGGAGCCGTTATCGCCGGGACATCCACTAGCTGTATTTGAATATTCTCAAACTTCATCATCCCCGGAATAGGGACTTGGGTGGTGAAGGGATAGTCAGCTACTTCCGGGGAGGCTTCAGTAACAGCTGAGACCAGTTGGGACTTACCCACATTGGGGAGACCAACCAATACAGCCTGCCCAGCCCCCTCCTTCTTAATGTAATAAAGAAGGCTTCCTTTCCTGCCAATGAATGGTCTCTTTTGAGCCTCATCGTAGAACTTGGCAATTTTTGTCCTCAACTCAGCACGGAGCCTGTCCGTGCCTTTATGCTTGGGCATAATGGAGAGCATGTCTTCCAGGGCCTCAACTTTTTCTTGAGGAGTCCTGGCGCGCCTATAGCGCTTCTCAGCTTCGAAATATTGGGGAGGTAAGTTGGCTGGCATAGCTGCTCCATGAAAATTTAATCATGAAGCTAATCAAGGTTATTGAAAAGGTCCTTCGTACCTTTTTCAGCAAATTTGCCTCACCCTATAGGGGATGGGCTTGCTGCCGAAAAAGGAAGTTTCTCAGCAGCCTTATAAAACTAAATCTCGCCGTGCACCAGTGTCTCAGTATCCTGCACACCCTGTATGCCACGAATCTGGTTGAGAACCAGCCGTGATAACTCGTGGAGGGATTTGGCTTCGGCAACAGCTATGGCATCCCAATGCCCGAACAGGGAATTGACCTCCAAAACCCCAGAGGTGGCACGGACCTGAGACATAGCACTAGACTCAAATCCAGGGAGCAACTTGATAAGAATATAACCTTTTACCATAGGTAATCCATTATACTTCCCGTTGGGTATATTGGCAAGTGGGGTGAT
>CAYWDP010000003.1:0-34539 GCA_964457045.1 uncultured Dehalococcoidia bacterium
TGTCTAGTGGTGGAGCTGGGGGGACTCGAACCCCCGACCTTGTGACTGCCAGTCACACGTTCTCCCTCTAAACTACAGCCCCGAGCTATCTTAATTTACCAGAAAAGGATGCTCCAGGCAAGAGCTTATTCAAACAGACCCTGATTTTGCTATAATGGCAGAAACGGAGTTCACCGTAGTAAGGAGAGAGGGATAGATAATGGGAATTTCATTGCCTTTTGGGGGAAGAATAGGGGTCTTGGAGCTGTTCGGTCCCATCATGGGATCCCGCAAGCTGGCAGGTTATGTCAACTCACTTGATGGCTTAAAGAAAAGCTCAAGGATCAAATCAGTCATCATCAATATCGACTCCACGGGAGGCTTGGCTACTGCTTCTGACTACCTTTACAGCGCTGTGTATAAGCTATCGGCTAAGAAGCCAGTAGTAGCCTTTATCAGCGGGGCAGGCGCCTCAGGTGCCTATTTGGTAAGCTGCGCGGCCACAAAAATAGTGGCTCTCCCCACCTCGGTGATCGGTTCTATAGGGGTTCTATCGGTCAGACCAATACTACAAGACCTTTTGCAAAGAGTAGGTGTCCACGTCACGGTCACCAAAAGTGGTCACCTTAAGGATATGGGTGCCCCTTATCGGGATCCAACCGAAGAGGAGAAAAAGAAGGAAAAGGAACTCATCGACAGCTTTCACAGCTATTTTATCAAAGCTGTAGCTAGAGGTAGGCATATTGATGAAGGGATAGTGAAGGAGCTGGCAACAGGGGAGATTTTTCCGGGGGAGAAAGCCAAGGCTTTAGGTCTGGTCGATGAAGTGGGCGACTTTGATACAGCCCTTGACCTGGCGGCTCAGTTAGGCAAGGTGGCCCGGCGAGTTACCCATGTAAGACCCCGACCCACCTTAATGGAAAGATTGCTCTCCAGTTTCGCCTCTTCCATCGCTGAGGAAACCCTGGCTGAAGTTGAGTCTCTGCTTAGTCGGCAAATATACTATATGTGGCAATATAAATGATCGCATATAGGATGGAGGGAAACTCTAAATATTAATTTCTAAATTCTAAACAAATCCAAATATCAAATGCTCAAAATTTATCCTTCCATGCAATCAGGAGTAACGCTGAGTTAAAGCGAGGCGTCAAAAACTGCTTTGGTCATTTGGACTTTGAACATTGGGTATTGTTTAGAATTTCGTGCTTTGGATTTGGTGCTTAATCAGGGTTTATGCGGCAACTATTTAATGCGTTTTATATACCTTGGCTGAAGCCTATATCCTAGCGCAGGCGGCCGACAGCCACAAAGATGCCTACTGCCAGCATCAGGAGCCCATATAAGTGTTCCCGCAAATCAGGTGAAAAGATGAGAATGCTTACAAGATAGGCTAAGGCTACACTCAAACCACCGATAACTTGTAACCATCTACCACGCCGGCGATTGACTGAAAGGCTGATTAGTTCTCCTATAGCGTAGCCTACACCAGCCGCCAAGAAAAGACTGATGAAAAAGAAAGGTATAATATCCCAGAGCCATCCCCAAGCGAAACCTATTGCGATAGCAAGCCCTAACCCCACCCCTACAGCCTTGAGATATTGTTGAGGGGCGATCTCATAGGTAGGTAGACGTCTGAGGCCAGCACACTTTCGGCAGCGAGCCCCTACAGGGGTCTGCACCAAACACCTGGGGCAGATAGGGGTGTCACATCTGCCACAGGTTAGATTGGTCTCTACCTCAGGATGTGTGGCACATTTCATTAGCAAAGCTTTATCGACTGAACACTGCTCTCTGCCCGGCAAGGGCAAAAAGCTGCTTTAGGCACTCAAAGGGGACTATCACTCCACCCAATGTGGTCTCGCTAACACCCTCCAGCCCATGATAATCGCTTCCTCCGGAAGCAATGAGACCATACTTGTGAGCCAAAGAGGCAAGGTATTTTACCAATTTAGATTGATAGCCATTATAGTAAGCCTCAATACCTACCAGCCCTACCTTTTGGAGCCGTGGGATAAGCTCCTCCAAGTGGTCAATGTCAGCCGGGTGGGCGAGCACCGGCAAACCACCCGTCTTCACCACCAATTCCACTGCCTGCTCAGGTGTCATTTTTTTTCGCTCTACATAAGCTGGTCCTTCCCGACTAATATACTTAACGAAGGCTTCCTTAGGAGAGGAGACATAACCCCGTTCAAGAATAGCCTGAGCAATATGAGGTCTTCCTATAGAACCATCCCCAGCTATCTCCTGAACCCTCTCCCACTCAATATGGATGCCCAAATTGGCTAATTTAGCTAGCATCCTTTGAGCCCGCAACCGTCGTGAACTGCGAAGCCCCTCCAACGTGCTTATTAGCTCAGGGTCGCGGTAATTTATGAAATAACCTAAAATATGAACCTCACCATGAGGAACATCAGTGCTGACCTCCACACCGGGGATAACCTTAAGGCTGGGGAATTCCTGGGCTGCTAGCAATGCAGGGGGCACTCCTTCTACAGAGTCATGGTCAGTAATAGCGATAGCCTCCAACCCCGAGCTGGCTGCCATGCTTACCAGCTCTTGAGGACTAAAGCGCCCGTCTGAAGCAGTGCTATGGAGGTGGAGGTCAATCTTCATGGCTTACTTTCTTCTCTATCAATGCGAGTAATGCTTATTGCTCTCCCCGTGCTTTGCTCTACCTCCACCAATACCGAATTGAAAAGTGTAGGCCCTTCCCCTACAGATAATCGATGCGGCATCTGGGTAAGGAAGCGATGGATTACCGCCTTAGCATCATCACCGATAACCGAGTCAGTGGGGCCTACCATACCTACGTCAGTGACGAAAGCCGTTCCACGAGGCAAGATGCGTGCGTCGATAGTCCCCACATGGGTATGAGTCCCCAACACGGCACTAACCCTCCCATCGAGGTAACGCCCTAGGGCATTCTTCTCCGAGGTTGCCTCAGCATGGAAGTCAACAACAATAGCCGCAGGCTCCTCTTGAAGTCCTTCCAACAACTGATCCATCGCCCTAAAGGGGCAATCGGCATCGCCCATAAAGGTGCGTCCTGCCAAATTAACCACCAAAACTTTTCCCCACCACAAGCAGCCTCGACCAGGGACATAGGGGGAGTAGTTTAGTGGGCGCAGAATGGGTAACTCACCATCAAGATAGGGGATAATCTCCTTTTGTGCCCAGATATGATTACCAGAAGTCAAGACGTCAACACCAGATTGAAGAAGCTCTTCCGCCGTTGCTGGGGTTAAGCCCTTCCCACCAGCAGCGTTCTCAGCGTTAGCAATAACTAAATCCAACCGGAAATCATAGCGCAGGCCTGGCACCAAGCTACGCATCGCTCTTCTGCCAGGCCTGCCAATGACATCGCCAGCCATTAGTACCCGCAATGGTTTTCCAGAATCTCTATTTTGCGTAGTCTACCGCCCTCGTCTCCCTAATGACGGTAACCTTAATTTGACCCGGATAGTTCAGACTTTCTTCTACTTTCTTTACAATGTCACGGGCAAGCCTCATTGCCTCAAGGTCATCAATCTCCTCTGGTTTAACCATAATGCGGATTTCCCTGCCAGCCTGTATTGCGTAGGACTTCTCCACCCCCGGGAAGCTATTAGCTATACTTTCCAGGGCTTCTAAGTGCTTAAGGTATTGCTCCAGTGATTCACGCCTTGCCCCAGGCCTTGCCCCACTGATAGCATCGGCAGCGGAAACAAGGAAGCCCTCTGCAGTGGTCATCTCTACTTCTCCATGGTGCTCAGCAATAGCCTTAGCTACTTCTGGAGACCTCTCCCATTGCTTAACAATCTCAGCACCGACCAGAGCATGAGGCCCCTCTGCTTCGAAATCCACTGCCTTGCCAATATCATGAAGCAGCCCCGCCTTCCTGGCAATGTCAGCCCTAGCCCCTGTTTCAGCAGCCATCATACCAGCGAGAAGAGCAACCTCTACACTATGCGCCAGGACATTCTGCCCATAGCTAAAGCGGTATTTAAGCCGCCCCAGTAACTTGACCAGCTCTGGGGGCAAACCGTGTACTTCGGCCTTGCTCGCCGCTTGCTCCCCCTCAGCTCGGATAGTTGCCTCTACCTCATCTCTTGCTCTTTGCACCATCTCCTCGATCCGAGCAGGATGAATTCGACCATCGAGGATAAGCCTTTCCAAGGCAATACGAGCAATCTCCCGACGCACCGGATCAAAGCAAGAGAGAGTAACCGCTTCAGGGGTATCGTCGATGATTAAGTCCACTCCAGTAGCGTGTTCCAGGGCTCTAATATTACGCCCCTCGCGTCCAATGAGGCGTCCCTTCATCTCATCGTTAGGGAGAGGAACAACTGATACAGTGCTCTCGGTTACTACTTCGGCAGCACAGCGCTGGATAGCTTGAACCAAGATGTCTCGAGTTTTCTTATCGCTTTCCTCTCTTATCCTGGCTTCCATCTCCCGCACGCGTCGCGAGGCTTCTTCCTGAATCTCACTCTCCACCCGCTGAAGCAGGAGTTCCTTTGCCTCGGCAGAAGACATGCTGGCAATCAGCTCCAATTGACGCTGTTGCTTCCCTCTCATCTCTTCTACCCGAGCCTGCATCTTCTCTAACTCCTTCTCCTTGGCAGAGACGTTATGCTCACGGCGCTGAAGGGCTCCATCCCTGTGCTCCAGGTTATCCTCTCTTTGTGCCAAACGCCTTTCCAGCCGTTGTAGCTCAGCCCGGTGCTCACGGTAACTGGCTTCTGCCTCGGCTTTTATGTTGACGGCTGCCTCCTTGGCCTCGAGAAGAATAGCCTTTTGCTGCTCCTTCGCCTCAGCAAGAAGCTTCTTGGTTCCCTCCTCCGCCAAGCGAAGCTTGCGGCTGGCTATCATCTGCCTGGTAAAGTACACAATCACACCCCCAAAGATGAAGCAAGCCAAGCCAATTATTAAATTTAAAATCACTTCACCTCTCTTTCTATCTGAAGCTTTCCAGGCTGGGGGTAGCCTACTCTAAGTTTATATTAATCCGTTTCCAAGCTCGATGTCAAGGAATACCTTGATTGCTAGAGCATTACCAGGTTGTTTCGATGTACTACCTCAGCACCATATTCATAGCCTAAGAGAGACATAATCTCTTCAGAGTGGGCACCCTTGATAACCTCAATGTCAGCAGAACTGTAATTTGATATCCCGCAGGCAATACGGCTACCTTGCAAATCAACTACATCAATTACATCACCACGGTGGAATCCCTTTTTCACCTCTTTAATCCCGGCAGGCAGCAAGCTCCCCTTTCCCTTCTTAAGAGCCATCGCTGCCCCGGCATCAATAACGACCCTTCCCCGAGAGGCAAGCCCACTAACCATCCACCGCTGGCGACTCTCTAATTTGGTAATCATCGAGGGGAAGAAGGTGCCAAGGGGTTCACCCTGAACTAGTCTGGGGATTATCTCAGGCTGCCTCCCATCAGCAATGACTACAGCTACCCCTGAACTGGTAGCTAACTTTGCCGCTTCGACCTTAGTCCCCATCCCACCTGTGCCCTGGCGGCTATCTGTCCCCCCAGCCAAGTGCTCAATATAAGCATCGATCTTCTCCACCTTTGGGATCAGCTTGGCTTGCGGGTCAAGGTGAGGGTCTGCCGTATAAAGTCCAGCCACATCGCCAAGCAACATCAGAAGGTCAGCATCCACCAGGTTAGCCACCATGGCAGAAAGGTTATCATTGTCGCCAAATTTAGCTTCCTTAATCTCGTCAATAGCCACTACATCGTTCTCATTGACAACAGGCACCACCCTTAAGTCCAGCAACGTCAGCAGAGTGTTACGAGCATTAAGATAACCAGCGCGGTCAGACATATCTGCTTTAGTAAGCAAAGCTTGGGCGACAACAATGCCATGCTTGGCGAAGAGTTGCTCATAGGTGTGCATCAGGCGACTCTGCCCTACTGCAGCAAGGACTTGTCTAAAGGGGACATCCTTACGCTCCCTGACAAGCCCCAGCTTATCTCTGCCAGCGGCTATCGCCCCTGAAGAGACAAGAATTATCTCTAGCCCTTGTTGATGCAACTGGACTACCTGATCTACCAGGCTTGTCATTGTCTCCAAGTTAAGGTGCCCAACTCCACCAGTAAGCAGGTTAGTGCCTAACTTGACTACAAGACGATGATAACGGAAGGCTTTTTGAGATGAGCCGAACCCCGTAGTTCCCAGCCTTGCCATGCTCAAATTCCTTTCAAACCTGCCTAAATTATATCATACCTATACTTCTCCCCATTAATACTAAATACCCGTAGGCACGAAGGCCTTTACTGTCATTGCGAGGAGCACTGACGACGAAGCAATCTCAAGAGCAATTGCGGGAGATTGCTTCGCGGAGCCTGTCCTGAGCGCTGTGAGATTCTTCGCTACGCTCAGAATGACAGGAAGCGAAGGGTTCGCAATGACGGTTTGAGTTGCTAAATGCCCTCTTGGCACTACGTTTGCCTCAAGGTAAAGCTATTTGATATAATTGACGGAAACTAGTCTGCGTCACTCTTGCTGCCTCCGCAATAGGAGAAACACTTTGAAGATCGTTACCAGCGACCAGATGCGCGAGATTGAGCAGCGTGCTGCTGCCATAGGTTTACCTCTCGAAGTACTAATGGAGAATGCTGGATTAGCAGTAGCTCAGGAGGTAAGAAAGTGGCTGGGAGATATCGCCGGACGCCATATCTTGATCCTGATAGGACCGGGAAACAATGGTGGAGATGGCCTAGTTGCTGCTCGCCACCTCCACGATTGGGGGGCTGATGTTCATCTCTACCTCCCAAAACCAAGGGCAGATTCAGATACTAATTACCAGCTTACTCAACAGCGAGGTATTCATACTATTGTAGCTGGTCAAGGTGATAGTCTGACCGCCCTGGGTAGCTTGCTCCCCTCGGTAGAGGTAGTCATTGACGCTTTATTCGGCACTGGCAAGACAAGACCTGTGCAAGGTGCTTTCAAGCAAGTATTGATGAAGGTAAGAGAGGCAAAGGAAAGGGACGCTAATTTTCAAATCGTCGCTCTAGACCTCCCTTCAGGGCTTGATGCCGATACCGGGGCAGCGGATGCTGCTTGCCTTCCGGCTAATATTACCATCACCCTGGCTTATCCAAAGCAGGGGCTATTTGCTTTCCCTGGTGCCACTAAGGTTGGCAAGCTGATTGTGGCTGATATTGGTATACCAGCCAGGCTGGCTGAGGACATCTCCACTGAGGTTATCACCGCCAAGGAGATAAGGGCACTACTTCCAGAGCGCCCGCCAAATGCTAATAAGGGAACCTTTGGCAGGGTTCTGGTCACCGGAGGCTCAATTAACTACATTGGTGCTGTCTATCTTGCCTGCGCTGCTGCTACTAGAGTAGGAGCAGGGTTAGTAACCCTAGCTACTGCTCGCAGCCTCCAACCTATCCTAGCCTCTAAATTAACCGAGGTGACCTATGCTCCGCTGCCAGAATCGGAGCCTGGAATTGTAGCGGCTAACGGTGTTAAAGCTCTCCAACCCTGGTTGGCCAGTTACGATGTTCTGCTCTTAGGATGTGGCTCAGGGCAAAGCCCATCTGTAGTGGAGTTCATGAAGTCAATCCTTTTCTCCTCACCAAACCTGCCTGCTTTGGTTCTCGATGCTGACGCCCTTAACGCTTTGGCTACAATCCCTCAATGGTGGCAGAGATTGACCAGGGATGCTGTGCTCACCCCACATCCTGGAGAGATGTCAAGGCTCACCGGGCTTTCTATAGATGAAATTCAGTCCAAACGCTTGAGCGTGGTTCGGGAAGCAGCTGCTTCGTGGCAGAAAACAATTGTGCTCAAAGGGGCCTATACCATAGTAGCCGCCCCCGATGGCAGAACAAGGATTAACCCCATAGCCAACCCAGGGCTAGCTTCGGCTGGCACTGGGGATGTGCTTGCTGGGGCGATTGCCGGACTGGCAGCTCAAGGGCTCTCCCTTTTCGATGCCGCGGTGGGTGGAGTGTTCCTCCACAGTCAGGCTGGGGAAGCGGTGAAAAGAGAACTGGGCGATGCAGGAATGGTGGCTAGCGACCTTTTGCCTGTTCTACCTCTGGTTATTAAGAGTTTAAAAAATTCTGAGGGAAAAGATGTTACTAACCATTGATATTGGAAACTCTAAGATCGCTTTTGGAGTTTTTGAGGCCGAAAAGCTACAAACCACTTTATACATTGCCACTGATATCCATCGGCTGGCGGATGAATATGCTTCCTTGCTCTTTAACCTGTTGCCCCACCACAATATAGAAAAGGGTGACATAAAGGAAGCTATTATGTGCAGTGTAGTTCCCCCTTTAGTACCTGTTTTCCAGGAGCTGTGTCAACGTTATCTTGGGGTTCCTTTGCTGGTAGTTGAGCCAGGGGTTAAGACTGGGGTGCGCATCCGCCTGGATAATCCTCGAGAGGTTGGCGCTGACCGGATAGTAAATGCGGCTGCCGCCTATCGACTCTACGGCGGACCAGCAGTTGTTATTGACATGGGCACTGCCACTACCTTCGACGTCCTTTCCAAAGAAGGTGATTACCTTGGAGGGGCTATTGCCCCTGGTATGGAAATAGCTACCGAAGCCCTCTATACTCGCACAGCAAGGTTACCCCGTATAGAATTGGCTCGCCCCAAAACGGCTATCGGCAAAAACACTGTCAGTGCTATGCAGTCAGGGGTTATCTTTGGCTATACTGGGCTCGTTGAAAGCCTGGTAGCTCGCCTTACCCAGGAGTTGGGAGGGAGGGCAAAAATAATTGCCACTGGTAGCTATGCTGGGGTTATCGCCAAGGAGACAGAGGTGATAGAGATAGTAAATCCCCACTTAACCTTGTTCGGACTGCAGTTAATTCACGAGTTGAATAAGCCCTAGTTCAATCAAAAGTCCCCAAGAAAATGCGTGGTATTTTTGGAATGGTTTGGTTAATATGGAGGGAGGATGCTGACTAATAAAACGGTGCTACTAGGGGTGACCGGCAGCATTGCCGCTTATAAGGCAGTAGAATTGGCTAGCAAGCTAACACAAGCTGAGGCTAAAGTAGATGTGGTCATGACTAAAGCCGCTACCGAGTTCATTACTCCGCTGGCCTTCCGTAGCATCACCCACCGACCGGTAGCCACCGACATGTTTGCCACTCCCACAGAGTTCGATATTGAACATGTTGCCCTGGCAGAGCGAGCCGATGTGGTGGTTATTGCCCCAGCTACAGCTAATATCATCGCTAAACTGGCAGCAGGCATTGCCGACGATATGCTCTGCTGCACCGTATTGGCTACCAAAGCACCAGTCATTCTAGCCCCCGCAATGAATGTAAATATGTATGAAAACCGGATTACTCAGGATAACCTTGCCAAGCTTCGTTCCCGAGGGTTTAACATCGTTGAACCAGCTTACGGTGCTTTGGCTTGCGGCGAGATAGGCATGGGGCGCCTTGCTGATATTGAACATATTCTAGCTACCATTTGCCAGGTGCTCGGCAGGGAGGGTGATTTGGCAGGAAAGCATGTTATCGTTACCGCTGGCGGCACTCAAGAGCCTATCGACCCAGTCCGCCATATTGCCAATCGAAGTTCAGGCAAGATGGGTTATGCCTTAGCTGAAGCAGCCCGAGACCGAGGGGCAAAGGTAACCTTGATCAGCGCCCCTACTGCACTTCCCACCCCTATTGGTGTAGAGATAGTCCAAGTTCAAACGGCACTCCAGATGCGAGAGGCAGTCCTCAAAGCCGCTCCCAAAGCCGATGCCCTGATTATGGCTGCTGCTGTAGCCGATTACCGACCAGCGACCACTGCTGAGAGCAAGCTTAAAAAGGAAGCAGCCCCTCGCATGAAGTTAGAATTGATCAGGAATCCAGATATCCTCAGTGAAATAAAGGGAGACTTCATCAGGGTGGGCTTTGCTGCTGAAAGCGAGAACTTGATACAAAACGCCACTGCCAAACTGAAAGAGAAGCGCCTCGACCTCATCGTGGCTAATGACATCACTAGTATCGGTGCTGATACCAATAAGGTGGTATTGATTGACCGCCAGGGCAACAAGGAAGACTTGCCACTGCTACCAAAATCGGAGGTGGCCCACAAGGTTCTGGATAAAGTTGCGGAGCTGCTGGCCAAGGGCGAAAAGAGGAAAGTAGGGACAGAGCTTTAGCTCTGTCCGAAACCAACAGCGGATAGACCTGAAGGTCTATCCCTACAGGGAAAGAAAAAATGACCAAGGATCAATTGAGACAGCAAAAAACATCGCCAAGGCTTAAGGTAAAGAAACGATGCTGCTCATAGACGGTATAAAGTAACCACCCTGATGGTTTGTGCCAAACTAGTTTGGCAATGGATACCCCAGCCTTCAGGCTGGGGAGTCTCAGCTGCTTCAGCACCCAAAGACCGGGCTTTAGCCCGCTTTGAAAGGTGGCATAAATGCCACCGCTGGACGCTTTGCACCATTGATGCTCCCCGCCCTAAAGTGCGGGGTATCCTAAGCATTATGGACAACGATCCGTGACCGTGGCAAGGATAAGCATAAATGAATTTGCTTCTATAGTGCTTATAATGCAAAAATAGTCAATGACCCTGAAGGTTGCGCTACGATAAGATATAAACAAAGGAATGGCAGTAATGGGGAAAGTACAACAAAGAGGGGACTTGCCTAAAGCTTACGAGCCTCAGAAAGTTGAGGATAGGATCTACCAATTCTGGTTGGAGAAAGGCTATTTCACTCCCAAGATAGACCGCAGCAAAAGACCTTTCGTCATCATTATGCCCCCTCCTAATGTCACTGGCGAGCTCCATCTGGGACATGCCTTGACAGCTGCCCTAGAAGACATTATGACCCGCTGGCATCGCATGAAAGGAGAAAGCACCCTTTGGCTGCCAGGAGTTGACCATGCTGGCATTGCTACTCAGGTGGTAGTAGAACAACAGCTAGCCACAGAGGGACTAACCAGGCATGACTTAGGAAGAGAAAGGTTTGTGGAAAAGGTATGGCAATGGGCATCCTCATGTCGAGAGAACATCATAGAACAGCACAAAAAACTAGGTGCTTCCTGCGATTGGACTAGGGACAGGTTCACTCTAGACGAGAAGCCCAGTCATGCCGTAGCTACCACCTTTGTTCGCTTATTTAACAAAGGGCTTATCTATCGAGGAGAGCGGATTATCAACTGGTGTCCTCGCTGCCAAACTGCCCTCTCCGACCTTGAAGTGGAGCACAGAGAATTGACAGGGCATCTCTACTATATTAACTATCCCATCGTTGGTGAGTCTCACTACGTCACAGTAGCCACTACCCGCCCTGAGACCATGTTCGGTGATACTGCTGTGGCAGTCAATCCTGAGGATAAGCGTTTTACTAACTTGATAGGTAAAAAGGTTGCCATCCCGGTAATCAGCCGCCCCATACCCGTTATCGCTGATGATGCTGTGGACCCTAGCTTTGGCACCGGGGCACTAAAGATTACCCCCTCCCACGACCCGATAGATTTCGAGGTGGCTCAGCGACACAACCTCCCTTTGGTAAACGCACTGAATGGCGATGCCACCTTAAATGAGGAGGCAGGACCCTACGATGGGTTCGATCGCTTCGCTTGCCGCCAAGCTTTGCTCCTTCAGCTAGAAAAGGAGGGGCTTTTACTGAAAACCGAACCCTATCTTCATTCTGTAGGGCACTGTGCTCGGTGTAGTACCGCTATCGAACCTTGGGCGAGCAGGCAATGGTTTATCCATACCAAACCTCTGGCCGAACCTGCCATCAAGGCTGTAGAGGAAGGGCAAATAACCATCATCCCTGAGCATTTCACCAAAATCTATCTTTACTGGATGGAAAATATCCGCGATTGGTGCATCAGTCGTCAACTGTGGTGGGGACATAGAATCCCGGTGTGGCACTGTGAAGAGTGTAGCCAAATCACAGTTAGTGCTAGCCAGCCTGAGAGATGCGCCCATTGCGGCTCAAGCAAAATCCACCAGGAATCCGATGTCCTTGATACCTGGTTCAGCTCTGCCCTTTGGCCCCACTCTACCTTGGGCTGGCCTGATGATACGGAAGACTTTCGCTACTTTTATCCTACCACAGTGATGGAAACAGGCTACGACATTCTTTTCTTCTGGGTAGCCAGAATGATCATGATGGGTCTAGAGAATACAGGTGACATCCCCTTTCGCTGGGTCTACCTTCATGGCTTGATAAGAGATGAGAAAGGGGAGAAGATGAGCAAGATCAGGGGGAATGTTATCAACCCTGTGGAAGCAATTGAGGAATATGGTGCTGATGCCTTACGCTTTGCTATTACCACAGGTAGCGCACCGGGCAACGACGTCCAGGTAAGCAGCCAAAAGCTGGAAGCCGGACGCAACTTCGCCAATAAACTATGGAATGCAGCTAGATTTGTAATAAGGAGCTTACCACCAGGCCTGGAAGATAGAGCAATACCTTCTAGGTTGCCAGCGGAGGATTGCTGGATTCTATCTCGCCTGGATCAACTAATAGCTAAAGTAAACCATCTATTAGATGACTTCCAGTTCGGTGAAGCTGAAAGAGAAATCTACGACTTCCTGTGGCATGAATTCTGCGATTGGTATATTGAGCTGGCCAAGATTCGCCTTCGTCGCCACTCCGATAAATCGGAGCCCTCTCCACTCCCGGTCCTGGTCCAAACCCTGGAAACCTCTTTGAGGCTGCTTCATCCCTTTATGCCCTTTATCACCGAAGAGATATGGCAAAGACTTGTTTCACACCTCCCCCGAGACGAAGCAAGGCCCGATTCCCTGATGATCGCCGCTTATCCTACTGCTAGAGGAGTCACCGATACTCAGGCAGAGGAGGAGATGGAATCAGTAATTGAGATTATTCACTCCATCCGCAATGCCCGGGCTCAGTCTAGGATTGAGCCTGTCCGATGGATTGAAGCCCAAATTTACACCAAGAATAAGTCAGCTATCGAGTCTCACCGCCAATCAATTGAGACCTTGGCTCGAGTGCAACCCCTGGCTATCCTGGACCCTAGAAAGGAGAGAGGGGACAGAGAAGGGGCTTTAGTATTGGTGTTAAGAAATGTTGAAGTTATCTTACCTATGGCGGTCGACCTTGATGCAGAAAGACAACGCTTAGAAAAAGAGAAAGAGGCTTTACAAGCCAAGATTGCCCGCCTGGAGACAAGGCTGAGTGACAACACTTTCCTTTCCAAAGCACCCTCTTTGATAATAGAAAGGGAGCGAGGGAAACTCCTCGAGTCCCAGGGCAGGCTGGAAAAGATAGAGGAAAGGCTTACCCAGCTATGCTAAAACGGCGTAAACAATTATATCGCCAGTGTAGTGCTCCGATAAATCGGAGCAACTGCAGAAATTTGGAGGATGATCAAGAATGGCTATTGAAGAAAAAGTACAAAACCTAGCTAAACTTAGAGAGCAAGCAAAACAAGGCGGGGGAGCAAAGCGCATCGAAGCTCAGCACACTAAAGGCAAACTTACCGCTCGGGAGAGAATAGACCTTCTCCTCGATCCCGGTAGCTTTGAAGAACTTGACCCTTTCGTCACCCATCGGGCTACTGAGTTTGGGCTTGCTGAGCAGAAGTACCTAGGGGACGCTGTAGTCACCGGCTATGGCAAGATTGATGGCAGGCTTGTCTTTGTTTATGTCCAAGACTTCACGGTGATTGGTGGCACCTTATCGCTGGTAGCATCGGAGAAGATCTGCAAGGTAATGGACCTAGCAGCTAAGAATGGTGCCCCTTGCATTGGTTTGCTTGATTCAGGGGGAGCACGAATTCAGGAGGGAGTGGATAGCCTTAAGGGCTATGGTGAAATCTTTACCCGCAATACCCTCTACTCAGGGGTAATACCCCAGATATCAGTGGTAATGGGTCCCACTGCTGGGGGTGCTGTCTATTCCCCAGCCATCACCGACTTTATCTTTATGGTAAAGGGCATCGGGCAAATGTATATCACCGGTCCCGATGTAATCAGGGCAGCGAGTGGAGAAGAGATTACCCATGAGGAACTGGGAGGGGCAATGGTTCACGCTAGGAAGAGCGGCAATTGCCACTTTGTAGCTGAGAATGAGCAAGAGGTGCTCCAAATGGTGCGTCGCCTATTGAGTTTCCTCCCTCAAAACAATAGGGAGAAGCCACCTGCGGTGGAGACTGGCGACGACCCTGACCGAAGGGATGAGGAATTACTTCATGTTGTTCCTGAGAATCCTGCCAAGGCTTACAATATGAAGGAGGTCATCAATCGGGTAATAGACAACGGTGACTTTATGGAGGTGCACCAGCAATTTGCCCCCAATCTTATCGTTGGCTTTGCCAGGCTCGATGGACAGAGCGTAGGGGTGGTGGCTCAGCAACCACTCCATGTAGCTGGTGTTATTGACATTAACGCCTCAGACAAGGGGGCAAGATTCGTCCGCTTTTGTGATTGCTTCAATATCCCCTTAATTACCTTCGTCGATGTCCCTGGATATATGCCAGGCACCGACCAAGAGTTTGGCGGCATTATCAGGCATGGAGCCAAGTTCCTCTATGCCTATGCCGAAGCCACTGTCCCCAAGATAAGTGTGATTACCCGTAAAGCCTACGGTGGTGCTTATGTAGTCATGAGCAGCAAGAGCTTGCGGGGCGATATCAACTACGCCTGGCCTACGGCTGAGATTGCAGTGATGGGCCCTGAGGGAGCGGTGAATATCATCTTCCGGGGCGAAATTGCCGATTCGGAAAACCCTGAAGAGACACGACAGAGGCTCATTCGTGAATATAGAGACAAATTTGCCAACCCCTATGTAGCTGCATCCAAGGGGTACATTGATGATGTCATCAATCCCAGGGAAACACGCCCCAAGCTGATAAAAGCACTGCAGATGCTGCAGAACAAGGTAGATAGCCTCCCTGTCAAGAAGCACGGGAACATCCCCCTCTAGAAAGGGGCTTGTAAGTTCAGCAATAGGTGAAGATTATCCTTCAATGCAGATTAAACAATGGGTAAAACCTTAGCGGAGAAGATCTTAAGCCAGAAGTCAGGAGGAGATGCTCACGCTGGAGATATTGTTATCACCGAGGTAGACTTGGTCTTTGTTCAAGATGGGACTGGTCCGCTGGCTATAAGGCAATTTGAAGCCAGCGGTTTCGAAAAGGTCGCCAAGCCAAAAAGAACAGCGATTTTTTTAGACCACGCTTCCCCCAGCCCAGCCCGTGAGCTTTCCAATGATCATACTTTGCTTCGCAACTTCGCCAAGAGAACTGGAGCACTCCTTTTCGAGGTAGGAGAAGGGGTCTGTCACCAACTGGTAGCAGAATCCTTGGCTAACCCCGCTGAGGTGATTTTAGGTGCTGATTCCCACACCACTACCGCTGGCGGGCTAGGGGCTTTTGCTACAGGAATGGGTTCTACCGACATTGCCATGGCTATGGCTTTAGGTAAGACCTGGCTCAGGGTTCCAGAGAGTTTTAAGGTGGTAGTTGAGGGTCATCTTGGAGAGGGAGTATATGCCAAAGACCTAATTCTTCATCTTATCGGTCTGCTTGGCGCTGATGGCGCCACCTACAAGTCGCTGGAATTTTGCGGGGAAACTGTCAGCAATATGACTATATCAGAGAGGCTCACTATAGCTAATATGGCGGTAGAGGCAGGGGCAAAGGTAGGGCTTTTCCCCTCCGATGAAAAAACCAAGGAATACCTTATCGCCCAGGGTAGAGGGGAGAGGTACTGCTCTCTTCAATCCGATGACGATGCCGTATATGAGCATACCATCAAAATTGATGCTGCTGCCCTAGAGCCAACAGTGGCCATGCCTCATTCTGTAGATAACACAGCGCTAGCAAGGGAGCTAAAAGAGACAAAAATACAGCAGGTATTCATCGGCACCTGCACCAATGGTCGCCTGGAGGATTTAGCTATCGCTGCCAGCCTTCTCAAATCTCGACCACGTTATCCCGAAACCAGATTAATCATAGCGCCAGCTTCGAGAAAGGTTCTCCAAGAAAGTATAGAGGCAGGCTATATCCAAACCTTCCTAGAAGCAGGAGCACTTATTATGCCGCCTGGTTGCGCTGCCTGTTTTGGATTGCATCAAGGCGTACTGGGAGACGGGGAATCCTGTCTTTCTACCGCCAACCGTAACTTCCAGGGGCGTATGGGTAACCCCAATTCTTTTATCTATCTGGGAAGCCCAGCTACGGCTGCCGCCACTGCTATCACCGGCGAAATCACTGACCCCAGGGAGCTCCTATGATACTAAGAGGAAGAGGTTTCAAGTTCGGCGACAATATCTCCACCGACCACATCATACCCGGTCGATGGTTTCATCTCAGAAGTAATCTGCCCGAGTTGTCAAAGCACCTCCTGGAGGATGTTGCCCCTGCCTTTGTCTCCCAGGTTAAACCTGGTGATTTCATTGTCGCTGGTAAGAACTTCGGCCTAGGCTCAAGCAGAGAACACGCCCCCCTGGTAATTAAGATGGCAGGGGTAGGGGCGATCTTAACCAAATCAACAGCCCGAATCTTCTTCAGAAACGCTATCAACCTGGGGCTGCCTGTCCTCATATGTGATACAAGCAAGATTGACGAGGGGGATGAGTTAGAGGTAGACTTAACTAGAGGCACCGTAAGAGACCTGACCAACGGAAATCAGCTCAGCTTCGGCAGAATCCCTGAAGTAATGCTCCATATTCTGGAGGAAGGTGGACTGGTGCCTTATATTAGGAAATATGGAGATTTCAGGCTCTAAAAGGAGATAGTAGTATGTACTATAAGATCACCCTTATCCCCGGAGATGGAATAGGTCCTGAGGTGACTAAGGCTACCAAGAGGGTTCTGGAAGCAACCGAAGTCAAATTCCACTGGGATTTAGCTACAGCTGGAGAGGGGGCCCAGGATATGTTTGGCACTCCCCTTCCTGATTATGTCCTGGAGTCCATCAAGAGAAACAAGGTGGCTCTAAAGGGACCCATTACCACCCCAGTGGGACACGGCTTCAGGAGTGTCAACGTGGCTTTACGTCAAAGATTAGACCTCTACGCCTGCCTCCGCCCCTGCAAGACCTACCCAGGGATCCCTACACCCTATGAAAAAGTAGATATTGTGGTGGTCAGGGAGAATACTGAGGATCTATATGCCGGGATTGAATTTGAGAGGATGTCTCCCGAGGCCACAAAGCTTATCAGCCTAATGCATGAAATAGCCCCAGATAAAATAAAGAAAGACAGCAGCTTCAGTTTAAAAGTAGCCTCTGAAGCCGGGTCAAGGAGGATTGTTAAGTTCGCCTTCGAATATGCCCGGGCTAATGGCAGGAAAAAGGTTACTGCAGTCCATAAAGCCAACATCCTCAAAGCATCCGACGGGCTCTTTCTTGATGTAGCTCGGGAGGTTGCCAAGCATTACCCCGATATCAAATTTGAGGACGTGATTATAGACACCCTGTGTATGCGGTTAGTACGTAGTCCGGAGCAATTTGATATCCTCGTCCTCCCCAACCTTTACGGTGATTTCGTCTCTGAATTGTGTGCTGGACTCATCGGCGGTTTGGGGTTGGCTCCTGGTGCCAATATCGGCGATGATATAGCTGTCTTCGAACCGACGCACGGTAGTGCTCCTAAATATGCTGGGCAAGACAAGGTAAACCCCATGGCCATGATGCTCTCTGGGGTGATGATGCTACGACACCTAGGTGAAGGGAAGGCTGCCGATAGATTGGAGAGAGCAATTGCTGCGGTTACTGCTGAAGGCAAAAGTGTCACCTATGACCTGAGGCCAAACAATCACCCTCCAGTGGGGACCTCTAGAGTAGCTGAGGCGGTGATAGAGAAGCTGAAGGAGGAAGAGGATGCAGCATAAGGTTACCGTTACGGCAAACATAGGAGCTTCTTGCTCTAAACGAGTTGCGGAATTAGAGAGCTGGAGAGCTTTATGAAGGAAATTCATGTAAATACTATTGTTCAAACCGTAGCCCGCTTATGCCAGGAAGCAAACTTCTTCCTAGGCAAGGACGTCCTCAAAGCCTTGAGGGAGGCAAGAGATGGCGAGGAATCTCCCGTAGGAAGAGAAACCCTGCAGCAAATCCTGCAGAATGCTGACATTGCTGCTAAAGAGCATCTTCCCTTGTGTCAGGATTGCGGCAGCGCTGTGATTTTGCTTAAGGTAGGGCAAAAGGTTAATATCAACGGCGGCGATCTCTACGCTGCCGTAGAGGAGGGGGTGCGACAGGGCTATGCGCAGGGATATTTGCGTAAATCGATAGTACACCATCCCTTTTCAACAAGGATAAACACGAAGGACAACTGCCCTCCCATCATTCAGACCGATATAATGCCTGGTGATCAGCTTAAGATTACAGTGATGCCTAAGGGGGGAGGCTCAGAGAATATGAGTCGCCTGGCTATGCTTTCGCCAGCGCAAGGCAAGCAGGGGGTAGTTGACTTTGTAGTAAGGGCGGTAGAGGAGGCTGGCAGTAACCCCTGCCCTCCTGTAATTGCAGGAGTGGGGATAGGTGGCACAGCCGAGAAGGCAATGATGCTAGCCAAAGAAGCCTTATTACGCCCGGTAGGCGAACCGAATCCCGAACCTGAGATTGCTGAATTGGAAGAAGAGCTTTTACAGCGAATCAATGCCCTAGGCATTGGTCCCCAGGGCTTTGGAGGCAGAACCACTGCCTTGGCAGTACATATCGAGGTCTTCCCCTGTCATATTGCCAGCCTGCCTGCGGCAGTAAATCTTCAATGCCATAGTGCCCGCCATAAGGAAGCAGTGCTCTAACAATTTGACAAAAGGGGTGTGCCATTCTAAAATTAGTAGTTGGATTGAAACTAAGGAGGCGGGGATATGATCGAGATGAGCATTGACAGTATTCGGGTAAGCGTGATGAATTCTCAGCGAGTAGTGATATTGAAGGAGAGTAAAGTAGAGCGATATCTCCCCATCTGGATTGGTCCCACTGAGGCAGACGCCATAGCCATAAAACTACAGGGCGTCTCTGTCCCCCGACCCTTAACTCATGACCTACTATACTCGGTGATTGATGCTCTAGGAGCAAAGGTGAACTTTATCGTGGTCACTGAGCTTCGCAACGACACCTTTTATGCAAAGATCAACATTATCATCAATGATCAATATATAGAGATTGATTCTCGCCCTAGCGATGCTATTGCCATTGCTGTAAGGGCCAAAGCACCCATTTATGCTGAAGAGGAAGTCTTAGATAAAGCCGGAATTGTGTTTGATCAAGAAACAGGTAAACCCGTCCCTAGCGCCCAGGCAACCAAGCTTGGTGAAAAGGGAGAGGTTAGTGAAGAGGAGCTACGCAAACTTTCAGCCTTCAGTGATTTTATCAATACCCTTGACCTGCAGGACTTGGATAAAGGCAAACCTGAAGATAAATAGATTCTAGATATAAGGCAATGGATGAGAGGTTTATTAAGAAGCTGCTCTCCAATATGAAATGTGGGGTTTGTGGTCAGCACTATGAACCAGCCAATATCAGCGTTTTGGAACATCGAGAGGATTTATGGTTCCTTTCTGTCTATTGCCCTGGCTGTAAGAGCCAAGGTTTAGTAGCTGCTGTTATTAGAGAAGGTAAAGTCCCCGAAATAGTCACTGAGCTGACTGAAGTGGAGAAGAGCAAGCTTTCTAAACCAATAGACTCAGACGATCTAATAGATATGCACACCTTCTTGAAGGATTTCGGCGGCGACTTTTCCTCCCTGTTCTCTAAAAAATAAAAGGGGAGGCTGTAGATACCTCCCCTTTATCCTTTGACTCTTTCCTCAGCCCAACCACCTCTTTCTTCTTCTATAGTGCTTTACCTCCCGATAGCTCTTGGTTTCTCCAACTGCACTAAGCCCCATATAGAATTCTTTTACGTCGGCGTTCTCACTAAGCTTAGCAGCAGTATCATCGAGGACTATTCTACCATTCTCTATCACGTAGCCATAATCAGCAAGAGAGAGGGCAGCTCGGGCATTCTGCTCTACAAGGAGCATGGAAACCCTTTCTTCTTCGTTGATCCTTCTCAATATTTGGAAAATTTCTTGCACCAGGAGAGGAGCAAGTCCTAAAGACGGCTCATCTAAGAGCATAAGCTTTGGATGGGACATTAAGCACCTTCCCACCACTAGCATTTGCTGTTCTCCTCCAGAGAGGTAGCCGCTTGTCTGACCACGAAGGTCCCTAAGTACAGGGAAGTAATCATAGACCATATCCAGGTCTCTCCTTAATCTAGCACCGTCGCCAGCGATATAAGCCCCTGCCCTCAAATTCTCCTCCACCGTGAGGTGCTCCAGTACCCTTCTCCCCTCCAGAACCTGAATAATCCCTTTCCTGGCTATCTCTTCTGGGTCTCCATTCTCTATCCTCTTCCCTTCAAACTCGATGCTCCCATCAGTTACTTTCCCCTCCTCAATCTTAAGCAGCCCTGAAATAGCTTTAAGGGTGGTGGTCTTCCCAGCACCATTACTCCCTAATAAAGCAACAACACCTCCCTCTTCAACCTGCAAGGAAACCCCCCTTAACACCAAGATAACATCCATATACTTAACCTCAACGTTGTTCAACTGCAATAGCGGCATAACAATCACCTCCCCTCTGCTGGGGCAGCTATTTCCTCACCTAGATAAGCCTTAATGACCACCGGGTCACGCTTTATCTCCTCAGGAAGCCCCTCAGCGATCTTTCGCCCAAAATCGATGACCATTATCCTATCCGTTATATCCATAACCACACCCATATCATGCTCAATAAGCACAATAGTAATCCCCCTCTCCTCCTGCACGTCCAAAATAAACCTCGCCATATCTTCTTTTTCTTCTACATTCATCCCCGCCATAGGTTCATCCAAAAGCAGCAGCTTCGGCTCCTGAGCCAGTGCCCTTCCTAAATCAATTCGCTTACGTATTCCATAGGGGAGAGCCCCCACCACTGACTTCCTCCACCGCTCTATTTCCAGGAAATCAATAATCTCCTCCACTACCTTCCGATGTTTGATTTCCTCACTGTGCGACCTTCCAAAGTAGAGAGCTCCTTCCAGCCAACTAGATTTGAAAAGGAAATGCCTGGCTGCCATCAAGTTATCCACCACGGTTAGTCCAGTATAAAGCTGAATATTCTGGAAGGTTCTGCTTATCCCAAGCTGGGCAATCTTGTCCGGTCGGAGCTTGGTGATCCTTTGCCCCTCAAAGTAGATTTCCCCTTTCTGAGCACGGTAGAAGCCGTTTATGCAGTTCAAAGTACAGGTCTTCCCGGCGCCATTGGGTCCAATGATAGAAAAGATTTCCCCCTCCCTGACCTCAAAACCGATCTCTTCTAGGGCTTTGACACCTCCAAAGCGAAGATGGAGGTCTTCAATCTTTAGCTTAAGCTTATCGCCACCTTCCATATCTTGCTCCTTGTAATAATAAATAATCTAAAAGCTCATGTCCATCTTTAAAATTGTAGTAAATTGTAGTTAACCCAGCAACCAAAGTCAAGCCACAAACTGAGAAGGATGGCTGGGATCTGCTTGAACTTAAATAGGACAAGGAACTCTTTTTCACTTCACCTGCCTTGGCTGATGGATCCTTCTTCTAAGCCGCGTTACCACCTCCTCCAAGGGAAATTCCACTTGCTCCCCCTTCATCATATCCCTCAACACGGCGCTACCCCTCTTTATCTCTTCCTCCCCGATAATTATGGCTTGAGGCACCCTTAGGGCGTTTGCCTGCTTTAGCTGCGCTTTCAGGCTTCTACCCCCCAAGGCAAGGGTAACTCCCATGCCAGCTTGGCGCAATCTGGGAACTAGCTTTATTGCTTCCTTCTTTGCCTCCTCACCCAGGTAAGCCACGTAGACCTTCGCACCAGGGATGGGTAGTAGCTCAATGCCTTGCCTCCGTACATTGAGGATAATCCGTTCTATACCAGTGGCAAAACCAATGGCGGGGGTGGGTCTCCCCCCCAACTCCTCAATGAGGTTATCGTAGCGTCCCCCACCCCCAAGGGTGCTTTGCGCCCCTCCCCCCTCAGGCTGAATCTCAAATACAGTTCTGGTGTAATAATCTAAACCCCGCACCAAATAAGCATTTACCTCGTAGGGTATCCAAAGGTATCCAAGGTACTCTTTAAGGGCATCAAAGTGACTACTACACTCGTGGCAAAGATGCCCCAAAATTTGAGGAGCTCCCTTAGCAATTTCCTGGCAGGAAGGCTTCTTGCAGTCTAGCAAGCGTAAGGGGGTTCGCACTAACCTGGCCTTACAATCTCGGCATAGGGATTGGCTAAAGCCTGTGTAATATTGCTTAAGGCTTTGCAGATACCCTGGTCGGCAATTTCGGCACCCAATACTATTAAGCTGAAGGATCAACCTCTTTAACCCCAGTGAAGCATAGAGATGCCATGCCATATCAATGACTTCAGCATCCAAGGCTGGGTCTGCATCGCCTATAGCTTCGAAGCCGAATTGTTGATGTTGGCGGTATCTTCCCGCCTGAGGTCTTTCATATCTAAAGATGGGACCGAAATAATAAAGCCTTACTGGCTGGGGCAGGTTGTACATCCCATGCTCGATATAGGCACGGCAGACTGGCGCCGTGCCCTCAGGGCGCAAGGTCATTTTCACACCACCGTGGTCCTCAAAGGTGTACATCTGCTTTTCTACAATATCGGTCCCCTCACCCACGCTATGGTAAAACAGCCCCGTCTGCTCAAAGACAGGGGTATCAATACGCTGATATCCATAAAGTTGGCAAATTTGGCACGCCTTTTCCTCCACAAATCTCCAGTAAGCCTGTTCTTGGGGCAAGATATCTGTGGTGCCTCTTGGTGCCTTATACAACTGAAATCTCCTCACTTTGGCTAGCATACCTTTGCAGATTTAGTAAGTCAAGCTTAGCTCCAGTATTGATATTGGTCCCTTCTTTTGCTATCCTTATCATGCTGTGAAGCCCGCTAATTATGCTGGAGGTTGATTAAAGATGTAATGCAGGTCTTTAGACCTGCCTAAAGCTCCGATAAATCGGAGCGCTACAAAGTTTGGGTGAAGCTTCAGAAATGCTCAAAATTATTTAGCCTTCTAAGATTAAGGGGGTGAATTGGATCTAGATCTTTCGGAAGACCAGAAAATGCTGAGAACAATAGCCCGAGACTTCCTGGCCAAGGAGTGCCCCAAGCAATTTGTTCGGGAAATGGAAATGGATGAAAGGGGTTATTCACCCCAGCTATGGCTTAAGATGGCGCAACTGGGATGGCTGGGGCTGCCCTTCCCTGAGAGATATGGAGGTGGAGGTGGAAGTTTTCTCGATCTGGTGGTGTTACTGGAGGAGATGGGTCGCGCTTGCTTGCCTGGTCCCTTTCTTTCCAGCGTAGTTCTCGGTGGCTTGCCAATTCTAGCCGCGGGTAGCGAGGAACAAAAGCAGCAGTTCCTGCCAGCAATAGCCCAGGGAAAGATCTTCACCCTTGCCTTAACGGAAGCCGATGGCAGCTATGAGGCTGCCTCAATCAAAACCAGGGCTACCCCCGATAAAGACGATTATATTATTAGTGGAACCAAGCTCTTTGTTCCTGATGCTCATATTGCTGACTACCTGCTTTGCCCGGCTAGGACTAAGGAAAGCTTGTCCGGAGACGAAGGGCTGAGCCTTTTCATCATAGACGCCAAAAGCCAAGGTATCAGCTATACTCCACTTATCACTATTGCCAGCGATAAGCAGTGCGAGGTGGTATTTGATGAGGTTAGAGTGCCCATAACAGACATATTAGGTGCGCTGGATGAAGGGTGGTGGGTAGTAGAAAAGACTTTGCAATATGCTGCCATAGCTCAGTGTGCTGAGATGGTGGGGGCAGCCCAGCAGGTTCTGGAGATGAGCGTAGACTATGCCAAGCAAAGGGTGCAGTTTGATCGCCCTATAGGCAGTTTCCAGGCTATTCAGCACCACTGTGCCAATATGCTGATCGATATTGATGGCATGAGATACCTCACCTACCAGGCAGCCTGGTTACTCAGCGAAGGTCTTCCCGCCGCTAAAGAAGTAGCTATGGCTAAGGCATGGGTTAGTCAAGCCATCAGGCGAGTTACTGCTTTGGGACATCAAATCCACAGTGGCGTAGGCTATACCATGGACCACGATCTGCAGCTCTACTTCAGGAGAGGTAAAGCAGCTGAGGTTATCTTTGGTGATGCCAACTTCCACCGGGAGCTGATAGCCAGCCAATTGGGTCTTTAGATGGCAAAGGAGTGTGTCTTTTGCAATATCGTAGCTGGCAAGGTGCCAGCTACCATTCTCCATCAGGATGACAAGGTCATTGCTTTCCGGGACATTAGTCCCCAGGCGCCCACCCACCTCCTGGTGATACCTAAAGAGCATATGCCTTCTCTAGCTGAGCTCGATGCAGGGCAAAAGGGAATCCTTGCTCATTTGATTTCTGTGGCTAAGGAACTAGCCAAAAGGGAAGGGGTAGCTGAAAGGGGATACCGCTTGGTGATAAATTGCGGGCGTGAGGGGGGACAGGTGGTGCCTCACCTCCACCTCCATCTCCTCGGTGGTCGGCAACTATCAGGAATTATGGGGTAAAACAGACCTCAACTACAATAGATATCCAAATGAACTTCACAGACAAACTTCTTCAAGCAATGCACAGAAATAATAGCCTTCTTTGCCTTGGGCTTGACCCTGACCCTGAGTTGATGCCGCAGGTGGGCGTCTTCAAGTTCAATAAGGCGATTATCGACGCTACCTCAGATATAGTATGCGCCTACAAACCAAACCTTGCCTTCTACGAGGCTTTAGGCATCGATGGTCTTACTGCACTGCAAAAGACTATAAACTATATACCCGACCATATCCCTGTCATCGGCGATGCCAAGCGCAGTGACATTGGGCATACCGCTCGGGCTTATGCTAAAGCCCTGTTTGAAACCCTCGGCTTTGACGCTGCTACAGTGAATCCCTATTTAGGCTATGACTCTATAGAGCCCTTTATCAGCTATGTAGATAAGGCGACATTCATCCTTTGTCGCACCTCCAATCCCGGAGCCCTCGATTTCCAAGCTTTGTCCTACTGGTCAGGAAGGGCAGGAGATGAGCAGCAGTCTCTATTTAAGCTAGTAGCCCAGAAGGCTAAAGAGTGGAATGAAAACAATAACATAGGCCTAGTGGTGGGAGCCACCTATCCTCAAGAATTGAAAGAGATTAGGCAGCTCTGCCCCGAGATGACGTTGCTCATACCGGGCATCGGGGCACAAGGAGGAGACCTAGCTTCGGCAGTCCGCTATGGGGTAGATGCTCAGGGGAAGAAGGCGATCTTCAGCAGCTCCAGGCAAATCCTCTATGCCTCAAGGGGGGGCAATTTTGCTCAGGCAGCTCGGCAGGCTGCTGATGAGCTGCGCTGCCAGATCAATTCCCTTCTCCCTAGTTCATCCGCCGAGTAAAAAAGTAGTTGCCCCCCGATATATCGGGGGGCGGTTTTGCCTGATAAATCAGGCAACTACAGAAATCTTTTGGGAGGCAGTGGAGGTGGAAGTTAGATTGGGCGATGTGGTACAACTAAAGAAACCGCACCCTTGCGGTAGCTATGAGTGGGAGGTAGTCAGGGTAGGGGCTGATATCGGTATCAAGTGCCTGAAGTGCCATCACAGGGTGCTGCTTGAGCGCGGGGTTTTGGAGCAACGGCTCAAGGGAATTCAAAATGTAAAAAGAAAAGGTCAAAATTTAATTTTTACACACAGGAGCTGCTAGAACTGTTCAGGAATAACCCCTACGCTAGGGAGATAGTAAGGAGGGTTAAAGGCAGATGACTACACCTTGGGGAATGATACACGCTAGAGAGAGGCTGAGGAAGCTCGACACCGAGTATATGAACTGGAGAAGAGGATAGAGGATGCACTTCACTACCTAAAGATGCATGAGGTCGAGAAGGCTATCGAGGTCTTGGAGGGTAGGCAGGAGAAGGCTTGAATAAGGAACTCAAAATTGGACATCAAAAAGCGTAGCTATCTGTTGGCACTAAAAGTAATCGACCTAACAGAGTCGCTGCCTCATGATCAGACCTGTAAGGTTATCGGCGACCAACTGCTAAGGAGTGCTACAAGTATTGGAGCAAATATCGTAGAGGCTCAAGCCGGGAGTTCTAGAAGGGATTTCGCAAATTTTCTAAACCACGCCTTAAAATCAGCCAACGAGACCAAATTCTGGTTGGACCTTTTACGGGATGCTGGCAAGAAAAGCGAAAGGGAAGTTACCCCTTTACTAGAAGAAACAAAGGAGTTATCTAATATCCTTGCCTCAAGCATCCTAACGCTTAAAAAGAAGTCAGGGAATTCTCAAAATGCAAAATGAAAAGGTCAAAATTTAATTTTTGCCTTTTGAATTTGTAAATTTTGAACTGAAAGGGGGTGATTAATATGGCAGAAGAGGTGGAAATCGGCAGTGTGAGCGATTTCTTTGCCCGACCAGTAGTGGCAGGCATCGAGTTGACTGCCAATCTTAAGGTTGGTGACAAGATTCACATTAAGGGGCATACCACTGACCTGGAGCTGGTGGTCGAGTCGATGCAGATCCAGAATGTGAATGTTACCGAGGGCAAACCAGGGGACGCCGTAGGGGTCAAGGTCCCTGACCGAGTGAGGCGAGGAGACAAGGTTTGTAAGGTGATCGAGTAGGGACCTCTATGATCCTGTAGCCTTGATAAGGTTCGCCATCTCAATACCATGCATGGCAGCCCGGAAGCCCATGTTGCCATCTTTTGTCCCCGCCCTCTCAATAGCCTGCTCCAGGGTATCAGCAGTGATTATGCCAAAGATGGCAGGTATGCCTGTGTCCAGTCCCACTTTGGCGATGCCCTTGCTTACCTCAGCAGCGATATATTCGAAGTGAGGTGTTCCCCCACGAATGACAGCGCCAAGGCAGATAATGGCATTATACTTCCCCGATTGTGCCATCCTCTTAGCAATGAGAGGTATCTCAAAGGCGCCTGGTGTCCAGGCGACCTCGATATCCTCCTCCTTAACGCCATGGCGGAGCAAGGCATCCTCAGCTCCTTCGACCAGCCTGGCCGAGATAAACTCATTGAAGCGGGAGACAACCAGCATAAATCTCAGGCCTTCCCCCAGCAGCACACCTTCATAACGCTTCTTCATCATTTCCTCCTATTTTTTATCAGCCCCCAGACGATGCCCCAACTTTCTGCCCTTGGTCTCTAGATAAGAGGCATTATAGGGGGTTGGTGGGGCCACAATGGGCACGGTCTCCACTACCTGAAGGTCATACGCCTCCAAGCCTACCACCTTTTTGGGATTATTGGTCAGCAAACGAATGCGGTGCAAACCGAGGTCAACTAAAATCTGAGCCCCAATGCCATAGTCCCGCAGGTCAGCAGCAAAGCCCAGAAGTCTATTGGCTTCCACGGTGTCCGCTCCCTGGTCCTGGAGAGAATAAGCCCGGAGCTTATTATGAAGCCCAATGCCCCGACCTTCCTGTCGCATGTAGAGGAATACCCCCCTCCCCTCAGCAGCAATACTTTGCATCGCCATGGCAATTTGCTCCCCACAATCACAGCGGAGACTGGCGAAGACATCGCCGGTGAGGCATTCACTATGCACTCTTACCAGCACTGGCTCGTCACCAGAGATATCGCCTCTCACCAAGGCTACATGCTCATCGGGGTCGATGGTGCTCCTATAGGCGATGACAGTAAATTCACCATGCTTAGTAGGCAGCTTAGCTTCAGCTACACGACGCACCAACTTCTCGTGGCGACGGCGATGGGTAATCAGGTCAGCTACGCTTATTATTTTGATGTCATGCTTATCTGCCATCTCCTTCAATTGAGGCAGACGCGCCATAGTGCCATCCTCATTCATAATCTCGCAAATGACCCCGGCAGGATATAGACCAGCTAGCTTGGCTAAATCGACCGCTGCCTCCGTATGCCCGGCACGCACCAAGACACCTCCCTCCCTCGCCTTTATGGGGAAAACATGCCCCGGACGAGCTATATCCTGTGGCTTGATAGCCGGGTCAAGCACCGCTTTTATAGTGGCTGCTCGGTCGTAGGCAGAGATACCGGTGGTTACTCCGTGCTTTGCCTCAATAGATACAGTGAAGGCGGTGGAAAACCTGGAGGTGTTATCTTGAACCATCATGGGGATTCTTAACTCTTCCAGCCTCTCACCAACGATGGGCAGACAAATTAGCCCTCTTGCCTCCTTGGCCATCAAGTTGATTGCCTCAGGGGTAACCTTCTCTGCAGCCATAGCTAGGTCACCCTCATTCTCCCGGCTTTCATCATCGACAAGGATAACCATCTTGCCAGCTTTAATATCCTCAATTGCTTCTGGAATCTTAGCTAGTGTCAATCTAAACCCCCTTAGCTTAAGTCAAAAAGCCCTGCTCAACTAGAAAGTCAAGGGTAATGCTACCCCGCCTCTCTTTAAGTTTCTCCAAATATTTAGCCACTATGTCTACCTCTAGATTGACCAAATCCCCAGGGCGCTTACTACCCAAAATGGTATGTTCCAGAGTATAAGTGACCAGGGAAACACTAAAGGAAGTCGTGTCACAGCTGGTCAGCGTCAGGCTTGCACCGTCAACAGCAATGAAGCCCTTCTCCACCAAATAGCGCATTATCTCCTGGGGGGCAGCACATCTAGCAATAACAGCCCCCGCTTCAGGTAACAGGGAATGGACCCTGCCTGTAGCGTCTACGTGTCCTTGCACCAGGTGTCCCCCTAAGCGTCCGCCTATCGCCAGAGGTCGTTCCAGATTTACCTGAGACCCCGGGCGTAACAATCCTAGATTAGTGCGCCGCAGAGTCTCAGGCATAATATCCACCGAGAAAGAGTTAGCATCGAGGGCACTGATTGTCAGACAAGCCCCATTAATAGCCAGACTATCACCAAGCTTCGTCCCCTGGAGCACCTTGGTGGCAGAAACAGTAATCCGCCCTGGACGCACTGACTTCACTACGCCTATCTCTTCAATGATACCGGTAAACATTAGCTTTTCCTCACATATCCACTGATCAACACGTCATCGCCAAGCCTCTCCACCTTAACTCGGCTCAAACTCATTGCCTGGGCTACCTTTTCCACACCTTTGCCCTCAACAGAGCTCTTCGCCTCTCCTCCCCCAATAATAATAGGGGCGATGAAGACAAGCAACTTATCCACCAAGTCTTGTTCAAAGAGTGAGCCAAAGAGAGTAGCCCCACCCTCCACCAGAAGGCTGGTAACTTCCCTTTTACCTAAAACCCGCAACAATTCTCCCAAGTCTACCTGCTCCTCCCTTGAAGGTAACCTCAATACCTCTGCACCAGTCTGGGTAAGAGCCCCTGCCTTGGCTGACTCTATCTCCCCTGCCACTGCTACTAAAGTCTTCCCCGGCATCTGGAGTACCCGAGCAGTTGTTGGAGTGCGACCTCTACTATCCACTATTATCCGTAAAGGTTGCTTCTCTGCCTTCCCACCTTCCCTGCCAGCTCTAGCGGTGAGCTGTGGGTCATCAGCAATAATAGTATTCACCCCCACCATAATAGCATCCACCTGGTGACGCAGACAGTGGACATATCTCCTTGATTCTTCGCCGCTGATCCACCTAGAGTCGCCAGTTTTGGTGGCAATCTTTCCATCCAGGCTCATAGCAAATTTAGCCAGGACAAAGGGCACGCCACTGGTTATGAACTTAATATAGGATTCGTTAATCCCCCGAGCTTCCTCCTCATACTCACCAAGGAATGTCCTTACTCCCGCTGCCTCCAGCTCCGCTTTCCCCCGACCACAAACTAATGGATTGGGGTCAACTATAGACAGGTGGACCTCAGCAATGCCAGCAGCAGCAATAGCCTGGGTACAGGGAGGAGTGCGGCCGTAATAAGAGCAAGGCTCCAGAGTGACGTACATTGTTGCTCCTCTGGCCTTCTCCCCTGCCTGCTGTAAAGCTACTACCTCAGCGTGGTGCGAACCCGGTGGCTGAGTGTATCCTTCCCCCACAATCACCCCCTCCTTCACTACTACTGCCCCTACCGCTGGGTTAGGGCTAGCGTGACCCAAGGCAAGCTTAGCTAAAGAAAGCGCATGCTCCATGTAGTCCATGAGATTAGAACTCCAAAGTTATAGCGTCAATTATTCGGGTAAGACCTTAAAGGATACCTCAGCTTCGTCGCCATTCTATCATCTGGCAGATGAAAGTGCAAATAAAAAGAGAGCCTTGTCCAGGCTCTCTAAAGCACGAAGCTGCTAAGCAGAAGCAGACTTCCTTCCAACCAGGATAGAGTAAATAGCAGCTATAAGTATGGCACTCCCGCCAATGCCCAAGAGGACTGCACTGAAGGGGATATTTGCCACATATTCGCCCAAGAGATGCTCCAGACCAATCGAAGACCCTATGATTATCGCTGTGGTCAATACCGCCCCCAACAGGATGATGGAAGCAAAAACAACTTTGTTTGCATACCATTTCTTTACATTCGCCGGATCATGCCCCTGGTCTAGCAGATTCACCCCCGATTCTTTAAACTGAGTGACATAGTGAAGCGCCAGGTATCCCACTATGAGCCAGCCACCAAGCGCCATCATAGGGACAAAGGTCAGGTCCGTTTCCCAGGCGAAATCGGGTACAAACCATAGCCACTCAGCTGAAGAGAATGCCATTAATGAAGGGAAATAGAGCGCTGCCAGTATTGCCAAAAAGCCCCACACCTGCCCTCTCCTGGCAACCAGGACTATCCCTAATAGAATAGTCACTGTGCCCAAGCTGAGCCAGAGAGGTGCTACGCGGGCCAAGCAGAGCAGCACCATCAGCCATATGGCCCCGGCAAGCCAACTCCTCTTGACCACCGAAAGCGCTCCTATGCCTATGGTCGCTAGAACCAAAATAACCCGCATCTCCAGAGAACCGACGATGTCAGAGGCGGCATCTTCCACATAGGGATAAGCGAAAGACCTGAAAAAGCTATAGGTCGCAGTGCAGCCTAACGCCACCACAAGTGAAGACTGAGCTATCGAGAGAAAACGAAGCGTCATTTTGCTCTCACCTGTTTCAGCAAGGCAGTAGCGAAACCTTCAGTTCTAGGATTCCATTCCAGTACTGAGGCCCCCAGCCGGCGAAGTGACTGAACCATCGAGCGAGTCTCCAGGTGCAGAATGGCAGCAGCATTATCTTCATACTCGTTCTTCCTATCAATAGCTTCGTAGCCAGCAATGCTTATAACCATTACAGGCAATTTTGCCCTTCTCCACCTGCTTCTCAGTGCCCTTATCTTCTTGGTCCCTTCCACGACCAGACCTGAGTAACGGCTGTCAAGGCGGGTGACAATGACGCAAATGGGTTTATATCCCAAGATATATCTGCGACATTTCTCCACAGCTTCGGGAAGCTCATCAAACCTTGGGGCTGTCTTCAGGCCCACAAGTTCCCGGGTAAGCCTGTAAAGTTGCTTCCTCCCTGCATCAGGGTAAAACAGTCTTCCCCCGTCATTGTAGATATACATGCCGACGCGGTAGCCTCTATCCAGGAAATAGAAAGCCACTGCATCGGCGGCCTCCACAGCACGCTCAAAGACGCTCTCTGTAGATATCCCCACCTTCATGTAAATAGATGCATCCAAAAAGATCCACGCTGTCTTTTTACCCTCCGCCTCATATTCATTTACCAAGGGCCAGATGATTCCTCTCCTGGCTTGCCTTGCGGTAGCTTTCCAGTTTATGGCCTTAATCGGGTCTCCATATACATACTTCCTGATTTCCCTGAAATCAGTGGTGGCCAGACCAATCTTGGCAATATCTATCTCCGGGAAGGGTGTAGATGCAATGCCAGGCATTCCCCGGATTCGCTTCACATTGAGAATCTTGGGGCTAACCGTCATCTCCACCTTGGTACCACTACTTTGCCTTTTCGTCGGCACCAAACCTAAAGGGTGTTGAGCTTCCCATTGGGCTGGGGGCATGGAATAGGAGCCCCTCTTGGAGCATTTGACTTTGCAGGAGAGGGAGAAAGACTTTTCACCCCTTCCCTTCCAATATATTCCAAAATTGTTGCCCTCGAGGACTTGGAAATTCACTGGCAGTTGCTGAGCTACAGCCACTACACCTATGCCGTCCTTTATCACTACATCGAAGGACAAGGTGTCAACTTCACCTACCCACGAGGGCCCCTTCCTCTGAACCTCCTTGATCTCCACGTTATCAGGCCGCCTGAATAGTAGCCCCACTAACACCGTGAATAACGGTATGAGGCTCATACTCAAGATAATGGAGTTTCCCAGGGCTAGTCCTATCAGGAAGATGACGATGAACAGGCTGATAAGCTTTGTCGTTTCTTTGCTCAGCATATCTCCTACCTGGGACGAAAGTCCTTTGGCACTGGGACTTCCTCAAGCACATCCTGTACCACGCTTTCCGGACTGAGGCCTTCTAGGGCCTCCTCTATTCTGAGGATGATTCGATGCCCCAGTGCATCCACGGCAAACATCTTCACATCGTCCGGCGTCACGAAGTCCCTGCTGTTTATCAATGCCATTGCCCGGCCCAGTTTCAGCAAAGCCAGACCTCCTCGAGGGCTGGAGCCGATCTCCACCTTAGGGTGTTCCCGAGTGTTCCGCACCAGCTGGCTGATGTAGTCCAGGATGCACTTATCGACATATATGCCCTCCTCCGCCAGCTTTTGCAGAGAACAGAATTGCTCGGCTGAAACTACAGGGTGAACATCTACCGAGGGGTCATCCTTTTTCCATTGGATTCTCCTCTCCAGGATCAAGCTCTCCTCCTCTAACGACTGGGCATATCCTGTGGAAAGCTTCATCAGGAACCTGTCCAGTTGAGCTTCGGGGAGAGGATATGTCCCCTCCTGCTCTATGGGGTTTTGCGTAGCCAGGACAAAGAAGGGCATAGTCAGAGGGTGAGTCTCCCCCTCAATGGTTACCTGCCTTTCCTCCATGGATTCCAGTAGGGCGGCTTGCGTTTTTGGCGGAGTACGATTGATTTCATCAGCCAGGAGGACATTGGTGAATACTGGGCCTTTCATCAGCTCAAAGCTGGAGTCCCTCTGCCGCCACACCTTGGTGCCAACTATGTCGGCAGGCAGCAGGTCCGGTGTGAATTGGATCCTGGAGTAATTGCAGCCGATAAGCCGGGCGAAGACCTTGACCAACAGCGTCTTTCCCAAGCCAGGGTAGTCCTCGAAAAGGACGTGCCCATTGGCCAGGCCAGCGGCGAGCAACTTCCTCAGCAAAAGCCGGTGGCCGACAAAGACACCAGCTATGCTCTCCACTAGCTGGTCACAAAGCTTCTTGGCTTCTTCTATATCTAAGTCTTTCATACTTGCGCCTCCGGCGAGCCAGCAGCTCTTCCCTGCTTTCCTCTTTGGCCGCGTCTTTCAGCGAAGCGACGACGTCGCCCAGTATTTTCAGGCGGGTTTGCTTGTTCTTCTCCATAATGCCTGCCTGATTCCAGTTAAAGGGATACCACGGTGACTTGGCATCTTCATAGTCAATCAACGGATGGAGCAGAGTAGATGTCCTGGCCTGGCTGACCCCCATCTTATTCAGCAGCGTGGCCAGATAGACTACAAGGTGGTCCTTTTGGCCTTCCTCGACAAAGGCCTGTTGAATCCGGCTAAGGTGGGCAAAGTCTTCATCCATTACCCTCTCCATTTCTGGAGTGTACCTTTCCCAGACGGGGAAGAAAGGTGAAGAGGAATGAGCCTCTATCCGAATTCTGGCGCTTCTGTAGATGTACCACACCGCAAGGCAGACCACAGCCCATTCAACGAGAGGCATGAAGGAAAGCGCGTCAGCGATAGCCGAGCGGATGACGGCAAAGTAGAGGCCGAGAAATGCGCCTATGATGAAGATCTTGAGTTGCGACCTGCCCATCCAATTGCATACATCGGCTATGAAGGAAGTCCTCACTTGTTCTCCGTAGGCGCCGAATTTGGCCAGACCGAGCGCTATCACTCCACCGGAAAGGGCGTTGGCCAGCTCAATCCAGTGTCTCGGATGCTCAGCTAGCGCGCCGAGGTAATGGGGGCTCCACTGGTCAGCTAGCCTGGAAAACATAACCCACATGCTGCCGCCTGCAATCAGCAATCCTGAAGCAGCCACAGCAGGGGAAAACTTCCAGTACTCAGACTGTTCAAACGACTGGGCAGATGCGAACAGGATGAAACCCAGCACGATAGGCAGCGCATAGAAGACCGTATTGCCAATGGAGGATGCCAGCAGGTCAGCAGTGAGAAAGAAAAGGGCCAGTGCAGTCAGGGCATAGGCGACCATCGCCGATAAGAGCCCTGAGAAGAAGTTCCTCGCCAGTCTGGCACCGAGCAGTATGAGCAGAGACGTGCTGAAGGTGAAAACAACGAATTCACGACTGCCGAATATCCGCAGCAGAGAGAAGAGGACGGCGCAAAGCACCAACCCCAAAACCACCGGCCTGATGGCATCGATTAGCTTTGCCCTCATCGCTGGCTTGAAGACGCTGGCCATCCCCAAGGACAAGCAGACCAGTATGGAAACGCCTGCTACAACAGCAGCGACTATCACGAAGATATCATACCCGGCAAAGAACGCCTCCCCGATACGCATTTCCCCTCACTCCTCGCTGAAGAGCGCTCTCCAGGACAAGAACATCACCTCATAGTGATAC
>CAYWDP010000004.1:0-9285 GCA_964457045.1 uncultured Dehalococcoidia bacterium
TTTAAGCCTGAAATCTCCCCACCTCTAGGGTTAAGGAGATAGACTTTACCTTTAAAGCCGGAATGGAGCAAACTATCGAGGAATGCCTGCCCCGCATTGCCTGGAGCAACCCCGGCAATAGCTACTGAGGTAGGGTTAAGGATTGATTCTAGAGCTTCCTTTTTATTCATGTCGTCAAGTTGAACTGGAAGGTACCAGACTGGGGGGTGAGAGCTTTACCACCGCATTATACTCGGGAGGGCAAACTTCCATACAGGTCCCGCACTTAGCACACTTGGTCTGGTCAATAACCTTTATTTTCCCTTTCTCTCCGCTAATTGCTTCGGTGGGGCAAGTGAGCACGCAGTGCTCACACCCCCTATCACACTTATCAGGGAGGATATAGTAGGCGATGAGATCTTTACATACCAAGGCCGGGCAGCGGTGTTCAACAATGTGGGCTTCGTACTCACTGCGAAAATAGCGGATAGTAGTAAGGACAGGATTGGGTGCTGTTTCCCCTAAGCCGCAAAGGGAGCCTTGCTTGATATCTTCAGCTAACTCAATAAGTAAATCGATATCCTCTATCCTACCTTTGCCACTTACGATGTCCGTCAGTATATCCAGCATCTGCTTTGTCCCCAATCGACACATGGTGCACTTGCCACAGGACTCTTTTTGAGTAAAATCGAGGAAGTAGAGGGCAGCATCAACCATGCAGTTATCCTCATCCATCACTATCATGCCTCCAGAACCCATCATTGCCCCAGCCTCAGTGAGGGAATCAAAATCAACCGGGGTGTCGATTAGCTCTTCCGGGAGGCACCCTCCTGAAGGTCCGCCGATCTGCACCCCCTTAAATTTCTTCTTTGGCACCCCACCCCCAACCTCATAGATAAGCTGGCGCAAGGTTGTGCCCATAGGCACCTCTACCAGCCCGGTGTGAGCTATCTTGCCTGCCAGGGCAAAGACGGCTGTGCCCTTACTACCTTCCGTCCCCATGCCGGCATACCATTCTGCTCCACGGTCGATAATCAGGGGAACACTGGCAAGGCTCTTTACATTATCAACTATGGTTGGCTTCCCCCATAAACCAGACACAGCGGGGAAAGGGGGTCGATTTCGAGGCATACCCCTTCTGCCTTCAATAGAAGCCATCATCGCTGTCTCCTCCCCGCAGACGAAGGCACCGGCTCCTTGCGCAACCTCGATTTGAAAGCGGAAACCGCTGCCTAGAATATCCTTGCCCAATAGCCCTAATGCTTCTGCCTGCTCCACAGCGATTCGGAAGCGTCTAACTGCCAGGGGATACTCTGCTCGAACATAGATATAGCCATAGGGGGTACCGAGAGCATAACCGGCGATAATCATTCCCTCTATGACTGAGTGTGGGTCGCTCTCCAAAAGAGCACGATCTATAAAAGCGCCGGGGTCACCCTCATCGGCATTACAGATGACATACTTTGGTTTCCCCGGTGCATTGTGGCATATTTCCCACTTCTCACCTACCGGGAAGCCAGCCCCTCCAAGCCCCCTCAGCCCAGATAGTTTGATCCCGGCAATTATTTCCTCTGGGGGCATCCCTAGTGCCTTGACTAAGCCACTATAGCCATCGTTGGCAATATATTGATTTATATTCTCAGGGTCGATATAGCCACAGTGGCGCAGAATTAGGCGCAACTCGCTTTCAAACCTGGGTAACTCAGGGATGAAAGGAGCACCCTTATTGCCTATCTCGAAAGTACCTAGAGCAAGCTCAAGACAAGGGTCGTCACCCAGAATATAGCCTTCTACAAGCCGGGGGACAATCTCTGGGGTTACATTAGCGTAGCAGACGCTGAAGTCATCCGGTTTAATGATGACCACTAATGGCTCGGCATAGCAAAGCCCCACGCAGCCAACCTGGGTGATGGTAGCCTCGGCATTTTGGCGTTTTATTTCCGCCTCGAAAGCCTTAACCACATCAGTGGCACCTGCCGCTCTGCCACAGGTAGCTGTGCCGATAAGGATGTGGGGTTTCTTACTCTGCTGAAGGGCTTCCCACTCCGAGTTTGCCTGACGCTGAATTTCATCGAAAATCATTTACTTGAGGGGCTAGCCCTCCTTCTTATTACTTTTGGAGTTCCCCTGAGATGCCTTTTCTTTCAATCCAGTCAAGACCTCTTCTACCTTGAAAGGAGTCATCTTAGGATAAATATCTTCACTAATTACAGTCACCGGAGCCAGGACACAACAGCCAATGCAGGCTACCCTATCGAGGCTGAATGCTTCGTCTGGGGTGGTATCCCCCACCTTAATTTCCAGCTCCCTTTCCAACGCCTCTAAAACAAGCCTCCCTCCTTTCATATGGCAAGCAGTCCCCATGCATACCTTAATTGGATGTCTCCCTATCGGTGTAAGGCGAAACTGATTGTAGAAGGTGGCTACACCGTAGATAGTACTCGCCGCGATTTGCATGAAATTGGCAACTTCTAGCATTGCCTCTCGGGGCAGGTGGCCGAACCTCTCCTGCACTTCCTGTAAGATGGGGATCAGGGGAGCCCTCCCTCGTCTATGGCGGGTTAAGATTGGCCTTAGTTGATCTATAAGCTCCTTGGAGTTAGGCGTTTTCATACTCTGGTGCAGATCTCTGGGGGGTCTTTTATAGTCTCTCTTATATACCGCAGCATATGGTTTACACAGGCAATGGTAAGCTCAGCTAAGTCCTCCCCGCGAATCTTTTTTATCCTTTGGCCAGAATAAAGAACCCTGAGACTACTGGGGAACTCCTCATCGGCGCGATGGTAAATAAAGAGGATTTCAATCCCGGGAAAAATCTCCTTCCTTATGGCCCAGTCTTCACCCAATCCCAGAGATACTGTCTCGGCTCCTATATACTCAGCCAGCCGGGAAACATCATCTACATAGCCTAAAGCCTCTTTCCTTTTGTCTATCTCGCGCTTGACAAACCCATCGTGGGGACTCATCGGTCCCTCAATTTCCTTTAAAGTCACCAGCTTCTTATCTTTAAGGCTCATTTCCCGCGCTCTGTTCTAGAGCCCAACTTTACTGACTAGGTCCCTTACTCCGATTCGAAGAGGGGAGTCTGGGGGAAGCTCTGTGATCGGTAATCCCTTCACCTCTAAATCAGCCATCCTCGGATCCTGGGGTATAGTAGCCACTAGTTCGAAACCCTGCTTATCAATTGTCTGCATTATCTCATGAGGTAGCCCATTCGGAGAGCGATTAATCACCAGACAAATCTTACCAACCTGGGTCCTCAATTCCTTCATTAGTTCTTTCATTGCGGCTGCGGTGTTGATGCCTCGCTGGGTAACATCAGAAATAATGAGCAGGACATCTATATCCCTTGTTGTCTGACGGCTGATATGCTCCATCCCAGCTTCACTATCGATGATAACATAACGGTAATTTTGGCCCAGCCGATCGACGGAAAGACGCAGCATATTGTTGGCGGCGCAATAGCACCCTGGTCCTTCAGGGCGCCCCATGGCCAAAAGATCGAATCCCTTTGATTCTACCAGGGCTGACATTATCTTATAGTCCAGGTAGTCTTGTTTAGGCGTTGTGGGGCTGAGACTGCCGAGTTTTATTGCTTCCGTCATCTCCTCTCGAATTCTGCCCACCGTATCGCTCAGCGAAACACCGAGGGCCTGATTGAGGTTGGTGGCAGGGTCCGCGTCGATAGCCAAAACAACTCCTTTCTCAGAAAGGAGTTGTATCAGGAGTGTAGCAATAGTAGTCTTGCCGGTTCCTCCCTTACCGGCAACGACAATAGTGGTAGTCATATTTTCCCTAAGTTTTCAGCTTGGCTGCAAAACCTGGCAGGAAAGCGGGGATTTCACTGGCCTCCCTGGGACCGACTGTTATCTCCCAATCAGGCAGAGCCTCCTCAAGCTCGCCTTTAATTCGAGCCACCTTTCCGGGGATAACCAGTCTCCTATGGTTTACCTTGTCTGCAATTCCGCATTTCTTAATAAACGGACCAACTGAATCACCGGTGAACTTGCCTGCTGCCCAACCAGTGAGGACACCAAGCCCTTCTGTATCCTTCACGCAAAGGAAGGATGGAACTTTGCTTCCTTCGATTTCTGAGGATACGATGAAGTAAGTCAAAGCCCAGTTTGAGGTGACCAGAACAGGGGATTCTTCGTTGGGCTCGCCTATCTCATAATACTTCTCCTCTACTGACATAGGCATTCGTGGGTCGGTATAAATATTGAGCCTTTGAACTAGTAGGGGAAGCAAGGAGTGTTTATCCACGTCGGAAAGGACAATAATCCCCGCATATTTAATCATGAAAAGGGAAGCAGCCAGAATCTCCTTTAAGCCATCCTTGGCAATAAAACAGGGGAAGGCAATGGTCGGGTAACCGAGAGGTCTGAAGCCCTGCTTTATTGCTGCCCGCCGAATAAAAGTCTGGTCTTTTATCCCTTCCATCAAGTTCTTGGAGCCGGGATCCAGAACCAGTTCATCGAGCTTCTCCTCTTTCAATCTCGTTGTCAGGGGGACAAGCTCCTCAATGCTCCCGGCGCGAACCCCTAGGGGGGTGGGAGACTCCTTGATCTTGGGGATGGCTTTTTCCAAATTCTCCTTTGTTATCGGGTAAAGGAGGGGCTTTCTGTCAGCACATATATCCCTGGCTGAGAAGAGGGCATCCACATCCTCCGAGATCAAAACCATCCCCAGGTCTGTGCTTTCATAGACCCTCTTTACCAAAGCTTCGAATCTAGACCTATCCCCCGATTCAAAATAGGGGGCTAGAAGATTCGCTTTAAGGGTCAGTCCAATCCAGGGGAACTCCAGTTCCTTTATCTTCTTTATCTTCCCGTCGATTTCCCCTTCACTTTCCTTATCGGAGATAAGCAAAGCAATGCCAGGCTGATGGACAAAGGTCTTTTCGTGTCTGTATATCACCTCTTCATTCCCGATTTTTAGGGCATTCTCCCCGGAACCTATGGTAACCAGTTTTATCGCCGGGGCTAAGGCGTCCTCGAGTTCCTCCTTAACCTCTGGGGAAAGATAGGGGCATTTTGCAAGTGTTGTCCCCCCTGAAGCTAACTTCATGGCGAAGGCGAAACAGGTAGGGAAACCACACTCTTTGCAATTCTTCTTGCCTGATTCAGGGAGCTTCTTAACAATGTCGGTTCCTTTAATCGGCATGACAACCTCCTACCTAGTTAATCAGGGAAGCTCTACTTCACCTTTTATCCAAGGATGTCCAACCTTTTCCAGGAATTCCATAAGCTCTTCAGCACTCTTAACATCCTCTTCAGTGGCTATCTTGTCATACAAATCCTCAGGGATAGCATCCTTATATCTTTCTTTTATCTCCTTGGGCATCCAGGCTACTCTTCGAATTCCTCCATCGGCTTGGAAGAATTTTGAAGACCTCAGGATCTCCAGAGCCATTCCGCAGGAGCCCTCCACCTGCCTCCCCCCAGAAGTCGTGCCAGCCATTTTAGAAAAAGGCACCCCGGCCACTGTATCACCGGTAAAGTCCCGATGCACGATACCGAAAGCATCCACCTCGGGAATATAAAAGCAGATGGACTGGAAGCAGCCGCAGGAGGTGTGGGGATGTTCGAAGGCGCTATAAAGATAAACTTGATCAAAAGAACCCAGAGACCTTTCTTTGGCGACCTCGTCTATCCCACTATACTCTCCCTTTACTGGGTCTACTAGTTCACCTTTGGGTACAGCGAATACCGGGCCCTCAGGATCGAGTTTATACGCTGCTCTTCCATCGAACCAGTTTATCGCCCCGCAGTTGGCTACCCGTTCAGGAGTGATAAAGCAAATATGGGTGGGGGCAAAGCTCTGACAGAGAACACAGCCGTAGAATGTATCCACATCATCATCCTTTAGCCCCCTTAATCTCTCATCCCTGGCTTCATAAACCTTCAAGGCGTTGGGGAGCAGTTCCTCCACCTTCTTCTCATCGGTGATAAAAGTCACGGCTATCTTCTCAATCACCGGAAGTTCCGAGGTGAAGAGGAAGTTATAGATCTCTCCTAATTCCTGTAAAGAATCGAAGCCCTTTTTAGCCGCAGCTTTGTTCATCCTTATCCATATGTCTTGTCTTTGATTCATGTGATACCAACCCTCTATATAGTTGGTGTACATGTGAATCCTTCTCTCAATCACTGGCTCCATATCCTTCTCCAGTTCTTCACCGGCAACATCGATCAGGATAGCCAAGGGATAACTCCCTCCCTCCTCCATGTCTTTTATGTCAGGGCCAATGATTTCCACCTTCTCGTGCTCCACCTCTTCTGGGCTCTTCAAGGTAACCAGCTCGAACTTGCTTTTCACCTTCGGCCCACCAAATTCAACATGGAGATCCTCTTTCCTAATCGCCTCTCCCTCATATTGAGGACCTATGTCCACATGAAACCCGTCTGCCATACTTATTCCTCCTTTCTTAAATTCATTCTTGTTATTCTGAGCCAAGGCAAGGATCTAGAGACCCTTCCCCTTCAAAGAGCCTGCCCTGACGAAGGAAGGGTTCAGGGTGACAGTTACTCCCCCTTTCTTAGGTTAGAAATCAAGCTCTCCAGAAATGCCTTCCATTGCTCGTCTTTTCTAAAGTTGGGAAGGGAGTAATCGGCATTAGGAAAGACATACTTGCAGAGGGTCATTGTTCTCAAATGTGGTGCGAAATGCTTCAGTGTGGAAAGGCTTTGCTCACCAAGATCAGTCCTGATACCAAAGAAGATCACCAAGTCATGATTCCCTTCCTTTCTAACCCCCTGCCACTCTGGGTCCTTGAGGTGGTTTACTATTTCCACCGCATCATAAACACTGTCTGGTTTTACCCCCAGTTCTACCATCTTCCCTTTAACATGGGCTGTGGCGCATATGGGGATATTGGCTGTTTTGGCTATTTCCAGGGCATACTCCAGAAGGAGCTTTCCATCGAGAGACAGTTCAAGTAGCCGCGGACCCAAGACTAACAGAGGTCTCTTGGCTCGCTGAATCAAACTGGCATATTCCTCCGCGTCCTCTATCACCCTGGCTGCCTTTATCCCGGTTAGCACATTTACCCGATGAAGCGGTAAGGTCATATTATCCTCCTTCCTTTTAGTGGATCACAGCCTCTAGAGGTACTTTGCTGGGGTATGTCCCTATCAGGGTAGGCAGGCTCAAAACAGGCTTGGGCTTCCAGTCAATCTCTTTCAGGTATGCCATAGCCTCTTTCTTGTAAACAATGGGAAGATCCCTATCAGTCCTAACATAAAGAGGGAGGTCTTCAGGAAGCCCACCTCCCATATACTTCTTGTACAGGGAGATGTAATGATTCAACTTTATTGCCCTACCCTGCGGAGTATCATTTTTCCTGATACAGAGCTTGGGGATAGTCACCATCGCTTTCTCCTTCGTCTCTGTCACATAGACTAAATGCTCGGGAGATGGCTCCTCGGTATCAACTAGCTCCCCTTTTCTCCCGTCCATCACTGTCCAGTCATCCTCTCCCTTCTTTGAGAGGTAAAGCCTTCTGTATTTGGAAGAATGAGGTCCCAGTATCACTGGTATCCCCAGCCTGTTACACCCAGTGGCAATGCTGGCTGCCTTCTGTGAGTAGGCTCCCCAGGCTACCCCAACAGCCCCAACACGGTTCAGAATATAGTCGGCAATAACCTCGTAGTTCGCTCTCAGAGGAAGGGTGGCGAAGATATTGGCTATCTTTATCGCCGCCCCAGTAATATGGGCATTGGCTACACAGGAGCCCACATTCACCACCCCCCCGGCATCAAAACTGCCAGGATACTTATCATATATCGTCTGCCCATTCTCATCTTTCCTCATCCCAGCTACCATGGCAGCGCAGCCGCTGAGCACGACGATATACTTCCTTCGGGCGAATTCCTCCGCCATCTCTACCACATCTCCCATATCAGGGTAATTGGAGCAGCCTACAAAGGCTACAACCCCGGGTATGGTACCCAACACTATGGGTGCCCCGACATTTCTTATCTCCGTATCCATAATAGGTCCACGCCCTGCCCTTATGTTATAGGTTTCCTTGCTGGCAACTGACTGCATTATCTTGAAGATGGGAATGTGGCGGGGGCACTCCTGTTCACACTTGCCACAGCCAATGCACTGGTCGAAGATTTCCCTTAGCAGTTCGAAATTTCCTTCAGCGACTTGCTGTATACCCTTACCAATGGAAAACAGATTGGGGCAAACCCTCTCGCATATCTCGCATTCCCGGCAGACTTTGGCCAGCTCCTGAGCTTCCTTTTCATCTATCAGCTCCTTCTTCCTTTTTGGGGCAAGTTTCAGAGCCACCTTTACGGCTACCTCTCCTGCCTTCTCATGGTCCAGGATAAGGAATTGCTTTCCTTCCTCTACCATCTCCTTCACTATCTCATCCGCATCCCTCTCAGAGGCATCCTCAAGCCCATAGCAAGCCTTATCGGAGGTAGCGATTAGAGCTGAACCTACCTTCTTTGCCTCTTCCGCTATGTCAGTCCTAATGCACTGCTCATCGGTCACTATTACATCGGCAATCCCGGTCCTGACGAAGAAGAGCTGTCTTGAGAGAGGACCTATCACCTTTGCCCTATCGGAATATCTCGTTGTCTCCAGGGCGGTACAGCATATGCCACCTATCTCCACCTTGTCATAGAGTTCATTCTTTCGCAGATAATCAATAATGCTTGTCGAAGAGGCAGGATTGTGCCCAACTACTAGAATCGTCGGCTTAGTTGTATCCATTGACGCATACCCTAAGCCTACCAGTGGAGTATCAGCAACGGACGTCGGGTATCTGAACCCCACAATTTGAGCGATATCAGCAGCCTCCATAGCTACATGATCAAGCATGCCAGCATGAAGAGCCTTCGACTCATAGTCCAAACTGCTCCCCTCTTGTCCTGTATGAAGTGATGAGATAAGGTGGATCAGTTGTCGCTCCACATACTCGATAGCCTTTTTCAAATCTGCTAGGGTTTCAGGCTTTAATCCGAGGACAGTCCTGATGTTCGGTGCCTCGACCGCCACATTATCTCCCAGATCGATTTTGTAATCCTCCCCATACTTTTCGATCAAGTAATCAATAATATGTCTGGCGTGTCCAGCGTGGGCGGAAAGTCCCATGCAACAGGCGAGAAGCACGATCCTTCCCTGTTGAGTACCTATATCAATTCCGCAAGCTCCTCTCTTCCCTGCAGTGAGGTCGCACTTACCATAGGTGCAAAAACAGCAAAGATCACAAAAGGGCGCATACCAAGGCTTATAGGTTTTGAGAAGCCTCATGTCCCAGTTTCTCAAATCGGGAAGCTCCGGCATCGGCGTATG
>CAYWDP010000004.1:9385-16488 GCA_964457045.1 uncultured Dehalococcoidia bacterium
GTCTGCTTTGCCCTCTCCATCAAGGTAAAGCTGTATTCCATGCCGTATCCCAAGGCCGAACTCAAGGGGTCGATGACAATCCTATCTGGAGGGAAGGACTTGGCAAGTTTTATATTTAACTCCTTCATCAGATTGATATCGAGGGGGGTCTGGGCAATTAGAGCATGTCCGTGCTCTGAAGCTGCCTTAGCTATCTCGTTGTAGTTTTCCTTGATTGCCGGACCCAGAAGAAGATTTTCACCCTTACATACCTCAGCAACCTTTCCTAAAACTTGGACATCCTTTTTTTCGTCTCCCGTCCCATAAACGATGAGAGGGACATCTATTGCATCCGCCACCCTTTTGGTAAGCGCTGCCGCTTCTTCTGGAGTCGTGTCCTTATCCGCAGGGTCAGTGCTCGCCAACTGAAGGCAAACGGCATCTACGGCAAAATCCTTGACACACTTTACAGCCCATTTAATCGGATCAGATACTACATCTTTGAAAGGCTCAAGCACCCACTTCGCCCAGTTTACCGGCTCCATGTCTAAGACCTCCAGGGCAAACCTGGGAAGATTGGGGATTGAGCCCTCGTCGAAGAAATGAAAGGGGAGGGTGTTCTCCCCCCCGATCTTCAAAGCTTTGGCTCCTTTGCCTATGGTTATTTCTCTGACTTGCCCAGAATATGACTCAACTGGTGCCCTATACTCCACTCTTTCTCCTCCTTTCAAAGGTAACTATATCTTCGATCTCCATTTTGTCGTTTTAAGATTATTCTAGGTCAGCAGATAACCCTTATATGCGACTTTTGTCTCATCCTGAGCACGGCGTTGATAGGTGAATGCTCTTTAGCCAGCCTGATAGATTTAAACCTCAAGCCAGGCGTGAGAATAAAGTAGTTCTCCTGTAAGAACCTTTGTTGTCTTCACGTAGTCTCGCTCCTTCTGTGAGAGAGAGGAGAGGTCTACATCTTCTCCGTCCATCACCCTGTAAATGAGATCGACAATCTCTGGTATCTCGCCTTTATTCAGACTTATGAGCTCTTTGTCTAGTGCATCGGCAATTACGGAATGCTGGCCATACCTTCCTAGCATTACCATGTAGGTGCGGTTGAGTATCCCCCTGAGTTCTTCTGGGGTGCCATTGGATATATTGGAGAGCCCTATGGTCGATTTAATACCAGGCAGGATATCCGGCAATATTTTCATAAATTCCAGAGCTTCGACGACCTGTCTTTGGTCAGCGCTAACCGGTAAGAGGATGGGGTCAATCCAGATGTCCTCATTAGGAATGCCCAGCTCATTGGCATAGGCTGCCGTTTCCATGATACTTTCTATTCTCGATTCAACATCAGGAGGGCAGCCCTTATCAGTCAGCACCGAAAGCACCAGATCGGTATTATATTTCTTGGCCAGGGGCAGCATTTGTTCCTTACTGTCAGTCCGCCCGGAGGCAGAGTTGAGCAGAGGTCTTTTCTTGCAGATCTTGAGCCCAGCTTCCATAGCCACAGGGTTCAGTGTATCTATCGACAGGGGTAAGTCGGTGACCTCCTGAACTGTTTTCACCAGCCACTGCGCAGTCTCCTCAGGGTTCTTCCTCGCCGGACCAAGATTCAAATCTATATAATCGGCACCAGCCTCAGTTTGTGCTATGGCCAATTCCTGAATTGGCTTCGGGTCTCGTTCCTTTACTGCCTGGGAAACGACCTTCGAAATGATATGTATGCTTTCGCCGATGATGACCATCGCACCCCCTTCAAGTTTACTTGCTGTGATAATAGTCGAGAACGCATGATAAATTTGTCATCCACTACTGAGTAGTATCCCAATAGGTGTTTAAGGCCTGAGGTATGCTGCTTTCCTGCGCCCACAAGTTTGGAGCGATAAACTGGGGCCTATTGCCAGGAGAGATAGGGGAGATACTGAAGGAGTCAACAAGAAAACGGGCAGCGTTAGTGCTTGGAACGAATGTCCTGTGGCCAAGCTCTGCAGAGCGATAAGCGGTAGATGCTGCCATAGTGGTTTTCTCTACTCCACCTTTGCCAGCATAGAGAATGGCTCCTGTTCTCTCCATTCATAATCTATTATAGCCTAATTCAATTTCTGTGGCAAATAAAACAGTATTTCCTTTTGTTGCACTGTATACGGTCTGATCTTGAAAAGCCCTGGTAGTTCAAGGGGGGTTGACTATTGACGATCGAAGTGTTATAGTATTTATGGGCATATGACCATAAGTTGCTCTAGTGCACAGTGGAGATAGTGTTATGCGCATGGGTAGGCCGCCAAGACTCCGCCGCGTTGGCTTCATCCCTCAGGTCACATATTTTAAGCCCGCGGGGATCCCCTTGAGGATTCTTGATGAGGTTCACCTCTCTGTGGAGGAAGCGGAAGCGGTACGCCTCAAAGATTTGGAAGGGCTGGAACAGGAAGAGTGTGCTGAGAAGATGAGCATCTCTCGTCCCACCCTTCAACGGTTGCTCGGGTCTGCTCGACAGAAGATAGCTGATGCTCTACTCAATGGTAAGGCAATAAGAATTGAAGGGGGTAACTTTGAGCTGGCCTGGCGACGCTTCCGCTGCCTTGAGGGTCACGAGTGGGACGTACCCTTTGAGGTCATGATAGCTGGCCCTCCCAAGTTCTGTCCTTCATGTAACACTCCCAACATCCTGGCTCTTCAACCTCCAGGATTTGGCTGGGGTAAGGGGGGCTGGGGGAGACGTCGAGGTGGCAGATGGCAAAGATGAATTTTGGCCTTTGCACCTATTTCATTTGACTGGTTGGAGAGGAGGTGAGTGAGATGCGGTTCGGAAGAGGTTGGTTTGGCTGGGGAGGCATGGGTATGGGCCGTGGCATGGGCTTCGGCCGCGGTATGGGCATGGGCCGTGGTTTTGGCTTGGGTCGTGGCAATCCTTATCCCTTCTGTCGCTTCTATCCCTGGCTGCCGAGAAGGTGGTGGGCCTACGGAGGCGGCTACTACCCTACTGCCCAACCCTGGGCCTATGGTGGTGGCTACTACCCTACTGCCCAACCCCGGACCTATGGCGTGAGCCCATACTATGGTGCTCCGCTGTCCTACCCCTGGTAAGGACCAGGGCAGAAACATTGATTGGTTAGGAGGTGATGACGATGGCATATGGTTTTGGATTTGGAAGTGGCTTCGGCTTTCGAGGCAGCTCTCCTCCCTGGCCTTATGTCGGTAGGGGGAGGGGAGGACTCCCTCGGTGCTGGTATTTCGGGCCACCCGTGGCTCCTCCTTATGCGCCCGGAGGGGTGATGTATCCTCCCTATGGCGGATTCTGGGGTGAACCCTATTATGCTACACCAGGAGTGTATGGTCCTGCGCCATATGTTCCTCAGATGAGCCAGGAAGAGGAACTTGGCTTCCTCAGGGAGGAGGCAAATGCCATAAAGGCGCAGCTCGATGAAATCGAGGCCAGAATCAAGAGCCTGGAAAGTGAGTAAGCCAGGAACGGATGATCGCCGCTGAGGGTGGGTATTTGAGTCTGCCGCGCCCGCCCTCAGATAGGCCATAGAGGAGGTGAAGTATGAGAATAGCCATTTCAGCCACAGGAACCGATTTAGCTGCTCAGGTTGACCCCCGCTTTGGCAGGTGCCAGTACTTCATTATTGTAGACCCGGAGACGATGCAGTTTGAGGCCCTGGAGAACCCTAATATTATGGCTGGAGGTGGAGCAGGTATTTCCACTGCTCAGATGATTGCTAATAAGGGCGTGCAAATAGTGCTCACCGGCAACTGTGGTCCCAATGCCTACCAAACCCTTTCAGCATCCGGGGTTCAGGTGATTACTGGTGTCGCTGGGACGGTGCAGCAGGCCATCGAGGGATATAAGGCAGGACGGCTTCAGACGACCTCTCAGCCCAGCGTGGGTGCCCACTTTGGCACGGGAATGAGTCCTGGTATGGGGATGGGCGGTGGCATGGGCATGGGTAGAGGTATGGGGCGTGGTATGGGCAGAGGAATGGGCATGGGCATGGGACCGGGCATGATGCCCATGGCACCTCCCCCTCAGCCTATGAGCCCAGAGCAAGAGATAGCGGCGCTTAAAAGCCAAGCTCAGATGCTGGGGCAGCAATTCAGCGAGATACAGCGTCGTATTGAGGAATTGGAGAAGAAGGGCGAGTAAGGAGTGATCTATACTGAAAAGGAGGTTTTACTATGCCAAGAGGAGATGGAACAGGACCCCCTTGGGGGAGTGGCCCGGGAACTGGAAGAGGCATGGGTAGAGAAAGAAGAGGCGGCGGTAGGATGAGGGGAACAAGAGCTGGAGCAGGTCCCGGCGGGAATTGTGTCTGCCCTAGCTGTGGAACTACTGTGCCTCATCAGGCAGGTTCTCCTTGTTATAACTTAAAGTGCCCTAACTGCGGCGCAGGTATGGTGAGAGCATAGGTGGTTATCTCTGTTGCCAGCGGCAAAGGGGGTACAGGGAAGACCCTGGTAGCCACCAATTTGGCTTTGTCTTTAGCCAGGGAAGATAGGGTACAGCTCCTGGACTGCGATGTGGAGGAGCCTGACGCTCATATTTTTCTGAAGCCCGTTATCAACCAAAGCAAGCCGGTCGTTATCCCCGTCCCGCAGGTGGATGAAGAAAAGTGCACTTACTGTGGCCAGTGTGCTGAGGTTTGCGCCTATAATGCCATTGCTGTAATCAAAAAGCATGTGCTGGTTTTCTCTGAACTATGCCACGGTTGTGGCGCCTGCTCTTACCTCTGCCCTGAAGATGCCATTACAGAGGTGGGCAGAGAGATAGGGGTAGTGGAGATAGGAAACTCAAAGGGGCTTAACTTCATCCATGGCAAGCTGAATGTTGGCGAGGCCATGGCTCCACCTGTGGTGAGGGAAGTGAAGAAGTATGTCAAGCAAGGGAAAACCACTATCATCGATGTTGCCCCAGGAACCTCTTGCCCAGTGGTGGAAGCAGTGAAGAGAAGTGACTTCTGCCTCTTGGTGACCGAGCCCACCCCCTTTGGACTGAACGATCTGACCTTGGCAGTTGAGATGGTCAGAGAGCTAGGTGTCCCCTGTGGAGTGGTGCTTAATCGGGCTGGGGTGGGCGATAAAAAAGTAGAGGATTATTGCTTTGAGGAAAGTATCCCCATCCTGCTCCAAATTCCGCTGGATATAGAGATCGCCCGTCTCTATTCTCAGGGGATTCCTTTAGTGGAAGGTGTTGCGCAATATCGGGACACTTTCCTCAAGCTTTTTCGTGACATTGAGCAGGTAGTGCCACAGAGGGCAAAACAATGAAGGAGATAGTAGTCCTCAGTGGTAAGGGTGGGACAGGCAAGACCACTATAGTGGCCTCCTTTGCTGCGCTGGCTCAGGACAAGGTAATGGTCGACTGTGATGTGGATGCCGCTGACCTTCACCTACTTCTCCAGCCTGTAATTAAGGAGAGCAAGGAGTTCTGGAGTGGACAGACTGCCATGATTGATGAGGCGAAGTGTACTCAGTGTGGACTTTGCCAAGATGTCTGCCGATTTGGGGCGATAAGGGACTTTAAGGTTGATCCTGTTTCTTGCGAGGGATGTGGCTTCTGTTCCCACGTCTGTCCTGAGGGGGCCATCACCATGCAGGAGAACCTCTCAGGGAGCTGGTTCATCTCTGATACCAGCTATGGACCCCTAGTTCATGCCAGGCTAGGGATAGCCCAGGAGAATTCAGGCAAGCTGGTAACCGTGGTCAGGCAAAATGCCAAGCTTATGGCTGAGAGACAGGGACTGAATTATATCCTCAGCGATGGACCTCCTGGCATCGGTTGCCCGGTTATTTCCTCTCTATCTGGAGTCAGCCTAGCGCTGATTGTCACCGAACCTACCTTATCAGGTATGCATGACCTTGATAGAATTGTTGGTGTCTGTCATCACTTTGATGTCCCTGCCTTGGTATGCATCAATAAGTATGACCTCAATGAAGAAAATACCCTTCAGATTGAAAGAAATTGCCAAGAGCTAGGGATAGAGGCAGTATCCAGGATTCCTTTTGATAATGTGGTCACTGAGGCATTAGTCAGGGGATTACCGGTGGTGGAATACTCCCAAGACAATGTCAGCCGCCAGATGAAGAGACTATGGCAAACTATTTTATTATCCCTAGGTGAGTAAAGGAGGGAGCCATGCCAATCTATGACTACAAATGCGGGGAGTGTGGCAAAGTATCAGAGGTGTTCCAGCGTGGCCTTGGTGGTGAACCTGTCAAGTGCCCCAGTTGTGGCAGTGAGAATTTGGAGAGAATTTTCTCTGCCTCCTATTTGATAAGGACTGAGAGTGCTACACCTGGCACCACTTGCTGTGGTCGTACAGAGCGCTGCGAGGTACCGCCTTGTTCCGAGGGTGATGGCTGTCAGAGGGGGTAGGACCAGTGGGCGATATTGAGCTTGAGCCAAGATATTCAACCAGGGAGATACCGGGAAAGTGTATCAAATGCCTGGCTGAGCAAGAATACGGCAATTGCCTCAGGGAGCTTTTGAAGGGGGAGGGTGAAAACAAGGGCCTGGAAGAAACATACCAAGCCATAGTGTCCTTTTTGACATCTTCTGAGCTACAGAGGCTGCGCGATGAGACTGAAAAGTATCTGGCCGAGGGGAAGGATGTCAAGGTGGTAATTCATCTGGAGGAGGGAAAACCTAGATACCAGATAAAGCTAGTCAAGCAACCTGAGAGGAGGAGATGATGAAAATTGCTGCTATTTCAGACGATGGGGTCAATATCAGCCAGCACTTTGGCAGGGCGCCGCTTTACGTTGTGGTCACGGTGGAGGAAAACAAGATCGTGGCGAGGGAAACACGACCCAAGACAGGCCATCACACTTTCGCGGCTGCAGAGCAACCTCTGGCACCGGGGGAACGCCATGGTTACGATGCGGGCTCGCAGGCGAAGCACCGCAGTATGGCTGAGAGCATTGCCGACTGCCAGGTGCTTCTGGCTGGGGGCATGGGCTGGGGGGCCTACGAAAGCATGCGTAGCTACAATATCGAGACCTTTGTTACCAATGTGGATAACATCGATGAAGCGGTTCAGCTCTACCTAGCGGGGAGGCTCCCTAATCTAATGGAGAGGCTACACTAAGGGAGCGAGAAGAGAAGATGTGCTTGAAGCAATCTTAAC
>CAYWDP010000004.1:16588-34225 GCA_964457045.1 uncultured Dehalococcoidia bacterium
GGCAAGGGCGGGGTGGGCAAGTCGCTGGTAGCCGGCCTTGCTGGGCTTTCCCTCGCCCGCCGCGGCCATGAGATAGGTATTCTGGATGCTGACATCACCGGCCCCAGCATTCCCAGGATGTTCGGCATCAGCACTCACCCCATGGGGAGCGATACTGGCATCCTGCCCGTCATGTCGCGGGCAGGCATCGAGATCATGTCCATCAACCTTCTTTTGCCTCATGAGGATGATGCGGTCATCTGGCGTGGTCCTCTTATTGGCAAGGCCGTCACACAGTTTTGGGAGGATGTCCTCTGGGGCAGGCTTGATTTTCTGGTAGTAGACCTGCCGCCCGGCACCGCTGATGTTCCCCTCACGGTGATGCAGTCGCTGCCCCTATCAGGCGTGGTCATCGTCTTCAGTCCTCAGGAGCTGGCGGCAATGGTGGTGCGTAAGGCAGTCAGGATGGCCCGAGAGACAATGCATGTCCCCATCCTGGGGGTGGTGGAGAATATGAGCTACTTCATCCTACCCGAAACGGGGAAGAGACTGGAGATCTTCGGGAAGAGCAGGGCTGACGAGATGGCAAAGGCGGCTGAAGCTCCACTGCTGGGGCAGATACCCATTGATCCAGAGCTGTCTCGGCTCTGCGATGAGGGCAACATCGAGCGCTATGACTCTGAAGTAGTGCGGGCTTTTGCCGATGCCCTCATTCAAGCCGCGGCGGCTAGAGCAAGGTGAACGGATAAGAAGATATGAAAATATCAGTCTGTGGAAAAGGTGGCAGCGGGAAAAGTGCCCTTGTCACCCTGCTAGCAAGTGGGATGCGAGAAAGGGGCTACAAGGTACTGGTTGTTGATTCTGATGAGTCAAACTCCGGGCTCTACCGCATGCTTGGCTTCGATAGACCACCTGTTCCACTCATGGAACTGGCAGGCGGTAAGAAAAGGGTACAAAAGGAGATGGCATCCCGGTTCTCTTCAGGAGAATCGGAGCCCCAAATGAGCATATTGGCTCAGGAAGAAATATGGCTCGATGTCCTGCCCCCTGAATATATCCTTGAGAGGGATGGCGTGAGCTTAGTCGGCATAGGGAAGATACTCCAATCATTGGAGGGCTGTGCCTGCCCCATGGGTGTGTTGAGCCGTGATTTTTTAAAGAAGCTGAGTCTTAAACCAGAAGAGGTAGCAATTGTGGACATGGAGGCAGGTGTGGAGCACTTCGGTAGAGGCGTGGAGACAAGTATAGATAGCGTGCTGGTAGTAGTGGAACCCTCTTTCGACTCTTTGCAGCTTGCCGAGAAGGTAGGCAGCCTGACGGCTGGGATCGGGATAAATAACATATGGGCTGTCCTTAACAAGGTTACCTCAGGCGAAGTGGCCTCCAAGTTGGAAGAAGAGCTAAGAAAGAGAAATATAGGTGTCATCGGTTCTATCCCCTATGACCCTGAGATTTTTCAGGCTTGCTTGGAAGGGCGTCCCCTGCGAGGTAAGGAAGCAAAGAAGGAGGTTGGAAGGATTTTGACCACCATGCTATCTGTCATTGAACAAGAATAGGAAAAGCGGTAGAGTTGCCGAGTTACATTTGAAATCAGGTGCCCTTGGCACAGGAGGTGAAAAATGTGTCTTGCTGTGGCGTATGAAGGTATGAAAGGCGATCAGCCAATCCTGCAAGACATTGCCCGTCTCAGGATCAATGGCGACATAGTCGAGCTTGAGACCCTGCTTGGGGAGGTGAAGCCTCTCCAGGGAAAGGTGCAGGAGATAGACTTTATGAATTCCAAGGTTTTTCTGGAGCCAGGGCCACATACTTGAATGGTGCAGACTGAAGCAGGTTGTGGCACGAACAAAGCAAAGTGTTCGAGGTGAAAGAAGTGGCTCAAGGAGAGACAGTGCAGGGGAGAATGGCCCAAGAGGAGCTGGTTAGGGAAAGAGTAGACCAAGAGGGCAATAGGTGGAGAAAAGTCTACTTTGGTGGAGGGGCACACTTCAGAAACTGGCTAAACCAGTTTCTGAAGCTATGGGGGAAGATGACGTAGAGGTAGAAGAGACAGATTCGAGAGGCTTCCGGTGTTACGAGGAGAGTGGCGAGAAAATGCATCGCATTTGGGTAAGGGAACCGAAGCGACTAGACTAGTCTACACCAGAAAGGAGGACAGGCATGACCCAAGCAGAAATAGAGTCTATAGCCAGAGAGATGAGAGCCAGATGCCTGCATGCGTCTTGGAGTGACTTGGTCATCTTCTGGCGTGGTGTAATGGGTAACCTTGAAAGCGCCTATCGCACGCTAGTGCATGGCACAGCGGCCTTCCATCATGTGTCTTCAGAAGATATTGGTAATATGGGGAGAATGGCGAGGGATAAACTAGCCGTCGCCTTGAGGCAGCTGGCAGGAGAGAGGCAGATAGCCAGGTGGGACGCAGAAGCCGAGGGTGCAATCCAGTCTACGCCGCCGGAGCAATCCTGAGGAAAGGCTAGGGTCAAGATGCAAAGGGAAAGGAGGGTCCTTGCAGCGACTAAGAGTGTTTCTGAAGAAGAGGTGCATCGGGCAGTAGGGCAAGTGAGGCGTCCGGCCATCAATCGTGCCCTGGTAGAGCTGGGAATGGTGAAAGATATTACTCTGGAGCATGGCAAGGTTACACTCACCCTGGCACTTCCCATTCTGGGTATCCCTGCCTCTGTGAAGGATGACCTTGTGAATAGCCTGTGCGAGGCGGTGACGGGCTTAGGCGCAGAAGCCGAGGTTAAGATAACGGAGATGAACCAGAAAGAGCAACAGGCTTTCCTAGCTATAGAGTGGGAGAGCTGGAAAGGTCTGCCCTGAAGCAATAAGCGGCAAGCCCAGCCGCTGGGCCGAGCCAAACAGAACAGAAAGGAGGGAGGTCAAACAGATGCCTATCTACGAGTACCAGTGCATGCAGTGCGGCGAGAAATTCGAGGCTCGCCAGTCTTTTGGGCAGGATGGCTCCCGCTTGAATTGCCCCAAGTGCCAGGCTCCTAATCCGCGGAAGCTTGTGTCTTCCTTCTTTAGCACGAGTTCAGGCGCAGCCGGGAGTTCCTCGGAGGATAGCTGTCCTACCTGTAGCTCTGACCTATGCGGGCTTCCACCAATGTAGCAATAATCGGGCATGGAGGAGATGGAAACTCCACCGCAGGGCTTTTCTCATGATGCTGGCTTGGCCATAGTGATGGCGGGCGAACCCCCCGCAGGGAGACAAGCATGAGCTTCAAGGACTACTATCAGGTGCTTGGCGTCGATAGCGATGCCACTCAGGAGGAGATCAAGAGAGCATTCCGCAGGCTAGCCTTGCGCTATCACCCAGATCACAACCCAGGGGACCCAAAGCAAGCCGAGGAGAAGTTCAAGGAGATAAACGAGGCCTACGAAGTGCTCAGCGATGAAGCCAAGCGGCGACAATATGACTACTTGATGAGTCGGCTGGAGCAGCGGCGGAGGGTATTTATGGTTGAGGACATCCTCAGAGGAAGTTCCAGCAGTGATATCCTGGAGGAACTGCTGCGGGAGCTTGCTGCATTGGACACCCACCTCGATAGTATGTGGAGGCAAAAGCCGCGGGGCTGTCGTCGAGGCTTTGGCCGACGCTGTCGGCGCTTCCCACCGTAGGCCTATTGAGGGATCAGTTCTATGAATTCGATCGTTTGCGGGCCGGTTCCTTCGAGGCGGTTGGGGCAGAGTCTAGGGATAAACAACATCCCGCCGAAGACATGCTCCTACTCTTGCCCTTACTGTCAGCTGGGCAGGACTACCAAGATGCAGGTCGAACGGCAGACTTTTTGCGATGTAGAGCAATTGGCCCGAACCGTGAGAGACAAGGTTGAGCAGGTCAAACGGAAGGAGGAGCCGATAGACTACCTCACCTTCGTGCCCGATGGCGAGCCCGCTCTGGATGCCGACCTGGGCAGGGAGATCGAGCTCTTGAAGCCGTTGGGTGTCAAAATTGCGGTGATCACGAATGCTTCCCTCATATGGCGTGAGGACGTCAGGAGCGACTTGCAGCAAGCGGACTGGGTGTCATTAAAGGTGGACGCGGTGAGTGAGGAAACATGGCACCGAGTCAACAGGCCGCACAGGTCTTTGAGGCTTGAGGCAGTCCTGGCAGGAATGCTCGAGTTCGCCGGTGATTTCAGCGGTGAGCTAGCTACGGAAACGATGCTCATCCAGGGTATCAACGATAGCACTGAGGAGATAGAGAGAATAAGCGATTTCCTGGCAGAGCTCAAGCCGGACAGGGCGTATCTGGCTGTTCCGACAAGGCCGCCTGCTGTAAGGTCGGTAAAGGCGGCCACTGAGCAAGTTCTTACTGAGGCACATCAAGTCCTCAATAAGAGGGTCGACAGTATAGAGTGTTTGATCAGCTACGAGGGGGATGCCTTTGCCTTCAGCGGCAATGTGACAGAGGACTTGCTTGCCATCACCTCGGTTCACCCGATGAGGAAGGAGGCCGTCGCTCAATTGTTGAGCAAAGCCGGCGCAGGCTGGGAAGTCGTCGAAAAGCTAACACGAGACGGCACCCTTGTAGAGCTGACGTATGAGGGGCACAAATTCTATATGAGAAGACTGCCGGGACGGCAGAAACTCGGTGGCGTTCGAACCTGAAAGGGTTTGGGGGTCGCCATGAGGTGTTCTGGATGCAACCAGGAAGTGCCTGAGGACCAGACATATGTTCATCGAGGCGAGACGCTCTGCGAAGATTGCTATCTGGAGGGAGTTCACCAAGTCAAAGCCTGCGCCCCCTGGGCAGTCCGTGCAGCGACATGTGTCCGAGAGACCCTTGGGCTCAAGGGAACGGAGGACTTGAGCGCGTTGCAGAAGGCGATTCACGAGTTCATCAAGAGACGGGGCAAGGTGACTAGGGAAGAGATCATGGAGAATTTCGAGCTGCCGCAGCACGAGATGGAAACCCAGTTTGCCATACTGAGGCACTGTGAGCTGATGAGGGCCCACAAGGAAAAGGGCACAATCTGCGTGACGACATTTGAGTATGAGCAAGTAAAGGGGTGAATAATGGGAGCGTGGGAAGACAGGCTTCCCCCGCTGATGAGAGAGAAGCTGGCAGCGACTGGGGAGCTAACTCCTGAAGAAAAGGCGAGGATGAAGGAGCTGGACAATTTGAACTCTGTCCTCGCGGAGTTTTTCAAGGGCGGCCTCGACTCTGAGGGCCTGTTTGAACGGTTAAAGGAATACGAGAGGCAAGGCAAACAGTTTCTGCTGGCAGAGGCTAGGGAGAGACTGAACGAATCCTTCAGAAGCACGAAGCTTCGAATAAGATTCGAAGTCCTGGAGGATGGTCAGTTATCCGTGCGTTTTGTCGAGGAAGAGGAAGCTGGAGAGCAAGAGAAGGCTAGAGAGGAAGCTGATCTGGTCATTGAACTGAGCAGCGATAACTTCGACCAGGCCCTGCGTATGCACCCCTTGCTTGTAGTCGATTGCTGGGCGGCTTGGTGCGCTCCTTGCAGGATGGTGGCTCCTGTGATTGAGGGAATGGCAAGGGATTACAAGGGGAAGGTCACCTTTGGCAAGCTCGATGTAGATGGAGATCCATCGCTGGCTATGAGGTACCGCATTACGTCCATCCCCACACTGCATGTGTTCAGGGATGGCCAGCTCGTAGATCAGATTGTGGGAGCCATGCCAAGGGGAGCACTGGAGTCCCAGCTAGCCAGGCACATTGGCCGAGACTGATGGGTTCGTGGACGGGAGTCTGGCAAGCAACTTGGCGCGAAAGGTGTCCCTTTGATGAAAGTTTTGGTTCTGCTCGCCACAGCCGTTATTTTGCTTGGTATTCTGCCAGGTTGCGCGACCACGGAGACAGAAATCGGTCAAAAAGCAGCAGACGAGATGACGAAGTCTTGGGCACAGATTACTATCACCTATGACAATAACCCTTACGACGATAGGCTCAGTGCTGCCTGGGGTTTCTGTTGTGTCATCAAGCTCACCGAAAGGGTCATCCTGTTCGATAGCGGTGGCGATGGGGCGGTTCTCCTGAGCAACATGGAAAAGTTGGGCATAGACCTAAAGAAAATTGACTTAGTGATCCTGTCACATATACATGGCGACCACGTGGGTGGGCTTGCCAGCTTTCTGGAGTGCCACAGTGATGTAACAGTGTGCATGCCCACGTCTTTCCCAAAGAGGCTGAAAGACGAGGTTAGACTCTCCGGAGCAAAGCTTGAAGAAGTCGGTGAGGCAAGGGAGCTCTTTGACGGGGCATTCACCACGGGTGAACTTGATGGGGGCATAAAGGAGCAGTCGCTTGTGCTAAAGACTTCACAGGGATCGGTGGTGATAGCTGGCTGTGCCCATCCGAGCGTGGTCAACATAGTCCGTAAGGCAAAGGAAATTTGCCAGGATAAGGTGTATCTCATTCTGGGCGGTTTTCACCTGGGTGGTGCCTCTGTCTCCACGATAGAAGTCATCATACAAGATTTCATAGAGCTAGGGGTGCAAAGGGTTGCGCCGTGTCACTGCAGCGGAGAGCGGGCGCGAAGGCTGTTCCAAGAACATTTCGGACCGGATTACGTTGAATGCGGAGTGGGTAGTAAAATCTGGATTCCAGGGTAGAGACATGTTGCAGGTGAGAAATGGCCTCTGCTTGGGTTGCGGTATATGTGCCCAGAGCTGTCCACGCGGGGCGATCTCACTTCTCTGGGGCCAAGCGGAGATAGATCAAAGCAGGTGCAACTCCTGTGGCCTGTGCCTAGACCTATGTCCCCAAGGGGCAATTGTAGAGGTTGTCCCAGTCTCCCGGGAGGAGCTAAAGGACACCGTCTCCAGCCTGAAGTGCCAGGTAGACGACCTGCTGGCAAGGATCGAAAGGCTGAGGCGGTAAACTAATGTTCCTTATCCCCGACGTGTACCCTTCTCCAGAAGGCAACCGCGGTAGTCTCACTCTCTGGGCAGTTGTGCAAAATACCGTTGACAAGCCTGGCGACCTCCTCTTCTCGAATGCCACTCTTTAGGGCCTCCCTGCTGTGGAGCCAAGAGCAATAACGGCAGCCATACACCGAGGTGACTGCAGGCATAAGCCTTTCTCTCGCCCTTCTGTGCCTCGCTTACGCTTTCTGTATCTTACATAAGAATGCCCTGAACTCAGGTATGCCACTGTTTGGGTCGCCTACGCGGGCAGTTAGCAGATTGGCGCTGTCTCCTTTGGACAATCCCATATAGCCCCAATTCCACGGCAAGTTGACGTGGTGGACAGTGGTACCATTCACTTCGAAAGGCTTGAGGCGGGCGGTGACCACTGCCTTCCCTTTCACTCTGGCACCACGGGCCGATTCAACAAGGACCGTGTCCCCACTGGCAATACCCTTCACAGTCGCCAATTCTTGGCTCATTTCAACAAACATCTCGGGCATCAACTCCACCAGCCATGGCAAGCGCCTGGTTATCGCTCCAGTATGCAAATGTTCCACCAAGCGGTGGGTAGTAGCCACAATGTTATAGCCCCTTTCAGGACTACCCTTGTCCCCAGTTTCCCAACTGGCAATAGCAGGGTTGTTCTGCTGCGGTGACATAGGATTCGGCACCAAGCTCTCCCAGGGCTCGTAGTGTTCGGGGAAGGGACCGTCAGATCTACCGGGGCCGAAGAGGTGCCCCCGCCCCTCGGGCTTCATGATAAAGGGGTGTTTGCCGCTACTATTTACGGGTGGCCAGGCACCATCGGGAACATCCCCCACCCAACTGGCGCCGTCCCAAGAGATGACAACACGACGGCTGTCCCACGGTTTGCCCTCGAGATCGACCGAGGCGCGGTTGTACATGATACGCCGGTTCGTTGGCCAGGACCACCCCCACTTGGGAAAGAGTCCAATGCCTGATGGATCGGTGGTCCTCCGCCTCTGTGCCATGTTGCCTTCTTCTGTGTACATCCCGCACCACAGCCAGTTGCCACAACTGGTGGTGCCGTCACTCTCGAGGCTAGCAGGACTTGATAGTAGCTTCCCACTTGTCAGGTCGTAACCATTCATCTCCTTGGCTACTTGGTGCACGTCCGGAGGATCGCCGTATTCCCAAGTTAGGTTGATGATAGCCCCAGCGTTCTTGTCAGTCTCTCCTGCATAGAGCTCTTTGATCTTCGACATCAGCTTGTTTATTATCCACAGGTCGCTCCCAGCTTCGCCAGGAGAGTCAGCTCCCTTGTAGCGCCACTGATTCCAGCGGCTGCTGTTGCAGACGCTTCCCTCTTTCTCCAGCGAGTGTGCCGCTGGTAGGAGAAAGACCTCGGTGTGGCAGTTGTCCCCCAACTGCCACACCGCAGCGGTCTCTGTTTCCCAAAGGTCGATCACCGCCAGCCAGTGCAGCTTTCTCAGGGCCTGGCGTGCCGCTGTGCTGTTTGGCCCGCTCACGGCTGGATTGATTCCCCAGCAGATCAGCCCTTTTATCGCCTCATCATCTATTGCCTTGAACAGGGCTTGCCAGGAATAGTCACCCTCTCTCTTAGGTAAATAGCTGAAGCTGATATTGTGGTCTGTGTCAGCGTACCAGGCTTTGAGGATGCTGGCGAGCCGAGCCTTGTCTCCACCATAGGCGGCAAAGGTCTGTTCGGCACTGTTGGGCATTCGGACACTCCCTCCCCCAGGACCCCAGTGGTTGACCAGACCTTGTAGGGTACAGCCCAGACCGTTCGCTGCACCGGTGATGCCGTTCAGCCCACCACCAGCCACTCCCATATTACCCAGGAGGAGTTGTAATATGCCGAAGGCCCGAACCGTCTGGGTTCCTATACTGCGCTGACAGGCACTTGAGGAGAACACGAAGGCTCCTGCCATGTCTCTTTTCCCGGTAGCGGCATAGGTCTCACAAATTCGTCGGAAGGTGTCCCTATCCGTGCCGGTAATTTCGACTACTTTGTCGTCAGTGTAGCGTGCGAAGTGCTTCTTCAGAAGCTGGAAGACGCAGTTATCGTCGGCCAGCGTGGGGTCCTTCTTTATATTGTCAGGCTGAGTCTCGTCCTGCTGATAAGACCAGGTTGCCTTGTCATATTTGCTGCCATCCCATCCTGAGAACAACCCGTCCAGCGTGTCAGCTGGACCGGTGAATGCAGGGTTGACAAGATAGGAGGCGTTAGTGTATTCCCGTACGTACTCCATATTGTAATTGCCTGGGTTTGCTCCCATGTCGTCAATGACATACCTTATGATGCCACCGATAAAGGCAAGATCAGTGCCGGGTCTCACTCTGGCATACAGGTCAGCCTTCGCTGAGGTACGGGTGAACCGTGGATCGACGTGGATGATGGTGGCTCCGTTCTCCCTGGCCCGGGTAACCCACTTAAAGGCAACCGGGAACGACTCAGCCATGTTACCGCCGATGATCATGATGCAATTGCTATTTGCCAAGTCTATCCAATGATTCGACATCGGGCCTCTACCGACTGTTTCTATGTCAGCAGCCACTGCGCTCGAGACACATATTCGAGCTTCATTCTCAATGTAGACCAGTCCCAGGGCACGCAGCATCTTGCCCATGAGATATGCCTCTTCGCTATTGGGGAATACGCTACACAGCGAGGCGATACCCAGGGTGCGATTGACAGTATTGCCGATATCGTCTTTCTCTTGAAAATTGCTGTCCCTTGTCTCCTTAACCTTAGTGGCAATCGCTGTTATGGCCTCATCCCAACTTATATCTGTCCAAGTTACAGCCCCTGCGGCGCGGTGTTTAGCTCTGGTCAGGCGGTCTTCATTGTTAGCGACTTGGTATAATGAGACACCCTTGGGACAGAGAGAACCCTCATTAATGGGAGAATCAGGGTCGCCCTCAAGGTTTATGATTCTCCCGTCTTCCACTGCCATGATGGCACTGCAGCCCACCCCACAGTAGGGGCAGATGGTGGTGGTCTCTCCAATCCTCTTTCTCAGAGAAATGTACTTTGGGGAAGCAACAGCTCTACCTTGCCCCACGAGTCCAAGTAACCCGAAACCGCCTGCGGTAGCTGCAGATGCCTTCAAGAAATCTCGGCGATTCAATTTCATAGATTGTCCCTCCTTCTCATTATTCGCCCTGACATGCAAGCTCAGACGTGGTACAATAGGGACGTTGCAATGGAGCCCTAGTGGGTTAACTCCCCAGTTAATGGATAACAGCCTCTAGAGGCACCTTGCTAGGATAGGTGCCGATTAACGTGGGAAGACTCAAAGTAGGCTTTGGCTTCCAGCCAATCTCCTTCAAGTATGCGAGAGCTTCCCTCTTATAGACAATCGGAAGGTCTCTATCGCTTCTAACATAGAGATGAAGGTCTTCGGGTAGCCCACCCCCCATATATTTCTTGTACAGGGAGACATAATGATTTAGCTTCACCCCCCGCCCTTGCGGGGTGTCATTTTTCCTGATGCAGAGCTTGGCGATCATTATCATGGCTTTCTCCTTCGACTCCGTCACATAGATGAGGTGCTCCGGAGATGGCTCCTCGGTATCCACCAGCTCTTGCTTCCTTCCATCCATCACTGTCCAGTCATCTTCTTCTTTCCGTGAAAGGTAAAGCCTTCTGTATTTGGAAGAATGAGGCCCCGCTATTACCGGAATCCCCAAGCGGTTACACCCAGTGGCAATACTCGCCGCCTTTTGGGACATCGCCCCCCAAGCTACTCCAACAGCCCCTACGCGGTTGAGGATATAATCAGCAATAACCTCATAATTAGCCCTCAGGGGGAGAGTAGCGAATATATTGGCTATCTTTATCGCTGCCCCAGTTATATGGGCATTGGACACGCAGGAGCCAATGTTTACTACCCCACCGGCATCAAAGTCAGGAGGATGCTTCTCATAGATTGTTAGCCCATCGGCATCCTTCTTCATCCCGGCAACCATGGCAGCACAGCCAGTGAGAACCACAATGTACTTCCTCTTGGCGAATTCCTCCGCCATCTCGGCCACATCATCGATATCAGGGTAATTGGAGCAGCCTACAAAGGCGACCACCCCAGGGATGGTGCCCAGCACTATGGGTGCCCCGACGTTCCTTATTTCTGTGTCCATAACGGGGCCACGTCCGGCTCTTACCTTATAGGTATCTTTGCTTGCTGCCACCTGCATTATCTTAAAGACGGGAACATCGCGAGGACACTCCTCCTCGCACTTGCCACAGCCAATGCACTGGTTGAAGATTTCCCTTAGCGGTTCAAAATTCCCTTCAGCAACCTGTCTTATCCCGTGGCCAATGGAGAACAGATTAGGGCAAACCCGCTCGCACATCTCGCATTCGCGGCAGGCTTTGGCAAGTTCCTGAGCCTCTTTTTCACTTATAAGCTCCTTCTTCCTTTTAGGGGCAAGCTGCATAGCAACCTTTACCGCCACCTCTCCTGCTTTCTCATGATCTAAGATGAGGAATTGCTTTCCTTCCTCCACCATCTCCTTTACTATCTCGTCAGTATCCCTCTCAGACGCATCCTCAAGTCCGTAGCAGGCTTTATCTGAGGTAGCAATCAGTGCTGAGCCGACCTTCTCTGCCTCCTCCGCTATGTCAGTCCTGATGCATTGCTCATCGGTCATGACCACATCAGCAATGCCCGTTCTCACAAAGAAGAGCTGCCTTGAAAGGGGACCTATCACCTTTGCTCTATCGGAATACCTGGTTGTCTCCAGAGCAGTGCAGCATATCCCGCCCACCTCGACCTTATCGTAGATGTCGTTCTTTCTCAGATAATCGATGATGTTGGTCGAAGAGGCTGGGTTGTGACCAACAACTAGAATTATAGGTTTGCTCCTATCCATTGCTCCCCATCCCGCATCCACCAGTGGGGTATCGGCAACGGAGGTAGGAAATTCGAAGCCGACAATCTGAGCGACGTCGGCAGCTTCCATAGCCACGTGGTCGAGCATACTGGCATGGAGGGCTTTCGATTCATAGTCCAGACTACTGCCCTCCTGTCCGGTGTGGAGTGATGAGATAAGGTGAATGAGTTCCCGCTCCACATACTCTACAGCCGTTCTCAAGTCTGCCAGGGTTTCAGGTTTCAATCCCAGGACGGTTCTGATGTTCGGTGCCTCAACGGCAACGTTATCTCCGAGGTCGATTTCATAATCTTCCCCGTACTTTTCAATCAAGTAATCGATAATATGCCGGGCATGACCACCATGAGCCGAAAGTCCCATGCAGCAGGCGAGGAGAACAATCCTTCCCTGCTGGCCTGCTATATCGATTCCGCAGGCTCCTCTCCTCCCCGCAGTGAGGTCGCACTTGCCATAGGTGCAAAAACAACAAAGATCACAGAAGGGGGCATACCAGGGCTTATAGGTTTTGAGGAGCCTCATATCCCAGTTTCTGAGATCAGGGATTTCCGGCATCGGCGTTTGACCAACTGGCTCCCACGCATCATCTGCCCGTATAGCCTCGTCAACCTCTTTCTTTTTCTTTGCCTTTACTTTTGCCATTTTTTACCTCCCTCCAGTCATTTCTCTAAAACGTCTGGTCTTCGTTGATTATGCCATAGCCAGCCAGCAAATCCTCTAAATTCAGACCGGCCATGCTGATCTCCGTAACTGCCAGCTCTTGTCGGTCAAGCCTGTTTCTGAGTTCTGCAACAACACGAAGGCCCACAGCGTCATCGCTGAGAGTCGGGTTCCCCAGCCCCAAGATTAGTGTCTTCGTTCTCCCTTCCTCTTATGGCACTACGGCCACTCTTATCCCCGGTGGCCCTGAGTGCAGGTGCTGGCTCAGCCTTTCGACCACCTCTCCCTTGCTATCGTAGATCACTACCTCCAGCGGCATGTGACCGAGCAGGGTATGGGTAGCACAAGCCATGCACGGGTCATAGGCCCGAAACGCCATCTCGATCTTATTTAGCAGCCCTTCGCTGATCTCCTTTCCACCTTTGATTAAGCCCTGGGCTGCCTTCTTAATAGACATGGAGATAGCGGCATTGTTGTTGGTGGTACCTACAATAAGGTTGACCTTCTGTACTACACCATGCTCATCAGTGATGTAGTGGTGGGTAAGGGTGCCGCGGGGTGCCTCTACTATGCCCACTCCTTCGTCTGGGGTGGCAGTGGGGATGGTGCGATAGTTGGGGCCGGTGATCTCCGGGTCAAGGCTCAACTCCAGAAGGCGCTCCGCGGCATACAGAAGTTCGATGACACGGGCCCAATGGGTAGCGAGAGTGGCGTGTACTGGCTTGCCACCGAGGGTGGAATACATACGCTCGTATTCTGCCTGAGCCAGAGGGGTAGCCATGCCATCGGCAGCATTGAGTCGTGATAGAGGTGTTGCCCGATACACGCCGCTTTGGGACCCGTCGGTAAAACCCTTCCAGCCAACTTTCTTCAGATACGGGAACTTGAGATAGGTCCAGGGTTCCACGTGCTCGGCAACATGCTCCAGGTACTCTCTGGGGGCGTATTTGGCAAACTCCTTACCCTCAGGATCAACTACGCGCACCTTGCCATCATAAAAGTTGACCTTGTTATTCTCATCCACCAAACCCATGTAGTAGGTACGATGGATGTAGCTATCATTCAGGATAAGGTCTACATAATCCTTGTTAGCCAGAACCACATCGTCAACTACCTTGATGGTGAGCTTAGCAAATTCCACTAGTGATCTAGCCATTTCCTCAATGTGCTGCCTCTGCTCTTCGGTAAGGCCATGACTCATGCCACCGGGCAGGGCCGTACAGGGATGAACCTTCCTTCCTCCTACTATCTCGATGATCTCGTGACCCAACTCCCTGGCCTTGATTACTTCTCTCCCTACCTCAGGTACCTTGGCAATGACTCCCAGAACATTGCGTACCGCCGGGTCAGTGTCAGGACCCATGACAAAATCAGGCCCACCGAGGATGTAAAAATGGGTGGTATGATCAGCAACGTAGAAGGCACTGTATAGAAGCTCACGCAGCTTCTTAGCCGTCGGTGGCGGGTCAACATGGAAAACATCATCCACAGCTTTCACCGACGCCATGTGGTGAGCCTCAGGACACACGCCACAAATGCGCTCAGTAATCTGGGGCATATCTTCAACAAGCCGCCCCTCGCAGAATTTTTCAAAGCCCCTCAGCTCAGGGATCTGTAAGTAGGCATTAGCTACCTCACCGGCGTCGTCAAGGAAGATCTCGATTCTGCCGTGTCCTTCCAGCCTTGTTATAGGGTCGATAGTTATTCTCTTCATTAAGTCCTCCTTAGATTCGCGTTCTCTTCAACATCGAATCCGCCAGCCCAAACGGTAGAAGGTGCCTGCTGGATCGACTATCTCTTCGACCACCCCCCTCCTTAGCCTTGCTCTTATGGCATCGGTGTGTAAAATTCGATTTCGTGACTCTCAAGGATTGTCTCCCACTTGGGTATGAGCGCCTGCATCTCTGGATCTGCGAACATCTTCTCAAAGTAGGCTTCCATTGCGGCGAAGCTATCCCACTCAGCCTCACTAACAATGGTATGGAAAAACTCGCCTCCGCCACTGAGGCAGCGGTAGCTTTTCATGGGAGGACAACCCAAGCGAGTCGCGACAGCCATGTGCTTTTCCATAAGCTCCATCGCCTCTGCCATCTTGCCAGGGACAACTTTCATAATACCTCGCTGTATTACTTTCATCATGCCCTCCTTTCTGTTAGATCTATCAGGCTGTGTAAGTGAAACGAGTCAGCCCCTCTGCCACTGGCACGCCGAGAAGCGACTTCTGGTTTAGCATAGCATTACCTCCTTCCACGCAAGATCTGAGTGCGTACTGGTCGAATGCCATCATAACTCAGTGAGTGTCCGCATGTCAATAGTCGGTGTAAGGTCACTTCAATCCCTTCTTTGAAGTCACGGTAGCGACTCGCGCTTCGTGTGGTAGAAAGGGTCAAGGCAAGATGAGAAGGAAGGCCTCAGTTCTTGGCTAAGGTAGACAGATTAGTGGGCTACGTATAGGTAGCCAATTGGCTGTACAATGAGAGATTGAAACATATGTCTCTTCGGCTGCATGATACAGAAATCATGAAGGGACAATATGGTCAGTGTCTGAAAACACAGAATTTTTCCTTGTGCAGGCCTGAATTGCAGGATTCAAGTGTCTGAGTTTGTTGTTGCCTCATCCTAATTTCGTTCTCTGCGGAATTCACAATTGGAGCATGTGTCCTCGTTACCAGATACTTGACAGTATACGGCCTCCTGTTTCCAGCATGGTTTTCCGCACACAGCAAGCTTAGAAGCATGCATACAGGCAGGACAATCGCCCAGTTGCCAGCAGGGGTAAAGCCGGAGATAGTGGCGTATTGCTGGTAGATTGAGCGCTTCCGCTATCAGCCTTTGAATAAATCGCAATCGTTTTAGGTCGTTCTCAGAATAGAATCGCTTGCCGCTCCTCCTCAGCGGTTGAATTACACCGTATCTTTCCCATACCCGAATTGTCTCGGGATGTAGGTTAAGTAGCTCTGAGACTACACCTATAGGGTAAACTGGCCGATTCTGCATAAACTTCTAGGTCCCTAAGCGCATTCTAAGGACGCAGCTAATCCTGTAAGAAGCCACGAACGCCGCAACTATTGTCGCCATGGTAAACCTATTCCCAATAATATCTCGTGTTGCGTCGACTCATAGATTTGGCTCATGGCATGACCTCCTTGCGCATCGTCTGCGGAGGCAATGGCATCAATCCAACTTACTCACCAAGCATCTAATATTATAGCAATTTATCTCCCGCCAAGTAAGGGAACGGCCTTACCAATAGTTTTGGATACATTCCATTCTGGCAGAAGCTCTTTCAAAAAGCCCCGCTTGAAGTAAAGGCCATCAAGTTGCTTCAACCTGGGCCAAATGTGAAGGCGAGCCAACATTGCTCGGTTTCATTAACCTACACTGAGTCAGGGCATTTGAAGAGGCATGGCGTTAGGCACAAGGAAGAAATGAGGGCCATATCATGGTAGCACTGCCGCAGGTATGAATGAAATCGTATGGTATGATAAGAGGGGTTGGCCAGCAATGAACCGGTTTAGCAAGAAGGAAGTCCTCTCGGTTAGTGCTTTCACTATCTTATGCATAGTCTGTTTTCCTGCTAATCCTCTGGTGTTGACAGGCGTTATTGAAACGAGCTTCCGCCTGCCGTTGTTTATTCTCGGTTGGGTAGTCTGGGCCTTCGGCATGGTGTTAGTGATGGCACCGGTCATCGTGTTCCCGTGCAAAGGTGATGTTCCCAGAGGAAAATCCTTTGTAAACACCACTCGTCTGGTTGATACAGGGATTTACGCTGTAGTCAGACATCCTCAATACACTGGTGGAATTTATGCGATATTTGTCACCACATTGTTATGGTACCCGCACTGGCTCTTCGCTGTGTTGGGGGTGATAGGTGCCACGCTTATTTACCTGAGTACCATTGAGGAAGACAAACGCTTAATCGAGAAATTCGGTAAGGACTACGTAGCCTATATGAAGAAGGTGCCAAGAATGAATATCTTTTTTGGCGTAATATGGCTACTGCGACGTAGACAACGAAGGTACGACGGAATGGGAGTTAATCCTGATGAGTGAAAAGGATAGTAAACAGCTACAAGGGGAAGCGGCTAAAGGAGGGCAATGGAAACTGACGTGGAAAGATACTTTCTTGTATTCGTTCCTGGGTATCCTGTTCGTTGGTCAAGTAGTATTGTGCTTTCTGTTTTACAACTGGGCTAATCTAGACGTGTTACTATACATGGGTTGGGCAACTCTGGCAGCCAGTCTCATCCTAGGAATGATGTCACGCGCTGCTTTTCAAACCAAGGGCAGAGCGCGAGAGGGAGCAAGCTGGCTTCAGACTACCGTGGTTGTCGACAGCCGAATCTACGCCACTGTTCGACACCCCATGTACCTAAGTTTCATATGCCTTATCCTGGCATTGATTCTCATTGCCCAACACTGGCTAAGCCCGATTTTCGGCATTCCGACGATAGTGTTCTTCTACTTGAGCATGACGCAAGAAGAACAATCCAACATTCAGAAGTTTGGTAACGATTACGTAGCGTACATGAAAAGAGTGCCGAGAATGAACCTTATCTTGGGGATTGTCAGGGTACTGAGGCGCCAAAAACACAGGTAGAGCGGCGCGAAATGTGGACAACGAGGTGCTATCATGGAACAACAGCTGAGTGCTGATCATATCCGTAAACTTGCCAAGAGGCTTGACGATGCTATTGAAAGCCGAAACAATTAAGAGATCATGTCGTATTTCTCTGACAATTGCGAAATTGAGTTACCCGGCATCAGACTTTCCGGGAAAGAGGGCCTGCGGAAAGCAGTCGCCTGGATGTACCAGTATCTTAAGGAGATAGTGCTAGTCCCGATTACGATAATGGTAGATGGAAACACATTCTTCGAAGAATTCATTGTCAGGGCGAAAATCAAAGAAGGTAAGGAAATACAGGTGAAGCAGACAGAGGTGCTGGTATATGATGACGCATACAAGGTCAAGAACCTTCGCCTGTACTTCGATCGTTTGGAGCTTGCTGCTGCCTATGCTTCCAAATCCCATAGAGAAGATAATGATTAGTCAGTTAAGCAAAGCTTCATTGAAAGGGTTACTGTAGTCATAAGGTGTTGAGGAGAGTGATCGCCGATGACCGGAGATGAGCGATTCCAAGTGCGAAAGGACAAGATAAGAAAACGTCTGCTTAAATATACGAGAAAGGCATTTCGGATGCTTCCCCAAATGGACAAGCCTCGAATTCTCGATATAGGTTG
>CAYWDP010000005.1:0-33826 GCA_964457045.1 uncultured Dehalococcoidia bacterium
CTAACATGCCACCCTGTCACGGTGGAGATCAGGGGTTCAAATCCCCTCGGGGTCGCTTAGGTAGATTTCATTCGATATACATACTCCGCTCTGCTCGACCTCGGATAATAATGGGCTCTTGCCCTTTCGTGTTTGATTGCCCTCGCCCCGCAGCAAACGTGGCCTCCTAAAGGCATAGAATGGGCCAAAGTTGCCCGTAGACTATGAACCAAGAGGGATTTGGGGTATCGGTTGTTCTAGCAACCCTCTTGTTTTGCGTCTCAGTGAATTGCGCTACTTGTCGCCTTGAGCGGTTCCCTAGTGCGTTGATTTCCTACCGACCCGAAGCCGATAAGCAGACACACTGACTGCCAGAATCAACCGGACCCCTCCCCAACCGCAGCACCCATTATCCACCAAGCGAACTCTTCGCCAGGTACCACAGGAGTGTTCGCGTTCACCCCCTCCAACGTCTAGAAGTGGACTAGCGAAGTCAGTCGCTAAGCCTGAATGGCGGATAGTGGTCAGTGGTCAACAAGAAAGCGTATGCCAGCACCCTCAAATACCATCGAAGAACACCAACCACGAAGTCAAATAGATCTTTCGGGTAGCGGGCGGTAAGCAAAATAGCAAACCAGGCAACTATTACCACTACCAGAGCAGCGATGCCGAGGAACCAGAGAACGATATAGTGGGGAATTGCCAAGAACCATTTGACCAGTGGCAACCAGCGATTAAGTCCCTCCTTGGCATCTGGATAGGGGATGTCAAGGTGAACTGCCTGCTCTTCGTCAGTTGAAGGATATTCATCCCTCAATAGCGCAATATAGGCGGCAAAGCGAGTAAGAAACCTGGCTATTGCTAGATTCCAGTCAAACCACCACCTGGGGTACTTTTGCCGGAACAGGATCATTAGCACTGTCGGTAGAAAGATAAATCCACCCAGGATATAGCCCTGGAACCTCCAGGGAGCCTCCTCCCAGGCGAATGTAGCACCGATAAGAAAGCCCAAGACGATCCAGATGGGAATTGCCGCGAAGGGCCTAAAGAACGTGGTTAGCTTGCTCAGATCTCTATCCGGGTAATCAATGGACAGGCTCGCTGGGTACTCGGTTGAAGTTTCCGTCATAATAGCACCTCCTTACTGCTTTGATTGCTTGGACTACGTCAGCAAACCGGGGCAGGTATCCACGGCCAAAGAATGAGCCTGACGATGGTAAGATCGATCCAAATTACTTCGCCAAGCCACTGCAGATACCCTATACCATCCTCTCCTCTCTCCTACGATAGAGTCTTTTTGTCATGACCCCCTCCTCTTACGTCTTGTTCAGCGGATCGTTACCGTCGAGATGTCTTGAATCGAACCCGCCGTGTACTCAAGACGAGACTGTGGATTGCTCTCTTCCTTCAGACCTGCGTACCGCCAGGACGACCATGACAATACCAGCTACCAGCAGCACAGCCCCTCCGGCGACAAACCCCACACCTGTACCGAAGAGCCAGGGAAGCTTCACTCCAAGCACCACGCTGAGATCGACGCTGGCAGAGCCGTCGTCATTCATCAACACGAGCACCCATCTGCCTGTCTCAAGTTCCAATTCTAGAGTCTGGGTTCCAGAACCATGTGTTGACTCTGCCCAGAAAGTTTGAGTCGTGGGTGGCGCAGGCGTAGAGGTACCCGGCCGATTTCTATACTCCAACCTCAGAGGGTTGATCTCGAGATCTATGACCTCGTCATGCTCAATGTCTGTCAGGTAGTCCCCCACATCTCCTTCTTCACCTAGCCCCATAAAAACGTTCTTCGAGGGATCATTGTTTAAACCCTGCACCTTGAATTTCGCGAGATCGCTGAAATCCCATATCCACCATGAGCTGTGAATAATCGCAGGCTCAGAAATGACAGCATAGGAATCCTTCTCGATCGAGAAGGTCTCTGTGTTATAGTAGCCCTCGTCATCTGTTAGGGCACCGTTTGCCCAGAGGGCAGCTCCACCGACACCGACAAGGACTAGTCCGCCAATTACGGCGAGGGATCCGAAGATCAGGAGTAAAATCTTTCCTGTGCTCATGACCACGCCTCCTCTCCTCTATGACATTTTGGGCAGAGTACCACACAAGTGATGGTCTGTCAATACCCTAAGAGAGCAGTTCCAGCCAAATCGGAACATGAATCCTTCACGGGCTATGAACCAGTTGAGCTGAGCAGTGCCCTCCTCACCGCCTCATGCGATATGCCATATTCCTTGGCCAACTGGCGGAGGCTCTTGATCTTGTGTTGCTGAATGACGCCTGACCACGATGATGGAGGTAGCTTACACCGTGAGACAGTGATCTCCTTGACGTATGGGCATAGAAGGTCTACAATGTAGGCGGTGTATTGCACATGGGGGTTCAAATCCCCTCGGGGTCGCCAACAATCGGCAACTTCTTGCTTTGGGTCGGTAAAGGTATATTAGATGGTCAGTTCCTCCTCGCTTAGTCTCATTCCTCTTAATACATCACCTTGGCGGAGCCCTAACCAAGGTGGGATCGCCAAGGTTGTTCAGCAATCGAGAATTTATGTTACCCCTTCTCTTGGAAGAAGATTTCCAAGGGTCTTGTCGCCTCCATAAACAGTAGTGGAGTGCGATGAGGCAGTAAAGCAATTCATGGAAAGATTGAAGAGGCTGTGTCAGAACTAAGACAGGATTTTGCGACCAGGGAATGGGTAATAATTGCTACCGAAAGAGCAAAGCGCCCCCATCTGTTTGCCTCTGTGAGAGGGGAGGGAGAGGTGCCAGCCTGGGATGAAAATTGCCCTTTCTGCCCTGGAAACGAATTGAGGACAGCGCCGGAGGTATTCAAAATAGAGGGAACTCAATCAAGCTGGAGGGTGAGAGTAGTGCCCAATAAATATCCAGCTCTGATCCCTGAAGGAAGCACTACTAGGAAGGTGGAAGAGGAGTTTTTCAGGAAAATAGAAGGGGTAGGGGTACATGAAGTCATAATAGAAAGCCCCTTACACAATGGTCTCCTTGCTCTGTCGGACGAGGCACAAATAGAAGAGGTTCTTTTCACTTACCGCGCTAGATATAATGCTCTCAAACCCCTCCCTTTTATACGCTTCATCTCTATCTTCAGGAATCAGGGAGAACGCGCTGGCACCTCACTGAGACACCCCCATTCCCAGCTGGTGGGTACACCCATTGCTCCTCCCTATATTAGAAGGAAGTTAGAGATTGCCCTGCAGCATTATGATGATATGGATACCTGTCTCTACTGCGACCTTTTTCACCACGAACTGGAGGTGGGAAAAAGGATTGTAGTGGAAACAGAAAACTTCATGGTTTTTCATCCCTATGCTTCCCGATCCCCTTTCGAGACCTGGATCGCCCCTAAGAAGCACCAGACTTCCTTCGGTCTGATTTCAGATGAGGAACTTCCTGAGCTTGCTGGAGTATTGCAGGATATCCTGCTTCGCCTCTATAAGTCACTAAGTAACCCTGACTTCAATTATATGATTTGCAGCTCGCCTACAGAGGATGAGCACAATCACTACTATGACTGGCATATGGTGATTATCCCTCGGCTGACTACACCTGCCGGGTTTGAGATGGGCTCAGGTATTTATATAAACACAGCCTTGCCAGAGGAGACGGCTGAATTTATGAAAGGAGTATGCCTATGAGGACAAGGGAGAGCCTACACGATTTGGTAAGGAACAAGCTGGCTGAGTACCGTTTCATTGTTGTCTCTAACCGAGAGCCCTACATCCATCAGTGGTTTGGCGACCAGATCGTGTGTGGGGTTCCTGCCAGTGGGCTGACGGTTGCCTTGGATCCGGTGATGCGTGCTTGCGGGGGCACTTGGATAGCCCACGGCAGCGGTGACGCCGACCGGGAGGTGGTGGATAGTCAAAATAAGGTCTCTGTTCCACCGCAAGAGCCGAAATATACCCTGAGGCGAATCTGGCTTACCAAAGAGGAGGAAGACGGCTATTACTATGGCTTCGCTAACGAAGCCATCTGGCCCTTGTGTCACTTCTGTTACACCCGCCCTATCTTTAACGAGTCGGACTGGAGCGTCTACAAAAGGGTGAATGAAATTTTTGCTCAAGTCGTGCTCGAAGAGGTAGGAAATGAAAAAGCCTTTGTCTTTGTGCAAGATTACCATCTAACATTGCTGCCTCGCCTCATTAAAGAGGGAAACCCCGATATTGTGGTAGTCCAGTTCTGGCATATTCCTTGGCCCAATCCGGAAGCTATCCGTATCTGCCCTTGGCATGAAGAGATCTTGCATGGGCTTTTGGGTAATGACCTCCTGGGATTTCAAGTTCGCTACTTCTGTAACAATTTCCTGGATACTATAGACTGGGCAATTGAAGCCAGGGTAGACCGGGAAAGGCATGAGGTGAGCCGAGGAGGGAAAAAAACAGTGGTGCAACCCTTCCCCATCAGCATTGATTTTGCCCAACTTTCCCACCAGGCTCAGCAGCCGGAGGTAGATGAGGAGATGAATCGGCTCAGGAGGCAATTGGGGCTCAGCCGCGAATTCATTGGCATAGGAATAGACCGTGTTGACTATACCAAGGGTATCCCTGACCGCTTGAGGGCTATCGACCGCTTCTTTGAGAAGTATCCTGATTACCGGGGACAACTGGTCTTTGTCCAGGTGGGGGTTCCTAGCCGCATTCACATAAGAGCCTACAAGAGCGTACACGCGGAGATAGAGACCCTGGTGGAAGAGATAAACTGGAAATATGCCTCTGGACACTGGAGGCCCATCATCTACCTTCGGAGGCACCATCTGCCTCTGACCATGATGGCTCTGCACAGGATGGCACATTTCTGCATTGTATCTTCGCTTCATGACGGAATGAACCTGGTAGCCAAGGAGTTTGTCGCCAGTCGTTTTGACGAAGATGGAGTGCTCATCCTTAGCCCCTTTACCGGGGCTGCCCGGGAGCTCACCGATGCCTTGCTGGTAAATCCTTATGCCACTGATCACCTCGCTGAGGCTATAAGGCGAGCGCTTGAGATGCGCCCCAGGGAAAGGCGGAGGCGTATGAGACGGATGCGAAGTGTGCTTCAGGAGAACAATATATATAAGTGGGCGGAAGATATAATCTCAGAGCTGGTGAAGTTTGAATTCGGAGAGACTTGATTGATACACCTCTTCTCCGCTTGGCAGGAAGTTTACCCTCGGCTGAAATCAGCAGAGCATATTATATTGCTAAGCGACTTCGATGGGACTCTTACTCCCATTGTTGAGAGACCTGAGTTAGCATATCTTCCTGAGCGAACAAAGAGATTACTGCAGGATTTGACGCGCCGCCAGCACTATACAGTGGGGATAATCAGCGGCAGGGCTCTGGGCGACCTAAAAGATAGAGTAGGGCTAAAGGGGATCGTCTACGCTGGAAACTATGGTATGGAAATCGAGTCCCCCTGGTTTAGCTTCGTAACCCCTGCTGCCGAGGAGAGTAAGCCGTTACTTCACTCGCTGTGTCAGGAGCTGAGCCTAGCCCTCGGGGCAATCAAAGGGGTGATTGTGGAGAACAAGGGGCTGAGCTTTAGCGTTCACTATCGGCAGGTGGCGGAGAGCCAAAGCGATCAGGTAAGAAGTATTGTCGGGCAAGTCACCCGCACTGCCCGTATGCGAGGGGAGATTCAGATTACTTTCGGCAAGAAGGTCTATGAGGTCAGACCAGCGCTAGACTGGGATAAAGGGAAAGTGGTAGACTTGCTTTTTCAGAAGAAGAGGGGGGAAAAGGAAAAGGTTCTGCCCCTTTTTCTGGGTGATGACCTGAGTGATGAAGAGGGGTTCAAGGCTATTGACAAATATGGTGGTATTGCTATTTTTATAGGGGAGGAAGGAGGGCAATATGGAGCTCATTATTTCCTTAGGTCTCCCGCTGAGGTGGACGAGTTCCTGGAGAAGCTGCCTTAAGCTTGGTGAAGGCACTAATGAATCTGTGGGATATGCAGATTGAGATTATTGGATAATAGCATTATTCCTAACCCTATATAGAATAGGAGGCTGATCCAGGTAGAGGTATCGTCTTGAAGAAAGCCACAGAACCCTTCCGTTTCTCCACCAGATTCCACCTCAAGGAACTGACCGGGCTCAAAGCAAAGAGCCTGCGCCAACTGGCTGATATGTTGCGGGAGGTTCCTGACTCTGTTATTTACTATCACACGCACCACTTTATCGAGGAGCATCATTACCTTATCCCAGAGCCGCCCAATGACTTTGCTGTATGGGTGAGGAATGCGCTAGGTGACGAGGTGCTGAGTGAGAGACTCGCCAGTATCGATACCTTCGAGTTTCCCACCTTGGAATCCCTAAAAGAGGGGATCCTTAGCGTAATAGAAGAAAGCCTTGTCTCAAAGCGAGACCCACGGGATGCCCCTGAGGGGAGGGAATTCCACTTTGCTAAGTCGGTGAGTGTCATTCTACCCCTCCCCTATGTAGCATATGACCTTAGGGAGTTTGTGGAGGTCCTCAGAGAGGTGAGCACCCGCTGCCTCTATTTCCACATTTTTGAATCAAGGCTAAAGAATGGGCAAGGAATGAACGATTTTTCTATCTGGATGAGGGATACGCTGGGGGAAGCGGAGCTAGCGGATAAGATCTCGCACCTTGATCCATATAATTACACCTTGGAGGGACTGAGGTCGTTACTGATTCAGCTCATCGAAAAACACATCAAATAAGGCTCTTGGACTACGAGCCTTTTGTGGGTCGTAGCGTCATCGAGGAACTCAACCTACTGGCTGAAAAGCTGTCCGGCAAGGTACTTCAGAATATTAACTCCACCCGTAGTGGTGGAGGTGTAGCCGAAGTTTTGAGCCGTATAGTGCCCCTGCTGCAGCAGGTGGGGGTAGATGCGCATTGGAACGTTATCCAGGGAGGCCAGAAGTTCTTTCAGGCCACTAAGAAAGTTCATAATGCCCTTCAGGGGAAGGAAGAAAGCATCTCCTCAGAGGAGTTCTCCCTGCTCCTTCAGCCCAGCCGAGGAAAGATAGAAGATTACCTTTATGGAGACATTATCCTCGTCCACGATGCCCAACCCATTGCTTTGGTGGCGAAAAGGAGAGAGGCGGGGGAAAAGTGGGTATGGCGATGTCATGTAGATGTGTCCAATCCTTGCCCAGAGGCATGGGACCTTGTCCGAGAATTCGTTGTCCAGTATGATGCTGCTGTCTTTTCTGCCGCCAGCTTTTCTCAGGAACTCCCTATTCGGCAGTTCCTTATCACCCCTTCCATAGACCCGCTCAGCGAGAAGAATAGGGAGCTTTCTGGTAATGAAATAGAGTCAGTCCTAGCAGAATATGGCATCCCTCAAGATAAACCCATCATCACCCAAGTCTCCCGTTTCGACCATCTGAAGGACCCCATCGGCGTGATTCGGGCTTTCGAGATGGTGAGAAAGAACATAGATTGCAGATTGGTTCTTGCCGGAGGCACAGCTGCTGATGATCCTGAGGCGGACAAAGTGCTGGCGGAGGTGGAGGAGAGGGCTGCAGGGAGTAAGGATATCCATGTGCTGCTGCTCCCACCGAAGAGTGGCATCGAGATAAATGCTCTTCAGAGAGCATCCACAGTGGTGCTCCAGAAATCACTCAAGGAAGGCTTTGGACTTACTGTAAGCGAAGCACTATGGAAGGGGAAGCCAGTGGTAGCTTCTGCGGTGGGAGGGATGCTGCTTCAGGTAAAGAACGGGTTCAACGGGCTCCTCTGCCACGGTGTAGAAGGGGCTGCCTATGCCCTGAGGCTGCTTCTCTCCAATCCAGAATATGCACGGTGGCTAGGAGAAAATGGTAGAGAGCACGTGAGGCAGAATTTCCTCATTACCAGGCATCTGAAAGAATATCTACTGCTTTTCCTCTCCCTCTACCATCCTGAAGACATAATCTATCTTTAGAGGCAATTTGAAACTTTATCTCTTAGTATATTGAGGTGCCTTGCGGGCACGCTTAAGTCCGTATTTCTTACGCTCCTTTACCCTGGCATCCCTGGTAAGTAATCCATATTGACGCAATAAGGGCTTCAGTCCCTCATCAGCCTTTATTAGAGCACGAGCAATGCCATGACGAAGGGCTCCAGCTTGTCCTGAAATTCCTCCCCCCTCTACCTTTGCCACAGTATTGAATCTATCTAAAGTATCAGTAACTCGCAATGGCTCGAGTATTACCGCTTGAAGAGCAAGCTGAGGGAAAAGTTCTTCTAAAGGCTTGCCGTTGATGATGATAGTGCCACTGCCAGGTAGTAACCTTACCCTAGCGATAGCGGTCTTCCTTTTTCCTGTTCCGTAAGAATAGGCCTGATCAGTCACTTAGCCCCTCCTTTGGGCTTCCGTTTGGGCTTGATGTGGGTGAATATCTCCAGCATAAACCCTAAGCCTTCTCGCCATGGCACGCCCTTGGCGATTGTGGGGAAGCATCCCCTTTACCGCATGCTCAATAAGGCGAGTAGGATGAGTCTCCAGCATCTTGGCAAAAGTGATACTCTTCAATCCTCCAGGGTATTGAGAGTGTCGATAGTAGATCTTCTCTTCTGCCTTCTTGCCTGTCACTCGAACCTTAGCTGCATTTATTACTACCACGAAGTCCCCGATATCAAGATGGGGGGAGTACATTGGTTTGTTCTTACCTTGGAGCAGCCGAGCTACCTCAGTAGCTATCCTGCCTAGACTTTTCCCCGAGGCATCAATAACCCGCCAACGGCGCTCAATGTCTGAAGCCTTCGTCACATAGGTCCTCATTTTTGCATCCCCAATTTTCTAAGTGCTTTCAAAGAACAGTGGAAAATTAGGATAATTAACTCTCATCAAGCATAAACCATGAGCTGGGGCAGTTGGCCCTATTGCCCCTGCTTTCCCTGAGCTAGCCATTTCCCAGAAGGTCTCTACCCCTATCCTGCCCAAGCCCACTTTGGTTAAGCCACCCACCGTATTGCGCACCTGATGTGGTAGAAAGGAGTTTGCTTCCATATCAAAGATTACTAAATCCTCCTGCTTACTGACTTCAGCCTTGTAAACCCGACGGTGGGTTTGCCCACCTACCACCGAAGAGAAAGGGGCGAAATCATGCTCCCCAAGGAGGACTTGACAGGCATAATTCATGGCCTCGATATCGAGGGGTTGGGGAACAAGATAGGTAAACCTTCGCATTAATGGAGAGGGCGTAAAGCTATTTAAGATATAATAGCGATATTCTCGGCTCAGAGCAAAGTGTCGAACATTAAAATCATTATCTACCTTATAGGCAGCCTTGATGGCAATGTCTCGAGGGAGGTAGAAGTTTAACGCCCTAACCCAAGTCTTTGGAGGGAAAGCCACCTGAGTCTTGAAGCTTACTACCTGTCCTTTAGCATGAACCCCAGCATCGGTGCGACTAGAGGCAACAATTCGGATTTTCTCCCCAGTGAGTTGATACAAGGCACGCTCAATTTCCCCTTGAATAGTGGGGGCATTAATTTGATATTGAGAACCATGGTATCTGGTGCCGTCATACTCCATAATCAACACTACCCTAGTAACCGCTCCCAAATTAGAGATTTCATCCTCCTAAGCCACCCTATTTCACTAACTCGAGCAGTGCCATAAGGGCTCCATCACCCAGGCGAGGTCCCAGCTTAAGGACACGAGTATACCCACCGCTACGATCAGCATATCTTGGGGCAAGCTCATCGAAAACCTTCTCCACCACCTTTTTATCGTCTATCATAGCCAATGCCCGCCGCCGAGCGTGAAGGCTGCCAGCTTTCCCCAAGGTGATCACTTTCTCCGCTATGCCTCGAACCTCTTTCGCCTTAGCTTCTGTAGTAATAATCTTCTCGTGTTTCAAGAGTTCAGTGGTCAAGTTGTAATACATTGCCATTCTGTGCCCTGTAGGTCTAGAGAGTTTTCGCCCAGCTACTCTATGCCTCATGATCCTCTTCCGACCTTAAAGCTAAGCCTCTTTCCTTAAGCCGCTGTTGTATCTCCTCCACGGATTTCCGCCCCAATTTCTTCAATGAAAGAAGCTCTTGCTCGCTCTTTTCTAACAATTGCCCTACTTTATTAATTTGGTTCCTTCTTAAGCAATTAAAGACACGAGGTGGAAGTCCAAGTTGCTCCAAAGGCATCTCAAGTTGCTCCGCCGGAATGGTAAGGGCAATGGGTTGTCCCTCACGTTCCTCAGCGGGAGCTAGAGCAGTGGGGGTAAAAAGGGAAAGCTGCTCCGTTAATATCTGGGCACTTTGACTAACTGCCTCTGCCGCTGAAATAGTACCATCAGTCCAAACATCAAGAACGAGCTTCTCATACTCAGCATGCTCAGTAAACCCAGCCGGCTCAATAAGGTAATTAACTTTGTGCACCGGGGTGAAGATAGCATCTACAGGGATTATCCCTATAGGTAGACCATTGGTATGAGTGGCTGGCAAATAACCCTTTCCTAGCATCACGTTGAACTCAACGTAAAGCTTGGCCTCAGCTGAATCCAAGGTAGCCAAATAGAGCTCAGGATTGGCAATCTCAAAATCCGCTGAGGGTTTAATATCCCGAGCATAAACCTTCCCCTCACCCTCTGCTTCAAGAAATAGCTTCCCAGCTCGTTTGGTTATGGGACGCAGCCGTAAAGCTCTAACATTTAGCAGGAATTCCGTAGCATCCTCTTTTACGTGGGGGATGGTAGAAAACTCATGCTGTATCCCTTCAATCTTTGCCCAAGTTACTGCTGCTCCTAGGAGAGAACTAAGAAGAACCCTCCGCAAAGAATTCCCTAGGGTAATGCCAAAGCCCCTTTCTAAGGGCTCAGCAAGAAAACGCCCATAGTTATCTTTGCTTTCCACGCATTCCACTTTTGGTGTCACAAGGTGGGACAAGCTATCGCCTCCTTTCAAGGCTATCGAGAATAATGTTCCACAATCATCTTCCCATCGAACTTAGCGGCAATTTCATCATGGATAGGGAGGGTTAACACTCGTCCAGAATTTTTTTCTTTATCTAAGCTCAGCCAGCTAGGAATGGCTTTAGAATCAACCCCCTGTAAGGCCTTTTTATAAGGCTCTTTTTTGATACTCTTCTCTCTCCAAGCAATTACATCACCCGGTTTAACCAGAAAGGAAGGAATATCGACTTTGCGTCCATTGACCATGATATGACCATGCCGCACCAATTGCCGTGCCTGATTTCGAGAGTCAGCAAAACCCAAGCGATAGACTGTATTATCCAGCCGCCTCTCCAGCAATTGAGTCAGGTACTCCGCTGTCACGCCGGTGGCTTTTTCAGCCTTAGCGAAGAGTCGGCGGAACTGCTTCTCCAGTATCCCGTAGCTATATCTAGCCTTTTGTTTTTCTCGAAGTCGCAACGCGTAGTCAGACAGCTTGCGGGGGCGGCGAGTCGCATGCTGCCCTGGAGGCGTTGTTTTTCTTTCCAAAGAGCACTTGGGGGTGGCACATCTTTCCCCTTTGAGCATCAGCTTTTCACCTGCACGACGACACAGTCGACAAACGGGTCCAGTGTATCGAGCCATTGTCCCTTAAACCCTCCTTCTTTTTGGAGGGCGGCAACCATTATGTGGAATAGGGGTCACATCTCTAATACTGGTGACATTAAGACCAGCAATTTGGAGGGAACGGATAGCAGCCTCGCGACCTCCGCCTGGACCCCTTACATAAACATCGACCTGGCGCAAGCCCTGCTCCATGGCTCGCCTTGCTGCTGCCCCAGCTGCCAGCTGGGCAGCATAAGGGGTACCTTTGCGTGAGCCCTTGAAACCAGCAGTGCCTGAGCTTCCCCAAGCAATGACGTTGCCCGTAGGATCAGTAAGGGTAACAATAACATTATTAAAGGTGGAATGGATGTAAGCCCTCCCTTGAGGGATGAACTTTTTCTCCTTCCTTTTAGCCCTAGGTCTCCCCTTTTTCTTCTCAGCCATTGTTTTTTAAGCTTTACTTCTTGGCTATGCCACGGCGTCTGCCTCTGCCAGCTACAGTCTGGCGAGGTCCCCGCTTAGTTCGAGCATTGGTTCGAGTGCGCTGTCCTCGAACAGGCAATCTATGACGGTGTCTGATACCTCGATAACAGCCAATCTCCGTAAGTCGACTAGTGTTGAGGCTCACCTCTTTTCTCAACTCCCCCTCCACCTTGCATTCCCTATCAACAAATTCACGGAGACGTGTGACCTCTTCCTCAGTCAGATCCTTTGCTTTCCTATCGGGGTCAACGCCGGTTTGAGCTAAGACCCTTTTACTTAAAGTGGAGCCAATTCCATAAATGTACTGCAGACCAATCTCTATTCGCTTATCTCCAGGGATGTCAACACCTGCTATACGTGCCACTTGAACCTCCGCCTTATCCTTGCCTCTGCTTATGTTTAGGATTAGAACAGATAATCCTTACCACACCCTTGCGCTTTACCACCTTACATTTTTTACACCGACGCTTAACCGAAGCTCTAACTTTCACCACCTGTCTCCAAGATAGCTACTTGAAGCGATAAGTAACCCTGCCCCGGCTCAAATCGTAGGGTGAAAGCTCTACCCGCACGACATCACCGGGGAGAATCTTGATAAAGTGACGCCTCATGTTGCCTGAAATATGAGCTAGCACTTTATGTCCAGTAGGTAGCTCAACACGGAACATCGCATTGGGTAAACATTCCACAACCTTTCCTTCAACCTCTATCTTTTCCTTCTTAGCCATACGCCTTATTTATAGCATAGTGAGAATATCTGGCTCAGTATCGGTAATAGCGATAGTATGTTCGAAGTGTGCTGAAAGGCTGCCATCAGCAGTGGTAACTGTCCACCCATCATCACTAAGCTTGGTGCTCCACCAGCCAGCATTTACCATGGGCTCAATGGCTAAGGTCATCCCCTTCTGAAGTAAGGGGCCCTGTCCGGGAAACCCAAAATTAGGGATCTGAGGTTCCTCATGCATCTCTCGACCAATACCGTGTCCAGTATACTCCCTTACTACTGAAAACCCTCTGGATTCCACATAGAGCTGGATAGCTGCTGACACATCCCCCAGACATGCTCCATGTTTTGCTGCAGCGATGCCAGCCCAAAGAGCACCCTGAGTAACTTCCAAAAGCCCTTTCGCCTCCGGGCTAATCTCCTCTACTCCTAATGTAATTGCAGCGTCGCCTTGAAAGCCCTTAAAGATTGCTCCCACATCCAGCGAGACTATGTCCCCTTCAAAAAGTACCCGCTCCCCAGGGATGCCATGCACTACTTCATTGTTGACTGAGATACAAAGATAAGCCGGAAATCCCCGGTAGCCCTTAAAGGAAGACTGTGCTTTATACTTGGCTAACTCTTGAGCACAAATAGAGTCTAGCTCCTTAGTCATTACCCCTGCTCTAATCTCCTTAGTCAATGTTTGCAGCACCTTAGCCACAATCTCTCCTGCTTCTCTCATAATGGCAATCTCCTCAGGAGATTTAATAATTATACCCATTTCCTCCCTAGTTGAGCAATGCCAATAGCTCCTTACTCACCTCTTCTATCGTTTTTTCGCCATTTATTTCTACTAACTTTCCCCTTTGCTGGTAGTAGCTAATAAGGGGGGTGGTCTGAGCAAAATAAACCTCTAATCGCTTCTGAACCGTTTCTTTATTATCATCTGGGCGCTGATAAAGCTCACCGCCACAAAGGTCACACTTGCCAGCCACCTTAGGTGGAGAGGAGACAAGGTTATAAGGTGTCTCACATTGTCGACAAATCCAGCGTTCACTGAGGCGGCGAAGAAGCTCTTTCTGAGGAACCTTGATATAGATTACCTTATCAATAGCCTCCTCTGCTAATGCCTTGTCTAAGGCTTGCGCCTGCTCCATATTTCTAGGGAAACCATCTAGAATGAACCCCTGGCTGCTCTCAGCAATACGCTCCAAGATCATACCTATAGTCACTTCGTCAGGAACAAGCACCCCCTTCTCCATATAAGACTTAGCTAGCTTCCCTAGTTCTGTACCTTCCTTTTCAGCTTGACGGAAGAGATCACCGGAAGCTATATGCCCTAAACCAGTGGCTTGAGAAAGCCTTTCTGCCTGCGTCCCTTTACCTGAACCTGGGGCACCCAATAGAATAACCCGCATTATTACCTGAGGAAACCTTCATAGCGGCGCATTAGGAGTTGCGCCTCTAATTGCTTCATTGTATCTAAAGCTACACCTACCATAATCAACAAGGCAGTGCTGGAAAGCGCCACTACTTGAACACCCGTCGCCTGTCGAGCGATGAAGGGCAGCACTGCTACTAGGGCTAGGAAAAGGGCACCACCCCAGGTAATGCGAGTCATCACTTGGCTGAGATAGGTGGCAGTAGTCCGCCCAGGTCGGACCCCTGGTATAAAACCACCCTGCTTTTGCAAAGTGTCAGCTAGATTCATCTGCTCAAATATGACCATAGTATAGAAAAAGGCGAAGGCAATTACAAGCAGGAAATAAACCAGCCAGTAACTCCAATGGGCAGTCCAATCAACGAAAAAATTAGCTATACTACCACCGATTCCTGAAGCCTCGGTGAAGTAGCTGGCCAAGGTTCCAGGCAATATTACCAATGCCATAGCAAAAATGAGGGGTATCATCCCTGCTGAATTCACCCTCAAGGGGATATGGGTTGAACCTGACTGGCGATACATCCTTCTTCCTCGAAAGACACTCCGAGAGTAATGTACCGGAATGCGGCGGTGTGCTTCAGTAAAGATAACAATGAATAGCACGGTGGCCAGCCCCAGGATGGTAAAAGCAATCAGCCCCGCCATGTTTTCTCTTGCTGCAAACTGGCCTCGACCTATCATCTCCGGAAAGCCGGCAACGATGCCGCCAAAGATTATAATGGAAACGCCATTGCCGATGCCTCGCTCGGTGATAAGTTCGCCCAACCAGACCAGAAACATGGTGCCGGCTGTCAAGGAAAAGATTATGGCTGCTGTAGGCAAGGCGCCTGTTTGGGTGACGGCTGCATCTGATCCTCGAGATAGAAGCACCAGTTGCCCATAACCCTGGAGAGCAGCTAGGGGTACCATCAACCAATGGGTATAAACGTTAATTTTATTTCTTCCCGCTTCCCCCTCCTGAGAGAGGGCCTGTAACCGAGGGATAACTGGCACCAAGAGTTGCATAATAATGGAGGCAGTAATGTAGGGGTAGACACCCATGGCCACAATGCTAAAGTTACGCATTGCCCCCCCACTGAATAGATCCAGCATTCCTAGCAATTGATTCCTCTCAAAAAGCTCTCCCAAAGCATCAAGATCCACTCCAGGGAGGGGTATGTGAGCTAAGAAACGAAAAACTACCAGGAGGCCTAGGGTGAAGAGGAGCCTTCGCCTTAGGTCGGGCAAGGTAAAGGCGTCTATCATTGCTTGAAGGAGCCGCGGCCTAGCTTGCCTTGGTTGCACTTCCTGCCTCCTCCACTCTTCCCCCTGCTGCTTCAATCTTCCTCTTGGCAGCAGTGGAGAACTTATCAGCCTTTACTATTAGGGCTTGGTTCAGCTCACCCATGCTCAGAATCTTCACCGGTTTCTTAGCCGATTTGATAAGCCTTGCCTCGAGCAACTTATCTCGATCCACCACACTGCCGGGCTTAAATACATTGAGCTTGCCTAAATTGACCAGAGAATACTGCTCCTTAAAGATGTTAGTAAAACCACGCTTTGTGGGCAAACGCCTCACTAAAGGCAGTTGCCCTCCCTCAAAGTAAGGATGAATACCGGCACCGCTGCGTGCCTTTTGCCCCTTTATGCCTCTTCCTGAGTATCTGCCATGACCACTGCCCAACCCGCGACCAACACGCTTTTTTTTATGTCTTGAACCCGGGGGCGGAGCTAGCTCATTCTGCCTTACCACTAATCTTTCCTCTCCTCCACTTCGACCAGATGTTTTACCTTGGCAATCATACCACGAACTGAGGGTGTATCCTCATGTTTTACACTGTGATGCAAGCGGTGTAGCCCCAAGGCTTTAATGGTCATCCTTTGGTCTTTAGCATAACCAATATCGCTCTTGATCCAGGTAATGTATAGTTTAGTCACTCCTCCCTCGCCCTTTTGTAATTGATGGTGCCTTCCGCTCTGCCAATACTTTCTCTGGATCCCTTAATTGGCTCAGAGCAAGCATGGTTGCTTTAACTACATTTATTGGATTAGAGCTGCCTAGAGATTTGGTAAGGATATCCTTCACTCCAGCTACCTCAAGCACAGCACGAATGCTGCCACCAGCGATAACCCCAGTGCCCGGCGTTGCTGGTTTAAGCAAGACCTTAGCTGCCCCAAACTTAACCATTATTTCATGGGGGATAGTTGTTCCTGCTAAGGGGATCTCAACCAGATTTTTCTTGGCAACAGTGCCAGCTTTCTGAATCGCCTGGGGAACTTCCTTTGCTTTGCCCATCCCAATACCTACCTGTCCATTACCATCGCCAACTACTACTAAAGCGCTAAACCTGAGGTGTTTCCCCCCTTTAACTACCTTGGCAACACGGTTTACATAGATCAGCTTCTCGGTTAGCTCTTCCTTGGCTTCTACTTCTTCCTGCTTCATCTCTTCCCCAGGTTTAAAACTTCAGCCCTGACTCTCTAGCTGCCTCAGCCAAGGCTCTAACTCGACCATGATACTTATATCCATGTCGATCAAAGACAACCTGAGTTACCCCCTTCTCTGTAGCTCGCTTAGCAACTAATGAACCTACTAATGCAGCGGTTCTCGTTTTTCCTTGCCTTTCAGCTTTCAGCTCTGTATCAAGGCTAGAGGCACTAGCTATAGTGTGAGATTTCGCATCATCTATAACTTGAGCATAAATATGCTTTGAGCTGCGAAAAACACACAACCGAGGCCTTGTTTGCTTTCTCCTTATCTTTTCTCTAACCCGGACGCACCTTCTCTCTCGTAGTGCTCTAGGGCTACCTCTTCTACTCATGCTTTATTTCTTCCCTGCTGTCCTGCCGGCTTTGCCAGGCTTAAGGCGAACCCTCTCCCCCACATATCTAATCCCCTTACCCTTATAGTGATCGGGGGGATGCACCCGGCGAATCCTAGCAGCTACTTCTCCCACCAATTCCTTATCTATCCCAGAGACCTTAATTCGATTTGGACCCTCCGTTAGCAAAGATATACCTGGAGGAGGGGATATTTCTACCGGGTGAGTATAGCCTACCTGGAGCACTAAATTATCACCCACCTTTTGAGCACGATAACCAACCCCGACAATCTCCAAAGACTTTTCAAAACCCTTTTCCACCCCTTCTACCATATTAGCCAGCAGACTGCGTGTTAGACCGTGCAGGGCACGATAAATCTTTTGATCGCTGGGTCGAGAAACTACTAGGCTGCCATCCTTCAAAGCAATAGACATCGCTGGGTGAAAGGAGCGATGCAATTCCCCCTTTGGTCCTTTTACAATCACCTCGCTCCCTTGGATGTCTACCATTACTCCTTTTGGTAATGGAATAGGAAGTTGCCCTATTCTAGACATGGTCCATCCTCCTCTGGGTCACCACACGTAGCATAGCAATTCACCACCAAGATGCTGTTTCCACGCCCGCTGCCCGGTCATTACGCCTTTAGAGGTGGAAAGGATGGCAATGCCCACACCTCCATAGACTCGAGGGATTTCTGACCTACTCACATAGACTCTAAGTCCGGGCTTGCTTATCCGCTTCAGGCCCAAAATAACTGGCTGATTCTTGTCAGTATATTTGAGGTAGACCTTGACCATCCTTGCCGGTTTGCTCTTAAGTACCTCGTAATTATCAATGAAGCCCTCTTCCTTCAGGGTCCTAACAATTGCAAGGTTCATCTTAGACCAAGGCAGCAAGACGAACTCATGCCTTACCATATTGGCGTTTCTTATTCTTGTTAGCATATCAGCAATAGGGTCAGTGGTCATTTAGCTCACCAGCTCGATTTTCTCACTCCAGCGATTTCCCCCTTAAGGGCTAATTCTCGGAAGCAGATGCGACAAAGCCCAAACTTACGCATATAGGCACGAGGTCGGCCACACAATTGGCACCGATTGTGCTGCTGAACCTTATATTTAGGAGGTCGCCGCGACTTCACAATCTTAGATAGCTTTGCCAATTTTCCTAGCCTCTCACAAAGGGCATCCCCAGGAGTTCCAAGAGACGCCTGCCTTCTTCATCTGAAAGAGCAGTGGTTACAATGGTAACTTCAAGCCCTCGAGCCCTATCCACTTTATCGTAGTCAATCTCAGGGAAGATCAACTGATCCCTCAGACCTAGACTATAGTTACCCCTTCCGTCGAAGGAATTCCTTGTCACACCACGGAAATCCCTGATGCGGGGTATGACTGCATTGAGCAACCTATCTAGAAATTCATACATCCGTCTGCCTCGCAACGTCACCTTCATCCCAATGGGCATACCAGTCCGCAGCTTAAAACCGGCAATAGATTTCTTGGCACGAGTGATGACCGGATGTTGTCCTGAGATAGTTGCCAAATCCCTCTCAGCGGATTCTAAAGCCTTTGGGTTTTGAATCGCTTCTCCTAGACCAATATTAATTGCAACCCTTTCTAATCTCGGTACCTGCATCACATTAGTGTAGCCAAAATCACCCATCAGGGCAGGTACAATCTCTCGGAGATATTTCTCCTTCAGTCTGGGTAAAACCTTCTTTTCCATAGCTAGTCAATCACCTCGTGACAGGAAGAGCAAACACGTACCCTCTTTTCCTCTAGAAAGTGGAAGCTTACTCGAGCGGGACGGTTGCACTTGTTGCAGATTAACATTACTTTGGATATATGAAGAGGAGCTTCTCGCTCGATGATACCTGCTTGCCTTGTCATAGCCCGAGCCCTGGTATGCCTTTTGATCATGTTGGCACCTTCTACTATTAGACGTTTCTCTTTGGGAAAGGCATACCGCACCTTGCCCTTTTTCCCTTTATCCTTGCCACTGATAACCAGCACGGTATCGTTTTTGCGAATATTCACCCTTTACAATACCTCCGGTGCCAGGGAGATGATCTTAGTAAAATCCTTCTCTCGTAGTTCCCTAGCTACGGGACCAAAGATACGAGTGCCTTTTGGATTATTTTGATCAGTGAGGATTACAGCAGCGTTATCATCGAATCTGATATATGAGCCATCATGACGGCGATAGGTCTTGGCAGTGCGCACGATGACTGCCCTTACCACATCCCCTGCTCTCACTGACCCCCTGGGTACGGCCTGTTTCACCGCAGCAACAATGACATCGCCTACGCCAGCGTACCTTCGCCTTGTGCCTCCAGGCACGTTAATACACATAATGGTTTTCGCTCCACTATTATCAGCTACTTTAAGTCTACTATAAGGCTGAATCATCGGGCTGAATCTCAGCTACCTCACCTTTAGATACTATTTCTACCACCCGCCAATGCTTAGTTTTGGAAAGAGGGCGGCTTTCCACAATTCTTACTATGTCCCCCACTTGGCACGCATTGTTTTCATCATGAGCCTTGAGCTTAACCTGGCGTTTAATGATCTTCTTATACAAAGGGTGAGGTTTACGTGATTCCACAGCTACCACTACCGTCTTATTCATCTTATCACTCACCACATGTCCAACAAAGGTTTTGCGTTTCTTCTCCATAGAAATGGGCTCCCTATTAAGTTCCAATCAGTTCCCTTTCTCGCATTATGGTCATCATTCTAGCAATCTTCTTTTTTACCTTGCGAATCTCGCGATGATTCACCAGCTGTCTAGTAGCTAAGCGGAAGCGGAGATTAAATAACTCCTGGTGGGCTTCATCAAGCTGCTTTGTCAATTCCTCATCATTGAGGGCACGAATTTCCTCTGCTCTCACTCCATCCCCTTAGTTAAAAACTTAGTATCAATAGGGAGCTTGTGGGAGGCGAGGCGCATGGCTTCTCTAGCTGATTCCTCTGTAACCCCACTGATTTCAAAGAGCATCCTTCCTGGCTTAACCACTGCCACCCAGTGATCCAAGCTACCTTTACCGCTGCCCATGCGTGTCTCCGCTGGCTTTTTAGTCACTGGCTTATCAGGGAAAACACGAATCCACAGCTTGACCCCGCGGCGAAGGTAGTGAACAATAGCCCGGCGCGCTGCTTCAATCTGTCTGGCAGTGAGCCAGGCCTTTTCTAATGCCTGAAGCCCAAAATCCCCGAAAACAAGGGTATTTCCTGCCTGGGCTCCCCCTTTCAATTTGCCTCTATGTACTTTCCGATACTTCACTCTCTTCGGCTGTAACATCTCCTACCTCGATTGGCTGTTCAATAGCCACTTCTTCTCGCCCCTCCTCTACTTCACCCTCTTCGGCTGCAACGTCGCCTCCTACTTCGATTGGCTGTTCTATTCCCCCCTCTTCTTGCTGCTCCTCACCGGTTATAGCAATCGGCTGAGGGGTTTCCACCTCTAACTCCTCAGGCTCTGGAAGGATATCACCCTTGTAGATCCAGACCTTTACCCCAATACGCCCCAATAGTGTATGTGCCTCGCAAAATCCATAATCGATGTCAGCACGCACTGTATGGAGGGGCACTCTCCCTTCATGGAAGGTTGCTTTGCGTGCTATTTCGGTACCACCAAGCCTCCCAGAGCAGGTTATCTTTACCCCTTTGGCACCAGCTTGCATAGTGCGGAAAACTGCCCGCCTTATCGCCCTGCGAAAGGCAACCTGATGCTCAATTTGACTGGCCACATTCTTGGCTACCAGATAAGCATCAAGTTCAGGCTCCCGAATTTCCTGTATGTTCATCCGAACCCTTTTCCCACAAAGGTCTTCCAGAGAACGCCTTAATTGATCTACCCTTTGTCCCCCCCGCCCAATGACAATACCTGGTCTGGCAGTGTGAGCAGTTACTATTAGTTCATTTGACCAGCGCTCGATGTCCACCTTAGAGATGCCGGCTTCAGGGCTCTCTGTTTCAATTAGCTTACGGATGTGGAGGTCCTCTTGGAGAAACTCAGTATAATGCTTACGAGAATACCACTTTGAACGCCAGTCATTAATAATGCCAAGTCTGAAGCCTATAGGATGAACCTTATGTCCCAATTACTCCTCCGTATCAACAATGGCAGTAACATGACTTGAGTGCCTGAGGATAGGGTTTACGCGCCCTCGAGCCTGGGGGCGAGCTCTTTTCAAGGTAGCTCCTTGGTTGACAAAGAGCTTCACAATCTTAAGCTCGGAGAGAGGCATTTGATAGTTATTCTCCGCGTTAGCCGCAGCTGATTTTATTACTTTAGCTATCACCCGGGCTGCTGGGGTAGGGGAGAGATTAAGGAGAGCCAAAGCTTCGTCCACCTTTTTCCCTCTTGCTGTCTCTGCCACTAAGCATAGTCTCCGAGGGGATATGCCCACATATTTGGCTACTGCCTTTACCTCCATCACTTTTTCCTCTGGCTAGCCCCTTCCTTTGTTACATGTGTTACATGTCCTCTAAAGGTCCGAGTAGGGGCAAACTCACCTAGCTTATGCCCTACCATATTCTCAGTGATAAAGATAGGTACATGCCTCCTTCCATCGTGCACAGCGATGTTATGTCCTACCATCTGGGGGAAAATAGTAGAGGCACGAGACCATGTTTTTATCACTGCTTTCTCTCCCCCCCGGTTGATCGCCTCCACCTTCTTCATCAGCTTTGCATCAACAAAGGGACCTTTCTTTATCGACCTTCCCACTGCCTTACTTCCTCCGTTTGACAATCATTTTATCGCTTACTTTGTTCCTGCGGGTCTTATAGCCTAAGGCTGGCTTGCCCCATGGAGTTTTGGGATTCATCCCCCTGGGAGATCTACCCTCCCCCCCGCCATGGGGGTGATCACGGGGGCTCATTGCTGAACCTCGGACAGTGGGGCGCCGACCTAGCCATCTCTTACGCCCTGCCTTACCTAACTTTATATTCTGATGATCTACATTCCCCACCTGACCAATAGTAGCCATGCAAACATTAAGGATTTTGCGCACTTCGCCGGAGGGCAACTTTACCAAGGTATATCTATCCTCCCGTCCCGTAACCTGGGCAGAGGTTCCAGCACTGCGCACTATTTGCCCCCCTTTGCCCGGCTGGAGCTCGATATTGTGAATCATCATGCCTACAGGAATCTGTTTTAAAGGTAAGGCATTGCCTAGCTTCACCTCAGCATCAGGGCCTGAGGAGATAATATCCCCTGTGGTTAAACCTAAAGGGGCAAGGATATAGCGTTTCTCCCCATCAGCATACTGAGTTAATGCAATGTGAGCTGAGCGGTTGGGATCATATTCAATAGCCAGTACCTCAGCAGGGACACCGGTCTTACCCCTTTTGAAATCGATAATGCGGAGCCTCCGCTTAGCTCCACCACCCCGATGTCTTACTGTTATCCTGCCTTGATTATTACGCCCCCCTTTCCTTTTCAAAGGCAAAAGCAAAGACTTCTCCGGCCTTTTTTTAGTAATCTCCTCAAAGGTGGAGCCAGTCATGCCCCTCCTCCCCGGAGAGGTAGGTTTATATACCTTGAGTGCCATCTTTAAACACCCTCAAAAAACTCAATCTTTTGCCCTGCTTCGAGGGTAACCACTGCCTTCTTCCAAGGGGATGTCTTCACCTGACGTCTCCCCACTCTTCGTGTCTTGCCAGGAACGGTTAGCACATTCACTCCCACTACCTTCACCTTGAAAGCTTTCTCCACCGCCTGTTTAACTTGGTGCTTATTGGCTTTCTCTGCTACCTCAAAAGCATATTTGTTTTGCTCTTGAAGAGCGGTGTTCTTTTCAGTAATTATAGGGCGACGCAATACTTGGTATAGATGCATTTTCTACTCAACCCTGTGGGGCAAGCTGCCTTCTACCCCAAATCTGCTCAACCTGGCGCAACCCCTCTGTGGTGATTACCAGGAACTTATAAGAAAGGAGATCTACAACATTAAGTAAAGCAGCCGGCAGCGTCTTTATTTTTGGTAGATTGCTTGCTGACTTAACTACATTGGTCTCCGGCTCAGTGGTAACAATAAGAGCTGAGGAATCTGCTCCTAGTGCCTTTAGTATGCGTGCCATCTCTGCTGTCCTAGGCTTTGTAAGCCCAAATTGTTCCACTATCATTATCTCCCCTGCGGAGGCTTTGGCTGAAAGAACACACTTCAGCGCTAAGCGGCGCATTTTCCTAGGCATACTTTGTCTATAGCTTCTAGGGTGGGGACCAAAGACTATGCCTCCGCCCCTGAGAAGGGGCGAGCGCCTCGTCCCCCGCCGTGCCCACCCAGTATGTTTTTGCCGATAAAGCTTCCTTGTACTTCCAGAGACTTCTCCTCTTGTCTTGGTATCCGCTGTCCCCAGGCGAGCATTTGCTAGCTGCCTCACCATTGCCTGGTGCACCACGGCTTGGTTAAAAGGCACAGCGAAAATATTATCCTCTATTTCGATGTGGTTAACAACCTCACCTAAAGCATCATAAACGGGAAGCTGCATCACTACTATTCGCCTTCACTAGATTTCATAATAAGCAAGAGCCCGTTTACAGCACCAGGCACTGCCCCCCCAATTAGGAGAAGATTACGACCTGGGTCTGCCTCAATCACCTTCAAATTACGCACGGTCACCCGTCTATCCCCCATATGCCCCGCCATGCGTGTCCCCTTAAGCACCCTCCCTGGAAAGGTAGTACCACCAATAGAGCCGGGGGCACGATGACGATCTGATTGACCATGAGTCTTAGGTCCCCCACCAAAGTGATGTCGCTTTACCACCCCGGCGAAGCCCTTGCCCTTCGACGTTCCAATAACATCAACCTTATCACCCTTTTTAAAGATGCTCACATCCATCTTCTGACCTATCTTAACAGAGCTTGGTTCATTGACTCTAAATTCCCTGAGGTATTTGAGTTGACGCCCTACACCTTTAAGGTGTCCCTTTTCCGGAGAATTGAGCCGGCTGATTTCACCAAACCCAAGCTGTACTGCATTGTAGCCATCCTTGGCTTGGGTCTTGATCTGGGAAACAAAGCAAGGACCAGCCTCAATCGCGGTCACTGCCTCTAGATTTCCATCTTCATCAAATATTTGGGTCATGCCTAACTTTCGACCTAGAATCCCTTTAACCTCCGCCATTATCTTTCCTCATAATTCCCTTATAACTTTATCTCTACATCTACCCCTGAGGGCAGGTTTAATCGAGTTAGAGCCTCGATAGTTTTGGAGGTGGGGTTAAGAATATCAATAAGGCGCTTATGAGTCCGGATCTCGAATTGTTCCCTGGAGTCTTTATCAATGAAAGGGGAGCGGATAACACAGAACTTCTGAATGCGTGTTGGCAAGGGTACTGGCCCAGCCACTCGGGCTCCAGTCTGCTCCGCTGTCTCCGTAATCTGGACCGCTGACTGATCTAGTATCTTATGGTCAAAGGATCTCAACTTAATACGAATCTTCTGCTTGGGCATCTTACATCGCCCCTCCCCCAATAATAATCTGCTCCAGCAAAGCTGGAGGCAGTTCCTGATAATGATGAAACTCCATTGAATGGGTAGCCCTACCTTGGCTCAAGGATCGGAGCACGGTGGCATAACCAAAAGTCTCTCCTAACGGAATGAGAGCGTGAATCACTCTGGTATCTCCTTGAACTCCAATGCCTTCAATATGTGCCCTTCGGGCATCGATGTCCCCCAATATGTCACCTAGAAATTGCTCAGGAGTGAATACGTCTAATTTCATAATCGGCTCTAGAAGGGTAGGCTTGGCTCGGCGCACCCCTTCCTTCAGGGCAATCGACCCCGCCATCTTGAAAGCAAGCCCGGAGGAGTCTACTTCGTGAAAGCTACCATCATAAAGAGTCACCTTAATATCAACTATAGGATAGTTAGCTAATACCCCCCTCTCTAAGGTCTCCTTTACACCCGCTGCAACTGCTGGGATAAACTCCTTGGGTATAGACCCTGCCCGAATCTGGTTAGTAAAGGCAAAACCACTGCCTCTCTCCCCAGGCTCTAGTTTAAGCATGACATGACCATACTGTCCCCGCCCCCCGGACTGTTTGATGAATCTCCCCTCCGCTTGCGCTGGCTGAGTGATTGTCTCTTTATAAGCCACCTGGGGTTTGCCTGTCCTTGCTTCTACCCTAAACTCGCGCCACATGCGCTCTAGTAGAACCTCCAGGTGGAGCTCACCCATGCCTGAGATTATAGTTTGCCCTGTCTCCTGGTCATAACCTGTTTCAAAGGTGGGATCTTCTTCTGTTAGTTTTACCAGGGCATTCCCTATCCTGTCTTGATCGGCTTTAGTCTTCGGTTCAATAGCCACCGAGATTACCGGCTCTGGGAAACGGATAGCCTCAAGTAAGATAGGCTTAGCGGGATCACATAATGTATCACCGGTGAAGGTATTCTTTAAACCTAAAGCAGCAGCAATCCCGCCGGCGTAAACCTCATCCACCTCTTCCCGATGATTAGCATGCATTCGGAGTAATCTGCCAAGGCGCTCCTTCCGTTCCCTAGCAGAGTTGAGTACCTGGGCCTTGGCTTTCACTTTCCCTGAATAAACCCGAAAATACACCAGCCTGCCAACGAAGGGATCAGAGACTACCTTAAAGGCAAGGGCAGAGAAAGGTGCTGCTTCACTAGCTGGTCGGGTGGCTACCTTACCCGTTTTAGGATCAGTGCCCTCAACTGGAGGCACATCTAAAGGCGAGGGGAGATAGTTCACTATAGCATCCAGCAGTGGCTGGATGCCCTTGTTTTTCAAGGCGCTACCGCAAAGGACAGGCACCACCTTATTAGCCAGAGAGGCTCTTCGCAAGGCTGCCCTAATCTCCAAAGCAGTGATGGTATGCCCTTCTAAATAAGCTTCCATAAGCTGGACATCCTCTTCGGCTAATCTTTCCAGCAGGATCCTTCGTTGCTCCCCAGCCCTGTTTACATAATCCTGAGGGATGTCTGTCTCAACGGGTAAAGAATCGATGTCCTCTGGGAAAATCCAGGCTTTGTTTTCCACCAGATCGATGACCCCCTCAAAGGACTTCTCCTCCCCTAAGGGCAACTGAATAGGCACTGCCTTAGCCCGAAGGAGCTCACCCATCATAGCCACGGTGCGATGTAAATCAGCACCTACTCGATCCATCTTGTTAACAAAGCAAATCCTGGGGACTCGGTAATTATTTGCTTGGCGCCATACGGTCTCAGACTGAGGCTGAACGCCAGCCACAGCATCAAAGACCACTACCCCTCCATCGAGCACCCGCAGACTGCGTTCTACTTCAGCAGTGAAATCCACATGCCCTGGGGTATCAATAATATTAATGCGATGTCCCAGCCAATAGCAGGTGGTAGCCGCAGCGGTGATAGTGATCCCTCGTTCCCGTTCCTGCTCCATCCAGTCCATTACCGCTGTTCCTTCATCCACTTCCCCAACCTTGTAGGTGCGACCAGTGTAGTAGAGCACCCTCTCGGTAATGGTAGTCTTACCGGCATCTATGTGGGCAATTATCCCGATGTTTCTTTTTTGATGTAAAGGGAGAGCTTCACCCATTCCACCCGTCCTCCCCCTGGCTATCTCCAACTCAGGGTAGGCAGCTGATTCGATAAAGGACTCAGTAACCAACGACTTCTCTACCATCGAAAGTGTGCAAAGGCTCTGTTTGCCTCAGCCATTTTATGAGTATCCTCACGCTTCTTGATTGTCGCCCCCTGCCCCCGGGCAGCATCCACAATCTCAGCAGCGAGTTTTTCCGCCATTGACTTGCCACTCCGCGCTCTAGCCGAACTTAACAGCCAACGGATGGCCGTTGAGGTGCCACGGTCACCTCTGACTTCTACAGGCACCTGATAAGTAGCTCCAGCAACACGGCGGGGTTTAACTTGAAGGAGTGGTGTTGCATTCTTAATTACCTGCTCCAGGAGGTCAGCTGGCGGTTTCTTTATTTGCCCTGAAGCAAGCTCAAGGGCAGTATAAACGATCCTTTCCGCTTTCCTTTTCTTGCCCCATTTCATCACCTTATTAATAACTCTAGCTACCAGCAGGCTACCATATTTGGTGTCGGGGGGCACCTCTCTTTTTACTACCTTACCTCTTCTCGGCATTTTTAAATCTCCAAATCACAAAAAAGGCTCGGGCACTTCCCTCATTGTTGAATAGCCTCTTCCCTGGACAGTCCAGGAACTAAGCTCCCGAGCCCTTGACTTGCTTTGTCCCGTATCTACTGCGAGCCTGTCGGCGGTCGACCACGCCACCTGTGTCCAAGGTGCCACGGACAATATGATAGCGCACCCCGGGCAGGTCTTTTACCCGACCTCCCTGAATCAAAACTACAGAGTGCTCTTGCAAGTTGTGTCCTTCGCCGGGGATATAGGCAGTTACCTCCATGCCATTGGTTAGCCGTACTCGGGCAATTTTGCGCAAGGCAGAATTAGGTTTCTTCGGGGTCATGGTCTTTACCTGAATGCAAACCCCTCTCTTCTGCGGAGAACTATTAGTTCGTATTGTCTGGCGCTTAAGTGCATTGAATCCAAGGCACAGCGCTGGAGCCTTGGTCCTCCGGGTAATCCTCTTTCGTCCCCGTCGGGCAAGCTGATTAACTGTAGGCATTCCTCTCTTCTCCTAAAAGCACTAGAATAATTTACTATATAACTATAGTAAAAGTCAAACTATACCGTTTTTCGGGTCGTTTGGCAACCAAGAGTTTATCTTATCTCTTTTCTTTTTTCCTGTTTTTGAACCGTTTCAAAACTCCGCAAGACGAGACTTCAGGTAATCTATAGAAGCCACCGGTGTGGGATCAATACTATTTAGTATGGCTAGGTAAAAGCTAACATAATCCCCTAAAAGAACCAAGCTCATCATTTGAGCTAAAGGGCTTTCTCCCATTGCCTCCGCCAATTCATAGCTAACCCCTGCTTTAGTAAGGATTTCGACGGTAAGGCGATAGCGAATCGAAATACGCGGATGGAGTAAGGAAGAGTGCAGTAATACCACCAGAATCCTTTCTCTCATCTCAGGGGGAAACTGATAGCCTACTACAGCATTATGATTGAGTTCTGGGAAAACTTCGTAGAAAGCCCAAGCCTTGCTATTTTCATTAAGCTGGGTTTTCCAGCGCTGGGCTACCTCTGAGAGTATCCCCGCTCCATAAATCACAGCCAACTTCCCTGAGAGCTTAGTCGCCAATTGCTTGGCTGGATTGGAGACAAGGGGCGTGCTTTCAACGAGTTCGGCTGTTAGTTTATTCAAAACCTGCATTGCTTCCTTTAAATCCGCCGATTTATCTTCAAGTAAACCAAGCTTGTGGAAAATACCTAGCAGGGAGATAAAGCTATGCGGGAAGGCAGCCCGTGGAGGCGCTTCATAATCTATAAGGAAAATAGGGATATCTTCTTTTTCAGCTAGCTCTTTCAGCCTGCCACCTCTGGTAAGCACTAGCTTCTTGGAGGGAATTTTCAGCGATTCAGCGAAGGAAGAAAGGGTCTCTTCGGTGTTCCCTGAGTAGCTTGAAGCAATAAGTAGAGTATTCTCGTTGAGGAAAGGGGGTGAATCATAACCCCGGTGCACCCAAGTGGGTAATCTGTTTTCCAGGAGAGTAAGGCGGTGCACTAGCTCGCCTCCAATAGCAGAGCCCCCCATCCCCAGGATAATAGCCTTATCTACCCTGGCATAGTCTCGGGGTAGGTCAAACTTTAGGGCATTTTGCCAAGCTCGCTGGCACTGCTCGGGGAACTCGTGGAGATGCTTAAGCATCCCTGAGGGGTCAAGTTGTTGGTAAGTTTGAGGATTATCCAAGCTCACTGCCTAAACCCTCAATATCTTCCTTCCCTCTGCTATCAATTCTCCAGCTCTAGTTAAACTGTCAGCTTCAGCATAGATGCGAAGCATCGGCTCTGTTCCGGAGAAGCGGATCAACAACCAGGAGTCATCCGCCAGCGAGAAGTGAAAGCCATCAATGGTATTCACTCTTATTACTTCGCTCTGAGCAATGTGAGCTGGCATTTTGCTGGTGAGGCGGTGGAGGATTTTCTCTCGCTCCACGAGAGGAAATTCCAAGTCGACGCGCTGATAATGATGTGGTCCTACTTTCCTATAAAGGTAATCAATAAGCTCTGAGGGCGTTTTTCTTAGCTTAGTCATGAAGTCGAGGAAGTAGATGCCGGCGAGAATACCATCGCGCTCAGGGATGTGACCTCGAAAGCCGAAGCCGCTACTTTCCTCCCCCCCGATAAGGGCATTCTCGGCAATCATTACCGGGGCTACATATTTGAAGCCCACCGGTGTTTCGTAGACTGGCACATCATAAAGCTTGCCCAATTTATATAGCATACTGGTGGTAGTCAGTGTCTTAACAATAGCACCGCGCTCCCCTTTTACCTCTAGCAGGTAAAGAGCGAGCAAGGCAAAAATCTGTAAAGGAGTGAGAGGATTTCCCTTCTCATCTATAATGCCAAGGCGGTCAGCATCACCATCTGTAGCCAGTCCCACGTTGGCTTCGCTTTCTCTAACCAAAGTGGAAAGCTTTGATAGGTGAGGGGCAATGGGCTCAGGTTTAATCCCCGGGAAGAGGGGATTTCGCTCTCCATTAATCTCCACCACCTCAGTTTTACCACCCTGGAGGAGTTTTTTGAAGTAGCCAGCCCCTGCCCCGAACATGGAATCTACCACTATCTTCAAACCAGCTTGGTGTAGGTTTTCCAAGTCAATAAGCTGAGCCATGTGATGAAGATAGGCTGGGGCTAAATCGAGGTATTCAATGAGCCCCTGTGACAGCCCCTCATTCAGAGGTAGACGCTTCACCCTGTCTTGGGCAATGATTTCTGGCAATCGAGATTCAATATCGGCTTCCACCTCGGTTGGAGCGGTAGTCCCCTCTTCAGATTTGACCTTGAAACCATTCCAGAGGGCGGGATTGTGGCTGGCAGTGATGATGATCGCCCCAGCGGATTTCCGATGTAGAATCCCGTAGCTTATCACCGGAGTGGGGGTAGGGGTGGGGCAAAGGGATACCTTGATTTGGTTAGCCGCCACTACTTCGCTAGCCGCAGCAGCAAAGTGCTCCGAGGCAAAGCGGGTGTCATAGCCTACAATTAGACCTCGGGAGGCGAGACCTTTATCCTGAAGATACTCAGCTACGCTTTGGGCACAAAGACGCACATTATCGAAGGTGAAATCTTGAGCAATAATGCCTCGCCAACCGTCAGTGCCAAACTTAATCGCCGTGCTCATAACCCCCAAAAACCTACTTACACTTGTGGTTAAAAAAGCAGTCCTTTACATCGGGGTGGCAAAGGCGAGCATGGCAAAAGGGGCAGGAAAGGGAGTGACTCTCACAGGCTGGACTTTGGCATACCTGGCAAATGGCTAGAGTTTCCTTTCCACAATATCCGCAGCCAGTCTCTTGAACAACAATAGCTCTCCTCTTTAGCTCCTTCTTTTCAAACCAGCAGCTATCATCTGCCTTGGTGAGGGAGCGGGTCTTCTCGAAAACAACACACCGCGCCCCGCCGCAAAGTTGCCGATAGGCACACTTACCGCACTTGCCCTCCAAATTGTCTCGGTCTCTTAGCTTCCCGAAGACCTCAGACTCTTGCCAGATTTCCTGGAAGCTCTTTTCCCGAATATTCCCTGCTCTCCTTTGCAACACCATACAGGGATAGACTGTACCTTCATAAAATACACAGCAGTAGCGTGAAGCTGCTCCACAACAGGACCTGATGAATCTGCTCATCGCTTCTTTATGGGTAACCCTCTTCTCCACCTCCACCCAGAATTGGGGGATGCCAACGCATCGGTAAACCATATTTTGGTCGTGTAGTTGGTGCTGGATAATCTGGCTAACGAGCCACTGTTGCTCCTCAGAGGTCAGCGCTAAATCAGGCTGTTCCTTCCCTCTGCCTGCGGGTACATAGTGGAATATTTCGATGGCTAATGCTCTTAAGTTTCTTGCCAAGTTGATAATGGCATCAAATTGGGCAAGGTTATGGCGGTAGATACAGGTATTTATCTGGAAAGGGATACCGGCTGTGGCGACATTATGGATGCCCGCCATAGCTCTTTCCCAGCTCCCTTCCATGCCACAGAAATCATCGTGGGATTTGGCATCTGCACCGTAGAGGCTGATAGAGAGGGATCTGATGCCAGCCTTCTTCATTCTTTCTGCTGCTTCAGTGCTGAGGAGAGTTGCATTGGTGCCCAGCGTAGGTTGTAAGCCAACACTTTGGGCATGAGCAATAAGTTGGTAGATATCATCCCGCATCAAAGGCTCACCGCCATCAAAGATAAGGAGACGAGCCCCAGCCCCAGCAATCTCAGTGATCACTCGTTTTGCCTCATCCGTGGTCAATTCATCTGGGTGGGGGGAATCAGTAGCTTCACTGTAACAATGTTTACACCTTAAGTTGCATTCCCTGGTAACTGCAAAGCTAACCATTAATGGTGGCAGGATCTTATCTTTTTCCATCAAGTTTCCCTTTCAACTCATCCGCTACGGCTGCTTTGACACCGAACCCTTTGCCTTGGCTATTCCAGCATCAGCCTGAAGCACCGCTACCTTGTCTGTTTTTTCCCAGGGGAGGTCAAGGTCATCCCGACCAAAGTGCCCGTAGGCAGCAGTAGGTCGATAAATAGGGCGGCGTAAATCAAAGGTTCTTATGATGGCTTCGGGGCGAAGGTCGAAGTGTTCCTTAATTAACTTGAGGATAATCTCTTCGTCCACCTTAGCTGTGCCAAAGGTTTCGATGGAGATAGCCAGGGGACGAGCTACACCAATGGAGTAGCATACTTGAATCTCCAAGCGGTCGGCTAATCCTGCTGCCACTAGGTTTTTGGCTATATATCGAGTGGCATAGGTTGCGGAGCGGTCAACCTTAGTAGGGTCCTTGCCTGAGAAGCATCCACCACCATGCCTGGCTATACCCCCATAGGTATCCACCAAGTTCTTACGCCCGGTGAGCCCGGAATCCGCTACCGGACCCCCAACAACAAAACGCCCAGTGGGATTAACATAATACTTTGTTTTTTTATCCAGCAGGGATGAGGGGATGGTCGCTTTGATTACTTGCTCAATGATGTCGCGCTCGATTACATTGTGGCTAACTACGGGGTCATGCTGAGCTCCTATTATCACGCTGTCTACTCGTCGGGGGACACCTCGGTGGTATTCCACGGTTACCTGAGATTTCCCATCAGGGCGGAGATAAGGTAGGAGTTTGCTTTTCCTCACTTTTGCCAGGCGGCGGCATAACTTATTGGCTAAAGAGATGGGCAAAGGCATAAGCTCTGGCGTTTCGTTGCAAGCAAAGCCAAACATTATCCCTTGGTCACCAGCACCGAGCTTATCCAAAACATCATTGTTTGCTATCCCCTTTCGTATCTCGAGGGATTCATCTACCCCCATAGCAATGTCTGGAGATTGTTCCTTAATGGAAACCATAACCCCGCAACTCTGATAATCGAAGCCATATTCAGGGTGGGTATAGCCTATATCTCGAATTACCTCTCGCGCAACGTCAGGAATTTCCACATAGCAATCAGTGGTGATCTCACCCATAATTATCACCAGCCCGGTAGTTGTGGCTACTTCACAAGCTACCCGAGCATAAGGGTCTTTAGCCAGGATGGCATCGAGAACACCATCTGAGATTTGGTCGCAGAGCTTATCGGGATGCCCTTCGGTGACTGATTCAGAGGCAAGCAAGTGTAAAGGGGATTTCATAAAGGTGGTGCTCATTGGTCTTTTCTCCTTTTCTCGTCAAATTAAATCTAAGTTCCCCACTCCCAACTCTCCAGGTATTGTCTCTGTTCTTTGGTTAGCTTGTCAATAGTAATGCCCATAGAGAGGAGCTTCAGCCGACCTACCTCCCAATCAATCTTTTGAGGCACGGGATAAACCCCGGGGGCAAGCCTCTTCTTAAGGTTGAACATATATTCGGCACAGAGAGCCTGGTTAGCGAAGCTCATGTCCATCACGCTAGCTGGGTGTCCCTCAGCAGCAGAAAGATTGATCAATCTCCCCTCGGCTAGCAGGAAGAGGCGTCGTCCATCCTGCAAAGTATACTCTTCAACAAAGGGACGTATTTTCCTTTTCTGGGTTGCTAGACTTTCTAAGGCAGGGATATTGATCTCCACATTGAAATGGCCGCTGTTTGCCAAGATAGCCCCGTCTTTCATCAACTGGAAATGGGATTTGTCAATAGCGTTCAGCCCGCCGGTAACGGTGATAAAAATATCTCCTATCCTAGCTGCCTCAAGCAATGGCGTTACCTGATATCCCTCCATTACTGCTTCCAGAGCGTGGACAGGGTTGACCTCAGTCACTATTACCTGGGCACCCAAGCCACGGGCACGCATGGCTATCCCCCGCCCGCACCAGCCATATCCGCAAACTACCACCTTCTTTCCAGCCCAAAGGATATTAGTCGCCCGAGTGATGCCATCGATAGTGCTCTGTCCGGTGCCATAGCGATTATCAAAGAAGTGCTTTGTCTCTGCCTCGTTTACCGCAATAATAGGATATTTTAGCTTCCCCTCTTTCTCCATGCTGCGCAGTCGGACGATGCCTGTAGTGGTCTCTTCCATACCTCCAATAACCTTTCCGATGAGCTCAGTTTTTTCCTTATGCAGGGTACTAACTAAATCAGCACCGTCATCTAGAGTAATATGAGGCTGCTGGGCAAGAGCAGCACGGATATGCTTGTAGTAGGTTTCATTATCCTCTCCCTTAATAGCATTGACAGGGATACCGTATTCGGTCAATAGAGCAGCAGCCACATCATCTTGAGTGCTGAGGGGATTGGAGGCGCAGAGGGCTACCTCAGCGCCACCAGCCTTGAGGGTGAGGGCGAGGTTGGCTGTCTCGGTGGTGATATGTAGGCAGGCAGAAATTCTGGCTCCTTTAAGGGGTTTTTCTTTAGCAAACCTCTCCCTGATCAGTTGTAGCACTGGCATCTCGCGGGATGCCCA
>CAYWDP010000006.1:0-18374 GCA_964457045.1 uncultured Dehalococcoidia bacterium
TGATTCCCGTTTGCCAGCAATTTGCAGCTCGCCTAGGCATGAGCGCCTGGCCTTTCCTGTATGGTATGCTGATTGGCACTGGAACAGGAGACAACATAACGCCGGTGGGAGCAGCAGCGAATGTCTTTACCTGTGGTATCCTTGAAAAGCATGGCTATCGGGTCAGCTTCAGAGAATACGTCAGAATTGGGCTACCCTTTTCTATTGCTGCTGTCGCCACGGCCCACGTGTTACTTCAACTTCTGTGGCTCAACTAGCAAGAGCTCAAGCCAGTGAATTGTAGATGCATTGTCGTCTGGAAAACATTTGCCACTTTCCTCAGTTGATAGCGGATTCTTGCAACTGGGTGCGATAGAACAACGACGTCATTGAGCTGCCCTAATGTCCATCATGCGGGCCTGCCAAGGGCCAAGGTCCATGTGCAGCCCCTGGCTTTGCACTTCCTTTGCATTGTATATTGCTGTAAGACCTGTCCATTCATCAAGGAGCACTATCCTTTCAGCGGTCTTAAATTGTAATGGCAACTTCAGCCAACCCTGAGCTGGATTAGGTGAGTAGTTGACTACTGTCAGCTTAAGCTGCTCGCCATACCGCCAGAACGAGGATAGCAGGTTCAAATGCGTCTCGGGTCCAGCCGACGTTTGGCGTGCCTCTCCTTGAATCCATTCTCCTTCATGGAAAGCTGGTGCATTGCAAATGGCCAGCAATCGATCGTAGAATTTGATAATCTCAGGATTGATGGGCTCTTCTGGCTCTCGAACAAGCTGGATGGGGATACGAATGCTGCGGCCCTCTAACTGCCCATTGTGGAAGAAGCGGAGCCCAGGGGAGGTGGCCATGACGACTACTGCCGCCAGCGACCGCTCCAAACCAAAGGCGACTACGGCACGAGGCTCGTCATGGTTCTCGATGAAGCGTGCCGAACGACGCTGATAGTCATTGTCAATCGCAAGGTGACTCCTGATTTTATTGGGTGTGGAGAACCTCAGTCGGTCGTAGAACACCTTGTCGTAGGTGAAATCGAAGCCCAGGCTTTGCAACTCCCTCTCAAGCCCCCAATAGGCTTCAGCTAGAAACAGGAAATCAGGATGGAGGCGCTTGACACGACTGATTGCCTCAGACCAGAATTCGGTCTGCGGTTCTACGCCATCCTTGACGGTGTTTCCCCATGTCTCTTTGAACACGTGGTTAAGTGCCAGCATGGCCATGTCGCAGCGAACACCATCCGCCACTTCAGAGATGCGCAGTAACTCATCGATTAAAGCCTGCCGCAGATCGGGCGAGCTAAAATTCACCTGAACAGAATCAGTCCAAGGTGGGAAGTTCGGATCCTTCGCATGAGCAAGGTAGCTCCTACCATTGGGGGAAAAGAACCAGTCAGGGTGAGAGCGAACCTCTTCCTCCGAACCCCGGACAAATCTATGAGGGTTGGAGAGGGTCCATGGGTGGTCCAAAGCAAGATGATTTGGAACGAAGTCCAGCATAAGGCGGAGCCCCAACTGGTTGAGCCTGGCCTTCAGTTGGGGTAGGTCCTGTGGCTCCCCAAGTGCATGATCAAGCTCATATGCGTGGATTGCGTAGGGGGAGCCGGCAATATCTTCCTCGGTCCAGCCAGGTAGGACCGCGTCGTACTCTCGACGCAGAGAAGGGTCGAGCAAAGCCCGATGGCGAGCCCCGGGGCTACGCTCCCATACGCCCATAAGCCAGAGCAAGTCGAAACCTTTGGAAACAAGGAATTGCCACTCCTCCTCTGGGACGGTTGCCAGTGTGAGAATCCGGCGGTGTTTCTCAGAAACCCGCGCCAGAAATACACGGGCATTCAGTTCATACAAATGCGGATGACGACGCATGTAAGGCTAAGTTGCTTAAAGTGTCCTGTACATGATACTCATCCGTATTCTGTCATATTAATGATGCTGTTGTCGACCGGGAGTCCTGCTCTTATCCTTTGAAACCCCCGAGGTTAATAGGTGTTTCTGTCAACATATCTTTGAGTCTGACCATAAAGGATCGAGCCTACCTTGGTGTCTTTCTCCGAATCAACTGAAGGCCAAGCCTGAAGAGAAGCAGTGCTAGTCTAGGTCTGCCAAGGGTCTTAATGTCCTAATGCCCTGTACTGGACGGATGGGCAGAGTGCACGGACTAATTAGCAGCCACCTCTTGACAAGACCCACAAAACATGTGATACTATTCATGAAGTCAAGGTCAAAAATATAAAAGGGACAACAAGGAGGAAGCGTTAGGTGAACAGGTCGACCACGGTTCTAGCAAATGAAGCTTTGAAATTAGAGGAGGAAGAACCTCCAGGTACGAAGCACGCAAAAAGCGAGGAGGAAGAACCTCCCGGTAGTATAGTTGCGGCAAACAAGAACAGGTTCTTTGGCCACGTACCGGAGGAAAGCTGGAAGGACTGGAGATGGCAATTCCGAAACCGAATCACCTCTATCGAAGAACTCGCAAGGTACTTACCCCTTTCCCCCAAGGAACAAGCACAACTTAGACTGGTCACTGCGAACTACCCCCTCTCTGTGACCCCATATTACCTCTCCCTGATCAACATCGATGACCCCAACGACCCGATAAGGAAACAGGCAATTCCTTCGTTTCACGAGGTAGCTCTGGCCGGGTCGTGTACTGAGGACCCTCTGGGAGAGGAGAATGATTCTCCAGTCCCAGGTCTGATCCATCGTTACCCAGACCGGGTGTTGATAGTGCTGACTAACCTTTGTCCTGTGCTTTGCCGTCATTGCACCCGAAAAAGGGAGTGGAGACACAGTGGGTGGATACGAACCCCTGACGAGATCGAGGTCATGGTGGACTATATATGTAGGAACAAGAGGATAAGGGATGTCATTATCTCCGGTGGTGATCCTTTGACAGTATCAACACGCCGTCTGGAGCAAGTCGTTTCCAGTTTGAGGCTGGTTGAGCACGTAGAGATAATCCGCATTGGAACGAGGTTTCCTGTCGTGCTACCGCACCGCATAGATGATGAACTTTGTGCCATGCTGTCCAAGTATGGACCGATATGGCTCAATACCCAATTCAATCACGCCCGCGAGGTAACGCCAGAGTCGGCTCGAGCTTGTGATCGCCTTCTGCGAGCTGGGGTGCCTGTCAGCAATCAGTCCGTCCTGCTTCGGGGTGTCAATGATACCGTAGAAGCCCAGACCAAACTGTGTCATGAGCTTCTGAAGATAAAGGTCCGCCCCTATTACCTTTTCGAGTGCGACGAGGTCAAGGGGACAGAGCACCTTCGCACCCCTGTGGAGACAGGGATTAAGATAATTGAAGGTATGCGAGGGCGTACCTCCGGATTGGCAGTGCCCACATTTGTCATAGACCTGCCCAATGGCGGGGGCAAGGTACCGCTCCAGCCTAATTACGTGCTGTGGCAGACAGAGCACGAGCTTATACTCAGAAACTACGAGTACCACCTTTTCCACTATCGGAATCCTTGCCATCGAAGGAACCATAACAGCAACGCTAGGCACGCAAGGGATGCCACAGGCTCGCATTCCGTGCAGATGGCGAAGTCGACCTTACCAGCCGGAGCAAGTGATGAGAATAGGGCTCTCATACGATCTTAAAGAGGCAGTGTCTCCTGGCTTCGCCTCCCCGGAGGACGCACTCGAAGAGTATGATACCGTGGAAACGGTACAGGCTATCTCTGCTGCATTCGAGGCACATGGGCACACCGTGGTCTGGCTGGGCGGAGGAAGGGAGTTTCTCGCTAACATTCTTCGGGAGCAGGTCGACATCGTGTTCAACATAGCTGAAGGGCGAGGCAACATGCGCAGCAGAGAGGCCCAGGTTCCTTCTGTCCTTGAGATGCTCGACATACCCTATTCCGGATCAGACCCCCAATGTCTGGCCATCTGCCTTGACAAGCACCTCACCAAGAAGCTAGTGGCTCTAGCCGGGGTGAGCACCCCCCGGTGGCTCCTGGTAGCCAACCTCAGACAGCTACACGAAATGTCCTGGGACGGGTTTCCCTTCCCCGCTTTGGTCAAGCCAAGCCACGAAGGTTCGAGCAAGGGGATTCGCGCTGGCAGCAAAGTCGAAGATGTGAGACAAGCAGCCGAGGCAGTGGCACACCTTTTGGATCACTACCATCAGCCAGTGATGGTGGAGGAGTTCATTGCTGGGGACGAGGTCACAGTGGGAATGGTGGGCAATTCCCCCCCGAAGGTCTTGGGCATAATGCGCGTTCTGCCAAAACACGGAGGACTGGATTTCACTTATTCTCTGGAAGTGAAGCGCGAATGGGAGTGCCTGGTGGAATATGAATGCCCGGCTCAGCTTAATGGCACTATCTTAAAGACACTGGAGCATAGCAGTCTGCAAACGTTCAATGTGCTTGGCTGTCGGGATTTTGCCCGGCTTGACTTCAGGGTGAGTCCCGAGGGAGTTGCCTACTTCCTCGAGGTCAACCCCTTGCCAGGACTCAACCCAAAGACTAGCGACCTGCCTATCATGGCCCGCAAAATGGGTTTGGATTATGCGGAACTGATTGCGAAGATATTTGATGCTGCTCTGGAGAGATATCCCCTATGCGTCCGAGGGTAGCAATCATATACAATGAGCCCCTCCCCAGCCGCTATCAGGCCATAAGGGAGCAAGCGGCTGTCCTTGGCGTTCTGGAAGAAGTCGAGGCAGTACACAAAGCCCTGAATGAATTAGGATATCCAGTGTCACGAACACCATTGTTGCCTCCTCTGGATCGAGTCAGAGAGACCTTTGAAAGGCTAGAAGCAGACCTCGTTTTCAACCTTTTTGAGGGCTTTGATGGGTGCCCAGAAACCGAGGCAGCCGTGGCCCACCAACTATCTGAACTCGGGCTGCGGTACACCGGCTGCCCGGGTGCTGCACTATCTATTGCCTTGGACAAAGGTAAGACTAAGGCGCTTTTGCAAGCAGCAGGGGTGAACACACCCAGGTACCAGATACTGGATCGTGACAGCTTGGCGGAGTTTGACTTGAACTATCCCTGCATAGTCAAGCCGTGCGCAGAGGACGCAAGCCACGGTATATCGGAGATGAGTGTGGTCAGAGCCTTTCCTTCACTCGAAAGGCAGATAATCTGGGTAAGCAGTTTGTATGGAGGCAAGGCACTCGTGGAGGAGTTTATCGAGGGTCGCGAATTCAACGCTACGGTTTTGGGAGACGGAAGCCCGACAGTGTTACCTATCTCTGAGATAGCGTATACTCTTCCACCTGGAACACCTAGGATTCTCACTTATGCCGCCAAGTGGGAGCCGCGGAGCACGTACTACGAAGCTACAATAGCTGCTTGCCCTGCTGAAATAGGATCACAGTTGTGGGAGCAAATCGAAAGCGCTGCTACGTTGGCTTTCCATATTCTGGGCTGCGCTGGATATGCCAGGGTAGATTTCCGTCTGGATGCAGGTGAACGTCCTCACGTAATTGAGGTAAATCCAAACCCAGACATATCTCCCACGTCAGGAGCAGCGCGTCAAGCTCAAGCAGCCGGAATGAGCTATAGAGACTTCGTCGACAAGATCGTTCTGATTGCGCTCCAGAGGTTCGCATGGCGCTAAACATCAGACCAATGACCGTGCTAGACAAGCCGGCTGTCATGCAGATACTACGGGACACAGCCCAATTCAAACCAGACGAGGTGGTAGTGGCTGAAGAAGTACTTGATAGCTATCTAGGTGACCCTCTGGCGTCAGGCTATCATGTACTGGTAGCGGAGATTGACTCCAGTGTCGCCGGGTATATCTGCTATGGTCCCACTCCAATGACCGAGGGGACTTGGGACATGTATTGGGCCGCAGTCGCCCCGACCCACCAACGCAAAGGGATTGGGAGGGCACTTTTTGCCTTGGCAGAGAGTAGAATTAGGGAGTCGAAAGGGAGACTGGCAGTCATCGAGACTTCTTCCAAACCGGAATATGAGAGCACAAGGCGTTTTCACTGTTCTCAGGGCTACGGATTGGTTTGCCGGATTGCTGACTTCTATGCTCCTGGGGATGACAAACTGATATTCCTCAAACGACTTTAGTGGAAGCGCTCTAATTGGAGCAGGATGCCTTGTTCATGCTGGGAGTGCCCTCTTATCCGACAGCCCTCGGATGCATACCTCACATCCCAGTAACTGGGCGTCAACCGGACTTCGCAGGACGTGACCGCCTCTTCCAGCCTAGTGCTTGAAGGAGCTCCCCCACTGCGGTTTCCCTGTAGCTGGGGTGGCGGAGAGGCAGGTCAGGGTTGACGCGATAGCGATTCTGCCTTCCCACCCGCTTCTTGGCAATGTAGCCCGCATCGAGCAGGTCGGCAATCACTTTCCGTGTAGCCCTCTCGGTGATGCCAATGGCATTAGCCAGGTCACGGCCGGTGATGCGTGGATAGTGTGCAATGTAGCTTAGCACCAGAGCGTGATTGGTGAGAAAGGTCCACTCTGGCATGTGTCACCTCCCATTTATGTAGTTTACCCAGTGAGAAAAAACGAGATTGAGCGAGGTGGCAGAAAGGTGCGCCACCTTCTCTCCGTCGAGGTTGCTCTTCCACAGTCTTGACAAGTGGCACAAAAGATGTATAATATTGCGTGAATTATCAATCATCATTAAGGCAACACGAAAGTTAGGTCCTGCTTAAGCTATGTTATAACACACCTGAGGGCAGAATTCAAGCCCCAGGTCTATCCTTCGAAAGGAGGTGACAGCAGCATGGCCTTCAAGAAGCCGCCCATCAAACCAGGTGGGCCCATCAAGCCAGGACCGAAGAAGTAAATTGGCTGATCACGGTCTGGGGGTGGGAGGGTCGCTCCTCCCACCCCTCCATGCGTGCTGGGAATCCCCTTGATCCTGGGGAGTGGGAAAGAGAAGCAATAGGTCCAGCGGCGTTAGGGTGATGCAGCCATGCAGTACACCCTCCTGGTTCCGTACGATTTCTGTCTGCGTCTCGGCATCCTGATAGACTACCTCACCAAACTCGTCTCATTCGTGATGGAGCGAAACAGGATGTTCCCCATCAAAGAGGGGGCAGAGATCGCACCCATACGAAACAGATGCAGGACGATAGAACGATGCAAACGTGCTTTAACAGCTCCTCCGTGTGGTTGAAAGGATAGGAGATAAAATGACAAGAGCGTTCATCATGGAGTTACTCGTTGCCGTGCCTATGGTGCTTTGTCCCATCCACATAGGCACAACGGATGCAAGAACAGGGTAGCATTGTGGAGTGAGGGCCACGCTTATGCTACAATATGATATTGATGAGGGTGCTCAGTGGGGATCAGAGTGCATTTCTACTCTACTTATACGTGACACGCACCTCCCTAAATGAAGGGTAAATCAAGGGGTATCTGTGCTCCAGGGATAATAGTGACGGTTGAGAACTCCTGTATGGAACTAGGTTGACCGAAAGGAAAGAGGCAAATGCCATTAGAAAACAACTTTGGGAAGAAGAGACTCGAAGTAACTATAAGGCAAATGGAGATAGACGACATCCCCACTGTCTATCATCTGGGCCAGAGCCTTTTCACCAGCGAGGAGTTTCCCATCCTGTACCGTACGTGGGATCCCTACGAGGTAACGGACTATTTCACCTCCGATCCGGATTATTGCTTGGTAGCAGAGACAGAGGGGAGAATCGTGGGCTTTATTATGGCCACTACTATTGAGAAGGAAGGCACCGCCTGGAAGAAATACGGATATGTGAGCTGGATAGGAGTAGACGAGGCTTTTCAGGGAGCCAACCTGGGTCGCCGCCTCTATAACAGAGTGGAGGACAGGCTGCGGGAATTTGGAGTGAGGATGATCATAGTTGACACCGAAGGCGACAATGAAAGGGCTATTGCCTTCTTCAAGGCAGTGGGCTTCTCTCCTCGCAGCGAGCACGTCTGGCTAGCCAAGACCCTGCGACGAGTAGCGAAAAAAGGTGCCAGGCCTGAGCAGGCGGTGGTGACCACCGCTGAGGTGCGAGAGCCTGAAAGAAGAAAGCTAGTCAAACAACCTACAATCCCCCCTTTGTCCATTTCCAGAAAGAGGGCTTCTCGTAAGACCGAGAAAAAGTCTGTGCACCCTACTGAATCGCAAAACGTGTAACCAGCTAGGACAGGCAAAGGAAGCAAAACTGTGGAGACAAATGCTAAAGAATTAATGGACGTTCAGCCTGAGAGGCTGAAGGAGCTTCTAAAGGGCCTTGTGGATATATACAGCCCCTCAGGGAAAGAAGAAGAGATTCTCAGGTATGCGGAGGACTACCTGAGAAGCCATGGCTTGGTAACAATCAAGCAGGAAGTTGACGAGAGCCGCTTCAACCTCATAGTGTTGCCTGAGGAAAGAGATGAGGTGGATCTTTGGTTTGTAGGGCACCTGGATACCGTCACCGCCCACGACCTGGAGGACTACGGCTTCGACGAGGAAGAAGGCACCGCCTTCGGGCTAGGAACCACGGATATGAAGGCAGGTTGCGCTGCCATGATGGAGGCATTCACTGTCCTGACCAATAAAGGGGCCACCTCCCCACCTGTGGGCCTCGCTTTGGTAGTGGGCGAAGAGGAGGATAGCGATGGTGCCAAGGCCTTGGTTCGGGAATACAGTTTCCCCTGGGCAGTGGTTGGCGAGCCTACCAACATGGTACCCTGTCTTGGGCACTATGGTTACCTGGAGGTTCTATTACGTACCGGAGGTAGAAGAGCCCACTCTTCCATGCCGGAATTTGGGCAGAATGCTATTGAAAACATGCTAAGACTACTTCTAAGGGTCACCGAATATGCTACCTCCCTACCCGACGGATTGGCTTACAACATCAGGCAGCTTTCAGGTTTTCCCGGCGGATTTGTGGTGCCTGACGCTTGTGAAGCCTGGCTGGACCTTCACCTGCCACCCGACTCAAGGATCGACGTGCTTAAGACAGAACTGGAACAGTTAGTGGAAGCGGCGTCTGAGAGCATACCTGGCCTGGATGCCTATATCAGGTTTGAAGATACACACTCAGGCTATCGGATCTCGCACGAGAGGACCCTGGTAAAGAAGTTGAAAGAGGTGTACGGGAAGATGTCTCTCCCATGGGAGCCTCAAGACTTCAGAAGTCATTCGGATGCAAATGTACTCTGGGCTGCTGGAGTTGACCCTATTATCCTGGGACCCGGTCGCCTGGAGGCAGCTCACACCCCAGAGGAATCAGTCTCCTTCAGCCAAGTGGTTCAGGCAGCCCGGCTCTATCTGAATTTTGCACTGTCCTTATGATCGCTGGATGAGCAACGTTTTCCCTTTGGTGAGCTTGGGCCTCTGGCTAAACGGGCTCACTTTGGTAACAAATGGCTATGTTCGGCCAGCATGTATCTGTTGATCTTCTATTATCTGAGACACATCACTGAGTGCGCCACAGGAGGGTACTGTTGAATGCTATCTCCAGAGACGTAGCACTGGAGATCTGCGCTGAGATTCGCCACAACAGTAAGGGTAAGTGGTATACACCGGGTGGGCTGCAGTGCTGGTTCTGTACCATATTCTCCAAAGGCGACCCAGACAAAATGTGCGTGAGCAACCGAGAAGGTTATCGCGGTTGCAACTTGGTCAACAAACGCTATGAGCAAGTCAAAAGCTGACCGAGTAAACGAACCGCTAGCGAGACGACAGCGGGCAGAGGCCCAGAGGTTGCCGAAGGACTAAACTACAAAGCATAGATCTCTTTCCCAAAGGTGTGAACCCAGTTCTTCTTCAGAACCTTTATGGCTTCTTCGGTTTTGTCTACCCCCACAATAATTATGGGCTGCCCGCTTTCTCCCCTGCCCAAATAAGGATAAAGATAAAGGACATTAATATTGGCCCCCTTTAGGGGCTTGAGTACCGCTTGAAGGCCGCCAGGATGATCAGGGACCTCTACTGCTATTACATCGGTTTCCTTTACAGAGTAACCACGGCTTCTTAGAACATTGATGGTCTTCGCTGGATCATCTGGTACAAACCTCACTGTACTAATATCGGATGTGTCGGCCACCGAAATGGCCCTGATATTTATCCCCTCAACGCCCAGACATTCGCTCACCTCCAGGAACTTCCCCGGCACGTTTTCCAAGCTAACTGAAATCTGTTTTACACACATAGGCTACTCCCGATTGAATGTCTATTCTTACCAGCCTCACACTATACTAGGCTTTTGATTCGAAAAACTAGCATTAACCAATAACCATAACTCGGATTAAAACAGATCGTATCCCGCCATCAAGGCCTTCTTGTTAATGGCCGTCTGTTTCCCTTTATTTTTCAAAGTAATTCTCAGCCCTTCAATCAAGCTGGAAAGGGGAAACAAATTGCTCTTCTTGGCGAACACCCCCAGCATCACCATGTTAGCAGATTTTGGACTGCCCAGCTCCTCAGCAATGCTATTTGCCGGAACTCTGACAACCTCAATATCGCCCCTTGATACTTCAGCTTCTATCAAAGAGGAGTTGAGAAACAGTACACCTCCCGATTCAATCTGATTTTGAAATCTAACCAAGGAAGGTTGATTCATAGCTACAACAAAGTCCGGAGAAGAAGCAACCGGAGATGCAATCTCTTCGTCAGATATGGCCACCGTGCAATTGGCGGTACCGCCGCGAACCTCGGCGCCATAGGAGGGCAGATAGGTTACGTTTTTCCCCTCCAACATTGCCGCCTGGGCCAAATTGAGACCCATGGACATAACACCCTGACCTCCAAAACCTGCAAAGATTGTCTTAATTAGCATCTTTATCCCCAGTTATGTCCTTTATTACTCCCAACGGAAACACCTTTGTCATTTCCTTGTCGATCCACTGCCACGATTCCAACGGGCTCATCTTCCAATTGGTAGGGCAGGGTGAGAGTATTTCCACCAGGGAAAAACCAAGGTTGTCGATTTGTGTTTGTAATGCCTTGCGGATAGCCTTTTTCGTCCTTCTGATGTTGGCCGGAGAATTCACCGCAGTCCGCTCAATGTATACCGTACCTTCAACCAGGGCCAGAATTTCGCTCATTCTGATAGGATATCCTTCTATCTTTCTATCCCGTCCGTAAGGGGTAGTGGTAGTCTGCTGATTCAGGAGAGTCGTTGGGGCCATCTGTCCTCCGGTCATTCCATAAACAGCGTTGTTGACAAAAATGGCGGTTATTTTCTCTCCTCTATTGGCGGCATGTATCGTCTCTGCGGTACCGATGGCAGCAAGATCACCATCCCCCTGATAAGTAAATACTATTGCCTCAGGAAACGCCCTTTTTATCCCAGTGGCGACAGCCGCTCCCCTACCATGGGCAGATTCTGCCATATCTACATCAAAATAGTAGTAAGCAAAGACTGAACATCCCGGCGGGGGAATGCCAATGATCCTTTCTTGAAGATTCATCTCGTCGATCAGCTCAGTCATGACTCTATGGATGATGGAATGCCCGCATCCCGGACAATAGTGGAAAGGATTTCTTCTTAATGACCTGGGTCGGGTGTATACTTTTTTCATTTCCCTACTTCAAACCTTTCTGATAGTAAAGGCGCGAGACTACTCGAAAAACCTCGCTGGGGGTGGGAATTACGCCTCCCGGTCTGCCATAGAAGGAAACTTCCCCTTTGCCTGCCAATGCCAGTTGCACATCTTCTATCATCTGGCCCATATTCATTTCAAAGACAAGAAAATGACTTGTCCCATTGGCCAACTCTTCAACTTTTGCCGAAGGGAACGGCCAAAGGGTAATTGGCCTGAACATTCCCACCTTTAGGCCATTTGTCCGCGCATTCTTGATTGCCCCTTTAGCGATTCTGGCTGCTATCCCAAAAGCAACGACTATTAGCTCAGCATCCTCAATCAGAAAGGTCTCGTAGCTGGATTCTTCTTTTTTGATTAATTGGTATCTTCTGTATAGACTCCAGTTGATCTCCTCCAGCTCGGTCGGCTTTGAGGTAAAGGTCTTGATAATTCTACTTGGCCGTCCCTTTGCCCCCCTTAATGCACGGCTTCTAATCGGCAATTCTTCAGGTGCTTCATGCTTGAATTCTATCGGCTCCATCATCTGCCCCAGCATGCCATCTCCAAGAATAATCACCGGAATCTGATACTTGTCGGCCAGGTCAAAGGCATGGTGGGTCAGATCTGCTAACTCCTGTACCGATGATGGTGCTAAGACTATGGTCCGATAATCTCCGTGCCCTCCCCCTCGGGTAGCTTGAAAATAATCTGACTGAGAGGCAACTATACTGCCCAGCCCGGGCCCGCCCCTGGACATATTGACAATAACTGCCGGAAGCTCGCAAGCTGCCAGATAAGAGATTCCCTCCTGCTTCAGGCTGATTCCGGGACTGGAGGAGGAGGTCATCACTCTGACCCCAGCCAGACTGGCCCCGTATACCATATTTATGGCCGAAATCTCACTTTCTGCCTGAACAAAAGAGCACCCCTTTCTCCTGCTCAAGTGGGTAGCCATATATTCGGTCAGCTCATTCTGAGGGGTAATGGGATAGCCGAAATAACACTGACAGCCAGCCCTGATGGCTGCTTCTCCAATAGCGCTATTTCCATTCATGAGAACCTTAGCCACGGTAGACCTCTATTGCCACTTCCGGACATACTACCGCACAGATAGAACAGCCTGTACATTCGCCACTGTCATTGAAGGAGGCTGGCAAATACCCATTGGAATTCAATTTGTCGGACAAAGAAATCACGTTCTTGGGGCAGAACCAGTTACAGATTTCGCACCCCTTGCAAAGGTCTTGGTCAATTTCAATATATCCCTTCATCGAAGCCTCAAGCTCTAGGAGCAGTCATCCGCGATGATTCGAACTCTTGGCACTTGCCCTGGAAGTCAACATTCCACTCTCTCAGCCACAGGTAAGCGCTAATAATGATAACACTAAAGCCAGCCAGGGGCAACTACGTGAGGTCCCCCCGAAAGTAGCGATTGCTGCCCTTTCATAGGGTGGGTGCTCTGCCACCCGATCATTTCCGCAGGGGACAAAGCCCCTGCCCTATATTTGAAAAATTTAATCGCTGATTTAGGGAGTCCTGCTACAGCTAATAAAGAGCCCATTGTGCTTTTGAACATCATGTCACTATAATTGATACATCGGCTTTCTATCTGACATTTCTGATTCAAGGACCGCGAACATTAATCACACCACACAAAGGGGGTTATAGAATGGCTGATTATGATGCAGTCGTTGTAGGGGCGGGCCATAACGGTCTTGTAGCTGCCGCGGTTCTCGCCAAAGCGGGCTTGAAAGTGCTCAGCCTGGAAAGGCAAAGGTACGTGGGGGGGATGGCGGGGACAACGGAATACTTCAAAGGGTTCAGACACAACGTTGGCGCCTGGTGCCTCATGGGGAGCCCAGGGACGATTGTGGAAGAGCTGGAGCTGCGGAAATACGGCTTTGAAGTTATCGATCCACCAACCTCGTTTTGCACCTTTGGCGAATCCCACGACACCCCCTACATCTTCTACAACGACCCGGTCAAACTGAGGAAGCACTTGCTGGAGGATCACGGGGAGGACGCTGTTCAGGCTCTAATGGGTTTGTACGATGTCTGCCGCACCTTCGCTAAGACATTTGGGGCTGGGCGTTTCAAGCCGCCCAAATCCCTGGGCGCTGTCATCGATGGAGTGCCCACTATTCAAGCCAGGGACGTGATTAGAAGGTGCGTTTTTGGCAGCTGCATGGATATGATCAAGGAGTACTTTCCCGATCCAGATAAGCACAGACCTATACAAGGATCTCTGGCGGCCATGGCAGTGGATGGTACGGGCCTGGGCCCATATTCTCCTGGGACCGCCTTTTCTCTGGCCTATCACCTCGCAGCGATGGCTGTCGGAATCCACTACCAACTGGTGAAGGGTGGCATGGGGCTGTTCTCCAAGGCTATCAGGAAGGCGGTTGAAGATAATGGTGGTGAGGTTAGGCTTGGAACGCGAGTCAAGAGAATCGTGGTAGAAAACGGAAGGGCCATCGGGGTAGAGCTCCAAGATGGTGAGAGGATCACGGCTCACGTGGTTCTTTCCAATCTCGACGCCTACGCCACATTCATAAGGTTGGTAGGAGAGGGCCACCTACCTTCTGATTTCGTTCGAAGAGTCAAAAGGATAAAGCACACGAACCCATATCTGGAAATACACGCCACGCTTAAAGAGCTGCCTGAATTCGTAGGCCAATTAGCCTTTGCGAACAAGAACAACATCCGGTGGTCGATGAGCTATATCCCTTCGGCAGACCATCTGGAGCGATGCTGGGATGCCTGCAAGTGGGGCAAGATACCCGAAGAGCCATACAGTAGTTATTATATCCCCAGTCTGTTGGATGAGAGCCTGGCACCACCGGGCTACCACACAGCCACTTTCTGGTCCCAGTATTTTCCCATCACTGCCCCAAGAGATCAGCATCACCACCTGAAGGAAGAAATGGCGGACAAGGTGATAGGCCAGATGTGCAGGTTCGCTCCCAACCTAAAGGAAGCCATGATGGACAGAGTTGTCTTCACTCCGTTGCATTATGAGAAGATGTTTGGTGCTACGGAGGGAGACTACTCCGGTGGTCTGATGCGACCTGAGCAGGTTTTTGACTTCAGGCCAGTAGTTGGGTGGGCGGACTACAAGACCCCTGTGGAGAACCTTTATTTATGCGGTGGAGCGTGCCACCCGGGTCCCGGAGTGAACGGGGTGCCAGGATACAACAGTGCCCACGTGGTGCTCAAGAACTGGAAGGCATGAAGGAAGTGCAAAGGCGAGCATCCCTAGTAGCGGGCATCCTACACGGAGACACTTGGAACCGGGGACATTCGAGCACTGGTTAGGAAATTTAGCCAATATGTCGGGCTGGGCGTGCTATAATAATGTCGCAAGGGAGATTCATGCAAGCTTCCATCGGGATAGTGTTCTGCATCAGTGCATCCGATCACAATATGCTACAGGAAAGCGAGGAGGTTAAGTAATGGCAACTGAGGACGTCTACGAAAAGCTGGCAGAGATGATTGACAGGAACGATCCACATGTGGTCGGCGTACCATTGACTCCTGCATTCTTGAAGGTGCTGCGCATTCAATTTACCCCTGAGGAGGCTCGACTGGCGCTCCAGATAGGTCTAACGGGGGGAAAACTGGACGAACTTGCGGCGAAGACAGGAATGGACAGAGGCAAACTCAAGAGGATGCTCCACACCATGGCAGATAAGGGCACCATGTGGATTGACCCGGGTAAGGAGGATCCGGTTTACAGGGTCTTGGGGAGTTGTGCACCGGGCCTTGTCGAGACTGGCCTTTTTGGGAATATCAGGTTCCCGTATGATGTAGAATTGGGCAAGGCACTGCATCAGGTCATATATGAATGGGCCAGGGACAAGCTTTGCACACTGGGGTTTCCTTTTGGACCCGTTTGGGCTCATCCGTGGGCGCTACCGGATGATGCACGACCGGAGGAGAACATCGCCGAGTTTCTGAAGGGACAGGACTATTTCAGCGTGTCTACCTGTCCCTGCCGTCTTGCCCATTGGCTTGCTGACCCGGGGAACCATTGCAAACACATACTGGAAACCTGCCTTCATACGGGAGATGCCGCCCGATGGTGTGTCGAACATGGCATGGGTCGGGAGATTACCTTGGATGAGGCTCTTGAATTGCTGCGCAAGGCAAATGCAGAAGGCCTGGTCCACACCGTCAACATAGATGGCTTCATATGCAATTGCTGCACTGATTGCTGCCCCTTTTTCATGGGTTTCTACCAGTTGAATACCAAAACACTGATCCCCACTCCCTTCATGCCGAAGATCGATGAGGAAACGTGCGTCGTGTGTGGGGACTGTGCTACTGTCTGCCCAATGGGAGCCATGAAGGTCGACCAAATTGCTGTAGTTGATGGAGATACCTGCATCGGATGTGGCGTATGTGTTGCGGCCTGCCCGTCAGAGTCTATTACCCTTGTGAGAAGGCCCGAGCAGGTCGAGATTCCGGATGAGGTGAAGCAACGTATTGGATAAGAACGCGAACACGGGAACAGCGTGGCGGTGCACCGGTAACAGACAGGACGCCACAACTTTATTTGTGTAATTTTGGGCGTTTTTACAGCAAAAAGTATCCGTTGCCAGATTTGCGGCTTTCGGTAAAGGCAGTGGTGCCGATTTTGCTGAGCGGATCCATTTCTGTCACGTTCTCGCGATATCCGCCTTAGAGACCTTGACAATTAGAGGCAATACTCTAAAATAACAAAGAAGTAAGAATGTTGCCCTACCGGAGGGGGGTGGGTAGATAAGGTAACTATAGTGGCTTTCATAGAGTCCGGGCAGGATGAGGGCGAGGGCTTCATAAGAGTCACCAGAGGGGAGTCAATACGGGACACTGCCACGGGTGCACCGAAAGTGGAGTCGGCGAGTCATTAATTTCGTAAGGAAGTGTCTGGAGTCATCGCAGGAAGCATTGCCTATTTCTCAGTGGAGTTTGCCATCGACTCAGCTATACCCACATACAGCGGTGGCCTTGGTGTACTAGCTGGAGACGTGATACGTGCTGCTGCTGACTTGGGCCTGCCCATGATGGGTATAACGCTCTTATACCGCAAAGGCTATTTTCGCCAGCATCTAGATGACGACGGCAATCAATCAGAGAGCGACTCACAGTGGTCTCCTGAGGAGTTTCTGGAGCTGCTTCCCCTTCGGGTTGTGGTACCAATAGAAGGTCGTCAAGTACAGGTGCAGATATGGCGCTACTTAGTACTTGGTGATTCCGGGCATACTGTGCCTGTTTACTTCCTGGACACGGCCGTCCCAGAAAACACTCTTTGGGATCAGAGTCTCACCGACCGCCTGTACGGAGGAGATGGCCGCTATCGCCTATGCCAGGAAGTCATACTAGGCTGGGGCGGAGTGGCAATGCTACGCGCCCTGGGATACCAGGGGGTCCAAGCCTATCACATGAACGAGGGACACTCGGCTTTCGTCGTTTTGGCGCTGTTGGAAGAGCAGGCTTGGGGGCGAGATCTTCATCTCATCAGCAGGGCGGAGAGTGAGGCAGTTCGGCAGCGCTGTGTATTTACCACGCATACTCCTGTAGCAACAGGGCATGATAAGTTTCCCCTTGATCTGGTCCGGGAAGTTCTGGGTGACGAGCGAACCAACTTTGTGATGGGGGTTCAATGCTGCCCCAACGGCGCTCTGAGTATGACCGACCTCGCGCTGAAATTCTCGCACTATGTCAACGGTGTCTCAATGCGTCACGAGGAAGTCTCTCGCACTATCTTTTCTGACCATCCCATTGATGCTGTTACCAACGGTGTTCACGCTGTGACCTGGACCTCGGCACCTTTTCGCCGTCTCTATGACCGTCACATCCCGCAATGGCGCAACGACAACCTCTACCTGAGATATGCCATAAAGCTGCCACTGGACGAAATCCAGCGGGCACACACTGAGGCTAAGCAGGAACTCCTGGCACAGGTAGAGCAGAGAACGGGAGTGCGCCTTGATCCAACGGTAATGACCCTCGGTTTTGCCCGGCGGGCTACTGGGTATAAACGTATTGACCTTCTCTTCCATGACCTAGATTGGCTCAGGAGTATAGCCCGGCAGGTTGGACCCCTCCAAGTCATCTGCGGAGGGAAAGCGCATCCAAGGGATGAAGAGGGTAAGGCCCTCATCCGGCACATCTTTGAAGCAGCCAAGGGCCTGAAGGACATCATACCTGTGGTCTACCTGCAGGAGTATGACGTCGCATTAGCGAAGTATTTGTGCTCTGGTGTGGACTTGTGGCTAAATACCCCGCAAAGGCCGCAGGAAGCCTCAGGCACCAGCGGCATGAAAGCCGCGCTCAATGGAGTGCCCAGCTTGAGCATTCTGGACGGCTGGTGGATTGAGGGGCATATCGAGGGGGTAACCGGATGGTCTATCGGTGATGGCTGGCAATGTGAAACTGATACTGAGAGGGAGGTTGTCTCTTTGTACGACAAGCTCGAGCACCTCATCTTCCCTATGTTCTACGAACGGTCAAATGCCTTTGTCAGTGTCATGCGCTCCACCATTGCCCTCAATGGCTCACATTTCAACGCACAACGCATGATGCAGCAGTATGTGGGGAATGCTTACCTTGGTGGGCGTAATCCTTATCAGTAATTGCTTTAAATAGCTGTCAAAGCCTCGGTAGCTGTAGGGTGGGTGCAGCGTAGCGGTACCCACCATCCCACTATCCCCCTCCCTCTAACTCCCTCCCGCTAGGGGAGGGAGAACCAACATTATATGTTAGCAATGGTGACGATTGGTATTATTCGTCGCCTCAGGAGAGGCGATGCTACAACTGTCAAAGTAGCGTCGTGACTCCCGTCACGACGGATGATTGGTTTTGCACAAAGTGGGTAATTGCAAGTTGCCGTGACTCTTGACAGCTTTACTGCTCGAGTTGTAAAGTGGAGCCTGGAAGT
>CAYWDP010000006.1:18474-21061 GCA_964457045.1 uncultured Dehalococcoidia bacterium
TTGCCGTGACTCTTGACAGCTTTACTGCTCGAGTTGTAAAGTGGAGCCTGGAAGTAGGGCTTGGTTTGCCATTATCATGAGGTATGAGGAGTAACGATGCCACAGGCTTATTGTCTGAAATGCAGGAAGAAGGTCGAGATCAAGAATCCAACGTATGTTATCCTAAAGAACCAGCGACCGGCTACAAGTGGTAAATGCTCAGTGTGTGGCACCACAGTATTTAGGATTGGCGCCGCGGGGCCCCAACTGGGGGACGTCCCGCAGGATAAAGTGTTCTGGTGCCGCGATGGCCGGGTGCTGAAGAACCTGAATGAACTTGCTGCCGCCCTCCAAGAAATGTCGGATGAGACGCACCATCACCATGTAACCGGGGAAAAGAACGACTTCAGCAACTGGGTGTGGGATGTAATCGGCGACGTCACTTTGGCTGCGGACCTTCAGAGGGTCTTCAACCGCGACGCGGCAGCCGAAGCAGTCAAAACAAGGCTGGCCCAACTCAGGGCTTAAGGAATAGACCACTCCCATCTTCTAGTCTCAAAGATGACAAGGATCTTGATAGGTCACATAACCTGGCGCAGGTAGCAAGAGCTGTGGAACCTAAGACGGCTCTCCTTTTGACCAGAGAGACAAGGGCCAGAGTGGCACCTAGCTAGACTTGGAAAGAATAATGATGAGAGTCAGGAAGGCAGTAATCACTGCGGCAGGCTGGGGAACAAGGTTTCTTCCGGTTACCAAGACACAGCCTAAGGAGATGCTGCCGCTGCTGAACAAACCCCTCATCCAGTACAGCGTAGAGGAAGTGGCAGCCTGCGGGGTTGAGCTTGTAGTCATCGTGACTGCCCTGGGCAAGAGTGCTATCGAAGACTATTTTGATCGCTCCCTTGAACTGGAACACTTGCTGGAGCGGAAAGGTGAGACTAAGCTGCTGGAGGAGGTTCGCCAGCTATCTGACATAGTTGACATCTGCTACGTTCGTCAGAAGGAACAGCTGGGGTTGGGTGATGCGGTACTCACCGCTAGGAGTGCGATTGGTAACGAGCCCTTTATTCTGCTCCTTCCAGATGACCTTTTTGAGCACCGCGAGCAAGTGCTAAAGCAAATGTTGGACATTTACCGACACTACCAAGGCAGTGTTGTTGCTATCCAGCAGGTAACCGAAGAGGAAGTTAGTAGGTACGGGATCATTAAGCCCAAGAAAGTAGCTGAGCGCACCTATCAGGTCATGGACTTGGTGGAGAAGCCGCAGCCAAGGGAGGCTCCTTCAGATCTGGCCATCATGGGGAGGTACGTTCTCATGCCTGAGATTTTTGAGGCGTTGCAGCAAACCCCGCCAGGCAGGAATCAGGAGATCCAGCTGACAGATGCCCTCAAAGGCTTGCTCCAGCAGCACGCCGTATATGCCCATGAATTTGAAGGAGAGCGATATGACGCTGGCACCCCCTTGGGTTGGCTGCAGACCACCATAGCTTTAGCACTAAGGGACCCCGATTTCGGGCCCAAGCTGAAGGGCTACCTCAGAGGACTCTCTCAATCAGTCACGTAAGGCGGCAGGTATAAGCGCGCTTGGCGGACCAAATAAGCAAGCCCTGAGCAGATTTTGGACAATAACTAACCTTTTCAGAGCCTATATCTGCTCTGTTGCCGCTCCTAGAGCGGCTCTTCTCAATTTCTGTCGGAAAGTAGCCTTGTTGTGCCGTTCAAGCCGTGCTAGTCTGGTCTGGCCACAGCAATGACTGTCTTCAGAGCAACGATGATCGCTGCTGGAGCCATAAGTAGGGCAAAGGCACCAACTAGGCCGACCACGTTTTCAGCCAGGCCCTGGGACAAGTGGGACACGGGGCCCCAGAACGCTAATGAAACACCCCAGACGCTAAGGATGACCAGGGCCGTAGTGGCCAGCAGTACCGCAGTCGCCTCTTTGGTGGTGATGTTCAGGAGACCGATGATAAGGCCGGCGACTAGCAGGATGGCGATTACCGCCCGGTTGGTTGGTAAGTCCGTGCCTCCCCAGATGCCGCCGCAGATGGCAAAGAGAACACCAACAACGAAGGCGACTCTCCCTAAGGTTGCCATTTTGATCTACCCTCCTTTCTCTGATCCTATAGTCGCTGAGCTGGGCTTGCCAGCTCCGACATAACTGAATAGAAGAGCGAAAGGTGTCTGTCTAGGCTCTGCTCTCTTACTAGGCCTCATATTACTAGTAGACTCACAATGGTCTGCGCTGCTAATCACTTCAGCAAAAATTGCGCTATTGTAGTCCTTTGCCGCCTGGCTGTCAAGTCTGTAAGGTAAAGGAATTAGGGAAAGGGGAATCGTAATGAGAGGCCGAGACTCTCTTCCCTATGAAAGAAGGTGCCAATCTCCCATATAGTGGGTGACGGAGCCTGTCAGTCCCTCATGCTTGTTGTGTCACTCCCTACCTAGACGAATCAGTGCGATCAAGTTGCAGTAGCCTACTATGCCAAGCAGAAATACTGCTGGTAGTAAGCATATTCGCTCAGTCACCAATTATCTAAGCTGGGTAGAAGTTATGTGGCAATGGATCGTCCTTTAGGTGTTCTTGGAGACTAGAAACAGGCATTACAGC
>CAYWDP010000006.1:21161-25940 GCA_964457045.1 uncultured Dehalococcoidia bacterium
AATTTTTAATGCATCAAGTTGACAACCTCTGGAGAAAGCTTGAGGCCCTCGACCAGGAGCCTCAACAAGGTGTTATGCTACAGACTGCCAAGCCCTAGCAATATTTTGTATTGGTAAACACAAAATCAACTGCCTTTGCCATCACTGTTTGGTGACTTGGTGCTTGTGGCAATCTGAGGCAGGTTGCGCACGTTTGGCCTAGCTTTGATAACCCTTACCTATAGTGCACACCTCCGCAGAAAGTCTAAAAGAACGAATTCGCTAGACCCTCGTGACTGGCCCTGCTATCCGGCCAATGGAGATTGTCTGCTCATAGACATTCATAGCCCAGCTTCCCTCCTCAGTGGTATCATTGAAGCACAAATCTGGTGGAGTAGCCACCCGAACGAGGGCTGCAAAGACAAAGCCAAGAGCGAGATGATGGCTATCAGGGAAGAACAGAAAGGATTTCTATTTGGGAGGTTGTTCTATGGCTGGGTGATCGTTTTTGCCGCTTGGTTGATCATGTTTTTTTGCGTCGGTGTTCAAACAGGCAGCTTCCCGGTATTTTTCGGTGAGCTACTGGACTATTTTGGCTGGACCAGAGGATCACTGGCTCTCGGGTTAACCCTCAATACGCTGCTTATGGCGGTTTTTGGGCCTTTGGCCGGGGCCATGACGAATTCGATCGGCCCGAGGCTGACAGTGATCATAGGGGCTACTATCGGCGGCATATCTATAGCTCTCATAAGTCTAACCTCACAGCCATGGCATTTCTATATCACCTATGGCTTCCTTCTCCCTTTCGGTATTGCTATGGCCTTCTACATTCCCACCATAACAACAGTGCGAAGGTGGTTTTCCCGAAAAGCTGCTCTAGCGGTGTCACTGGCGATGACGGGTTCAGGGGTAGGGCTTGCCGTTGGGGCTCCAGTTGCCCAGTTCCTTATCAACAGCTTCGGTTGGCAGAGTGCATATAGACTCCTTGCCCTGGTTCTGGCTATAGGCGTTGTCACTTGTGCACTGATGCTGAAGAAGGACCCTGAGTCAGTAGGCACATACCCCGACGGCATCCCTGTAGATGATGCTTTGAAAGAGAGGCGAGCTGATTTTGCCGCCAGGGCTGAGGTGTGGTCATTGAGGGAGGCACTGAGGACCAGCGCTTTTTGGCTCTATATGGTGGCGCAAGCAGGATTCATGATTATGGTCATGTCCATGTTGGGTCATCTTAAGGTGTGGGTAGAGAAGGACCTTGGGCTTGGAGCGAGCTATGCTGTGGCAATGGTTTCCCTTCTCGCTTTGATGGCAGTTGTGAGCAGGCTCTTCGGGGGAATTGTCTCGGACGTTCTTATGGACCGTTTTAGCCGCAAACCAGTCTTATATTTCTGCATTCTTGGGGTAACGCTGTGCACGTTTTGTGCCTTAGGGGTTGACAGTCGGCTGACGGTAGCCTTGTTTGCCGCTCTGCTGGGCTTGAGCTATGGTAGTGGCGTGGGGGTGTTTCCTACCTATTTGGGTGATCTCTATGGTGTAGTCAGTATGCCCGTCCTTTTGGGTTTAGCTGGGCTAGAGACTGCATCTGTGGGTGCGATTGGTCCCTGGCTTTTTGGGACCATCTATGATCGAATGGGCAGCTATGATCTGGCCTTTATTGTGGCTGGTATTTTCTGTATCTTATCGCTGATATGCCTGTTTTTGATTAAACCTCCTGTCAAGAGAAAGGTAATGGTGGCCTAGCGGTCTACTAATTGATTGATGAATATATCTGGGATAGGAGTGAAATAAGTTCGGATTCACCCCTGGAGAACCTATGGTACCCCGACACCACATTCCGTAAAACCTACAGAAAAAGGGGGCGGGCGGATTTTGCCATGCCCCCTGTTGTGTGTGTTCATGGCAGGCATTTGGGTCTATTCGGTTATCGGGCGGATTCTTAGACGTTTACTCAGGTCTTTCAAGAGGGGACACCGGAAACTGGAACTTTTTTGCCCCTGAATTCGTCTATATTTATGTAGGGCCAAACTATATGCTGGTTGAGGACTCTAATAGGAGGCAACTGTCATGAAACGAATCATATTCAGTCTATTGACGCTGGTAATAGTGTTGAGTGTCTTCGGTTGCGGTGAAGCTGCAAAGGGAGCAGAAATCGCGCTATCGGACAAGCCCCGATTGGCATCGCCTGATATCACCACCTCGGGTCTGAGCGACTTAGTTAGCGGAAACAGTGTCTTCGCCTTTGACCTCTATCAGGCCCTCAGCGATGAGGAGGGAAATCTGTTTTACTCCCCCTACAGCATCTCTTTGGCGCTGGCAATGACTTATGCCGGTGCCCGCGGTGAAACGCAGCGGCAAATGGCCGACACTCTTCACTTCACTCTTTCTCAGGATCAGTTGCATAATGCTTTCAATGGGCTGGACCTCGAACTCGCCAATCGAGGTGAAGGTGCCCAGGGTAAGGATGGAGAGGGGTTCCGGCTCAACATCGTCAATGCAATCTGGGGCCAGAGGGATTACAAGTTCCTCGGCGAATTTCTCGACGTCTTGGCAGAGAACTATGGTGCCGGGCTGAGGCTCCTCGATTTCATAAACGCGCCCGAAGAGGCCCGGATCACCATCAATGACTGGGTGAGTGATCAGACAGAGGGCAGGATAGAAGATCTCATTCCGCAGGGTGTCATCGACGCATTGACACGGCTGGTGCTCACCAACGCCATCTACTTCAACGCAGCATGGCTTAGTCCTTTCAGCGAGGATGCTACACAGGATGGCACTTTCCATTTGCTCGATGGCGGCGAGGTAGTAGTGCCAATGATGAGGCAAACCGAGTCCTTTGGTTATGCAGAGGGCGAGGGATATCAGGCAGTGGAATTGCTGTACGACGGCAGTGAGCTGTCGATGGTGATCCTGCTTCCTGAAGCAGGGCATTTCGAGGAGTTTGAAGCCTCGCTGAGCGCTGACCAGGTAGACAGCATCATCAGGAATTTAGAAGATAAGCGTGTCGTTCTTACCCTTCCCAAATTCGAGTTTGAATCAGAGTTCAGTCTAGCTGACACACTTGCTGCCATGGGTATGCCGATCGCCTTCACAGGGGCAGCGGACTTCTCAGGCATGACCGGTACTCGGGAGCTATTCATCGCAGAAGTGCTGCATAAGGCGTTTGTCTCTGTAGATGAGGCCGGAACGGAAGCTGCTGCTGCCACGGCAGTCGTGATGACACTGGGAGGGATGCCAGAGGTGCCAGTCAAGGTCACCGTTGACCGTCCCTTTGTCTTTCTCATCCGTGACATCGAGACAGGGACTGTCCTCTTTGTTGGCCGTGTAGCGAACCCGACTGCATAGTTCGTTGTCAATATTTCAGATTGATTGGACACCACGCCGCCCAAATCAATGCCCTTTGAAATCACTGTCACGTAGTATCACAGGCTGTATGGAGGACTGTTAGCGTTATTTTGGGTATCTCGTACGTAGGCCTTGCCCCCAATGTGACCCGTTAGGCTCATCGAGTCGACCATGTTTAGGCAATTACATGACCCTAATTAGCCTTACGGAATGCATAGTAAAGGCACTACGATATGGTCAGGGCAGTCATTCGGCATTGAATCGAACCTTCGAGAAAGTATAGGAGTATAGTAGAAAGGGGTTACAGGTGATCAGGAAGGCAGGCCAAATTCTCGTTAACTTGTGGGGATTGCTCTGGATAATCATGATTCTTGTTAGGTTTCTCGTTTCGCCAGGGCCACGAGTGAGGCAACGCAATCTCACAGAGGAGTCTCCTTCCCCTTCCAGTTAGATGATGGACGAGGAAGCACAAGCTCTCCTGCATTTCTTTTTTCTAGTAGACCGTTTTCCAGGACTACTCTAGCACGATACAACCCAATCAATTCCCTTTGAAATCAGTGTCCAGTGGGCTTGGTGGTTTTGGGAATTTGAGCAGCGACCAAATATGTTTTCACAGGCAGCTTCACACCTTGTTATTTCTGAGCAGAGCCGCAACTGCGTCGGGTACACGGGACAGAGGCCCTCTAAAATCCGGCTTAGGAATCTCAGTGGGGATATTGGGGAGTATACTTCGACTTAGCTCAAGCGCTGACTCATCGAAATCGGCTCCCTCTGTCACTAAGAAGGTTTTCATGCCGATGTTGGCCACAACCATATCATTGACGGGGTCATTGCCAACCATCAAGCATGTCTCAGGAATTTCACCAATCTTCAAACATATTTCTTGGTAATATTGGATTTGAGGTTTGCAGTAGGACATATTCTCTATATGCGTCACCAAGTCAAATTGGAGGTCACCCAGACCAGCCCAAGATAGCCGTTTCATCTGGACTTGCAGGGGCCAAATAGGATTAGAGGCAATCACAAGTTTCACGCCTTTCTTCTTCAATTGTAGGAAGATTCGGCGCACTGCTCGCGGCACCGAAACAAGGGCCCGAAATTGATCGTATTCGTTTTCATAGAATGTTATGAAACGTTTCCAGATCTCGTCTCTGTGATCTTCGTAACCAGTGCAGAAAACGTTCATGAAACATTCTGCGTTGGACATTTGGCCATTGTTCTTCAGCAATGCCTGGGTAGCCAAGATGAGCTTTTGTGGGAACACATCGATGGGCATGATGTCGGAGAAAGCCCGCCAGACTTGAGGGACATAGCTCTCAAAGAACCTGCGCTCACTGAAATGAATTAGTGTGTTGTCAAGATCAAATAGAACAGCTCTAAGCATTGACCTCGCCGACGGTATATCGTGAATTCAGCTCCCGAAGCAAAGGGGAGCTGCTTTGATGTGTTGCTAGGATATAC
>CAYWDP010000006.1:26040-31167 GCA_964457045.1 uncultured Dehalococcoidia bacterium
TGAGTATCAGTATCTTCCCTTACCACCGAATCACACTTGCTCCCCACGTGAAACCAGACCCGAAGGACACCATCATGACGAGGTTTCCTTCTCGTAGAATACCTTGTTCGAGCACCTCGCTCAGGGCGATGGGGATCGATCCTGCCGTCGTATTCCCATAGCGCTGGATGTTGCTATAGAATTTCTCTTCTGGGATCCCTAACCGTGCGGCAGCAAATTGGTTTATGCGAAGATTGGCTTGATGGGGCAAGAACAGATCAATATCCTCGAGCTTGAGATTATTTGCCTGCAACGCCTCCTCAATTACCTCTGGGATCTTTGTTACCGCTGTCCTGAAGACTTCCTTGCCCTGCATCTTAGGCCAGATTCGGCCTTCCTCCAGAGTCTGGGGAGTAATGTAGGGCTTTTGGCTTATATCCCAGATTTCTAGCTTCAGGATATCTGCATACCGACCGTCTGCGTGAAGATGTGTGGAAAGGATTCCCCGTGACGGATCATCAGAGGGCCCCACAATCACCGCACCTGCCCCGTCCCCAAATAACACTGCCACATCGCGCCCTTCGTTGGTGAAATTCAGTGCGCTGGAATGGACCTCTGCGCCGACAACGAGGATTCTCTTGTACATACCGATCCTGACAAAGGCATCGGCAACAGCGAGACCGTAAATGAAACCAGTGCACTGGTTTCTGATATCCATACAGCCGATTTCGGAAAGGCCCATTTTTCTCTGCAGATAACATCCAGTCCCTGGAAAATGGTGGTCAGGGCTCAGGGTGGCAAAGATGATGAAATCTATATCCTCAGCCTTCATCCCTGCACTCTTCAGGGCAGCCTGAGAAGCTTCGAGGGCGAGATCTGAACAGTAAACCCCTTCTTCGGCAAAACGCCTTTCCACGATCCCAGTGCGCTGCTGGATCCATTCATCACTGGTCTCAAACATCTTTGCCAGATCAAAATTGGTCACCCGTCGTTCAGGGAGATATCGGCCCACTCCGAGTATTCTTGCTCTTGTCATGAAAAAGGTCCTCCTGGGTGCGCATTGTACGTATTAGTTAATAATGAAGTGTCCCCCTACGTCAAAGGGTTTGAGAAACGAGCCGACTAAGAGTCTATCAACAAGAAAGCCAGCGGTCAAGGTTACCTCTCCCTCTCTGCTTCCTTGCGGCGACAATCTGACTTTTAACTACTGCAAATTGAGTAACACATCAATCTCCTTTCGACAACTATGGAAATTACCTGCCGGGATATTGCGGTGGTATTTCTTTGGGTGACTGGCAAAATCTGGACCAACTTCTGAAGATGGACTAGACCTGCACAGGTATCCAGTCTTGGGATTCTTAGTCGGCCAGGATTTTGGAGGACTTTTGCAATTCGCCAAAGATTTTGGTTACCAAGAATCAAAGGAAGGCTATGTTTCTAAATGTCATGTGTGCGTAGATATGAGAAGACATCTTTTGACAAAGGGAGAATTCGAGGAACTCAGACCAACAGAGTTCTACTTGAAATTTGCTGCCTCTATTGAACCGAGTAGCAGCCGTCCACTAGTAAAGCATGTCCGGTGCAATAAGAGGCCGCATCGGAGCAGAGCCAAACGATCGCATTCGCTATCTCATCTGGCTCGGCAAGCCGTCCGATCGGCGTGGCTGCCACTAAAGCCTGGTAGACCTCAGGCATGTCCTTCATTACACGCTCCAATATAGCCGTCCGAGTATTCCCAGGACATATGGCGTTGACCCGGATGTTGTTCTTGACGTATCCCAGCGCCGTTGACTTGGTCAGCCCGATGACGCCATGCTTACTGGCAACGTAGGCGGGAACATTCTGATGGGCCACCACCCCCATAGTGGATGCCGTGTTGACGATGGCTCCACCCCCCTGCTTGAGCATCTGCGGAATCTGATACTTCATCCCCAGAAACACACCAGTCAGATTGATGGCAATCACCCGATCCCAATTCTGTTTGGAACAGTCCGCCGTCAGAGCTGTGTCCCCGTCAATCCCAGCATTGTTCACAGCGCAGTCCAGTTGGCCATACCTCTCGACGGTTTTCTTTACAAGCGCCTCGGCATCAGCCTCCTTTGAGACGTCGGCCTTGACAAACATGGCCTCGCCTCGGGCCTTTTGGATCGTTCGAACCGTTTCCTGACCCTCCTTCACCAAAATATCCGCAACGACGACCTTTGCCCCTTCCCTGGCGAACGCAATGGCAGTAGCGCGTCCAATGCCTGAGGCTGCTCCGGTAACCAAAGCGACCTTTCCATCTAGTTTGCCCATGTTTAGCACCTCCTTCATTCCCATTTTGGCATGATCAATTATAGACCCCCGTGTTAAGGTGGCCGCAGCCTTTGGAGTTGGCATTCTAGCCTATTTCGTCCGGAGGAAGGTGAGGACAACAGCCTGAAAGACAGATCTGGGAAGTTGCGGGGCGGTTGGCATCAGCTGATCCCTTTGGCTACCACTTGCATCAGCTCCACCTGAACTCCGTCAGGGTCTTCCACATACCTTATCCATGCCTCCGCTCCTCCGTAGGCAGGCAGGTCGCTACCAAATCTCCAGATCGGTGTCCTGAAGGCGAAGCCTTTCTTCTTCAGATTGTCCTCTGCTTTCTGCAAGTCAGATACCATGAGGGACACCTCTACAAGGCCTCTGGATCTGAACCTCCGATGGTCAGCCGGCCTCTCCATCAAAGGTGGAAATTGCCATTCCAGTAGCTCAATCATGTTTCCCGCTTCGTCTACAAGCAGGACCATTCTGACTCTGGCGCCTTTTTCCATGAGTGCTATGTCCACATCGGGGCCAGAGATCACTTCATCTTGAAACACCGCCAGCCCTAGGGCATCGCGATAGAAAGCGAGTGACCTATCCATGTCCTCCACAGCTATCGCAACATGATGTAGACGCATTGGCGGCACCTCCTCAGAACAGTATGACGATAGACATCGTAGACAGCTCAACTCAAATTGTCAAAGTCAACCCAGGAAGGAGGCTTGTGCCTTGCAGTCATTTTCTCTGTCTGTACAATGCCGATTTACCATTCCTTGTAACACTATTCCCTATCCAAAATCCCTTGCTGCGAGTGCCCTCTGGTTTGCTGGGAGTGGCTGGGAGGGGGGTGAAAGGTGGCTTGAGGAGAGCGAGAGGTAACCATTTATCCCCACTTCTTGGCCTTGCACCTACATCTGACCTGCTTGTACTATAATGTCGGAGGACATTCTTCGATTCCAGAAGGTGTCACATAATGGGTGGAATTTGCATCTAGAATCTCCCGAGCTTTTTATGAAGGGTCCAGTCGAGAGCTCCTCGACCTCCAGGTGATAACCTGAGATCGTCCAGAGACACGAGATTTGTGGCTAGAATCCCTACACACTTTGGACTATTTCTGTTCAATGAAGCATGGCATCCATATAAGACAATTCGAATTCTTTTTGAATGCCTGGAAACAGTGTAAAATAGATATCAGGCCAAGCTCTGCCGGGCATCTAACTTGGGTAGTATGTGAGTGGTATCTAGACGCCGGCCGTGCTCTGGGATTCTATTCTGCAGTAAGGAGTTCAGAAATGTCTTGGAGAGAGGAATACAAATCGAAGTTGTGCAGTTATGAGGAGGCCGCGAAGCTTGTTCAATCGGGCGATCGGTTTTTCACCCCCCTGGGCCTCGGTGAGCCTTCCACGGCTATGATGGACGCAATTGCGGACCGGAAAGATGAGCTGAAGGACGTCCAGTATGTATCGGCGCTCCAATACCATCCTTACAAGATTTTCAAACCTGAGTGTAGAGAAACCTTCAGGATGATCTGTGGCTTCTATTCCAAGCTTTCCATGTATCAGCAGGTGGAGGGCTGTTCAACATACATTCCAGTCCAGAGCTCCAGCGTAGGCCATGTGATAAAGAAGCGGCAAGAGATCGATCCACGCAGGCAGGGCATCATCACCGTAGTGAGCCCTCTGGACGACCACGGGTACGTATCACTTGGTCTTGATCTGTTCTACACGCCAGAGGCCATTGACCAGGCTGATTGGGTTATCGGCGAGGTCAACCCGAATATGCCGAGGACTTATGGCAATACGCACTACCACGTCAGCCGGTTCGATAAGTTCGTTGAGACAGACGAACCTCTGTTCTCGCCTCCGCTGCCCGAGCCGTCAGACGTGGACAAGAAGATTGCGGAGAACGTGGTAAGCCTGCTCAGGGATAGGGATTGCCTTCAAGTAGGAATAGGCGCAGTGCCTGGGCATATATCCAAGCTTATTGCGGATAGCGATCTTAGGGACCTGGGCATTCACACAGAGATGGCTCCCATGGGCACTCGCCAGCTTGTGGAGGCGGGCATCGTCACCGGCAAATACAAACAGACCCACCCGAAGAAGATCGTCATGGCTTTCGCCTTTGGTGACCAGGAGCTTTACGATTTCCTGGGCAATAATCCTATGGTAGAGTTCTATTCTGCTGCATACTGCAACTCGATTCCTCTGCTGGCCAGAGAGAAGAACTTGGTGGCCATAAACAGTTCTGTCGAGGTTGACCTTGTGGGGACCATCTGCTCGGAGTCCTATGGCGATGATATGCGCTCCGGCACGGGCGGACAGCTCGACTTTGTGATTGGCGCTTACTGGTCCGAAGGAGGAAGAGCGATCAACATCCTGCCCAGCACCGCCAAAGGCGGGACGATATCACGCATTGTGCCCTACCCAACGCCGGGAGCCAGGATAACCGTGCCCAGGCATTACGCGCAGTATGTGGTCACCGAGTGGGGAATTGCCAACCTTGCACCACTGGATGAAAGAGAGCGGGCCTTGGCTCTTATCGAGATCGCGCATCCCAAGTTCAGAGACGAACTTCTAGAGGCAGCCAAAAAGAGACTTAAGTGTTGACAGGATTACCTTACCCCGTCGGAGGGGATGCTCTCCAGCCTTGGTGAGCCATTTAAGATAAAAGCAAGAACTTTTGAGAAAACCTTCACACTGGTCTGTTGCCCGGGCCCAGCACTCGACAATTAGATGGAAGGTGAAAGAAGCCAGATCGCCAGCCTTGTGACTTGAGAGTTGTGAACCTCTTTTTGAGCTCTCTATACCACTTGCATTTTTCTACTCTTGCATCGAACGGAAGAGGGCAGTGCCTACAGCGACC
>CAYWDP010000007.1:0-4141 GCA_964457045.1 uncultured Dehalococcoidia bacterium
GCCACAGCGATGACCTTCTCGCCCTGCTCAATAAGCCCACCATCACAGGCCATGAGGATGATCTCAACACAGACCTTAATCCCCTGGCAGAAAGTCCGCAGAAGAGTTGCCATAAGCCGCGGTGCCCTTGTGCCATATAAATCTTCGGTGTGAAAGAGCATCGTACCGAAGTGCACGCGGTGGCCTCTTTTCTCAAGCTCGGTGACCAGCTGCTGGGGAAACCTTTGCTGCCCTAAAAAGCCAAACTGGTGGGGAACCACTACCAGGCGGAGATCTGTCCTATCAAAAGCGTCCACAGCAGCCCTGGCAGTATCCCCTCGGGTGGACGCCAGGACAATCTTGCTGATTCCCCTTGCCTGCGCCCTTTCTTCAACCAGCCTCAGCACCTCCAGGGTATTCTCCTCACCTGACGTCTCAAAGTAGACGATCTTTTCCTCCATTCTTTTCACCTCTTTCCAACGTGATTCTTCCTCGCTATTATTGCCTTTCACAGTCTAGGGGCAGCTCACCGACCCGGCTTCGGTGCCAACCTGCCCCTGAACAACTTGGACACATGTGCAGTGCCGTGTTTGAAACAAGGTAAAGACAACTGGTGCGGCTTTGTCGCTAGATTTGCAAGGTAGCATAGCCTTAAGTTTTTATTTTGATGCTTGCCCCTTTAACTCAAATGCCCTCTATATATTCTCGAAGTTTTCTTTAGCAAGCCCAACGCCAGCAAGATTCGATTAGCAGTCCCCATCCCGTGCTGCGCCCAATATTTGAAACCTGATTACGGCAAAGTAGCAGCCGAGCTAACGGCTTTGGTCCCCCTTATTCGGGCTAAAGAATAACTAACGATACCGGCATCACTATCTATATTCAATATGCCGGCCAGCGGTCTTTCGTCGAGAAGCACACCTGGCGATATCCAGTGTGGTCGCTTATCCTCCGTCAGTCTGAGGAAAGGCGACTTCTGTATACAAGGATTCCACCCGCTGCTTATGTTCCAGCTCTTGCTCTGCCAGCCTCTCAAGTAGCTTCTTCACTTCTCCCTCAGGATGAATTCCGGCCAGGCTGAGATAGAACTCATGAGATGCCTTTTCCCGATTGGCAGCCAACAAGAAGGTGTCTTTAAGCTCCATATCAGGAGACAATTCTGGTTCGCCAAGCAGCTCTGCAATCTTATAATCCACGCTGTGTCCACTGCTTAGCGCACCACCCTTAAGATCGCCCCGCAGGTATTTTTCTAACCGATCCTGATGACCCTTTTCTTGTTTAGATAGCTTTTGAAAGGCATCCCTGGCTGCTTCGTCTTTCACCATCTGGCTCAAGCCGACATACAAACGCTGTGCCTCAATCTCTTTCCGAATCGCCCTTTCCAAGACCTCCTTAAGAGTTAACTGTGCTACCACTGCTTTCACCTCCAAGCTGTGCTAACAGCTTTGTCACCTTATGCTGTCAGCAAAATCGATAGCCCACGTAGACAGCGCGGGCTCTGTTGAAACAACAGGAGTAGAACATACCCAAAAATGGAAAACCACGCATCCTTCCCCGTCCTCCAAATACGACTGTGCGCTATTTGCTTGTCACGCCATATGAAGCAATCAATAGAACGCCGTTTGGAGGATATGTTATCACTTTGCTGTCAGGTAGTGCAGAATCGCTTATATCACAACTGTTTAACTCCTGTCAACTGTTCATAAGGAGAAGTGTGTGAGAGCAGCGCGGAGAAGACCCTGCCCGACAGGTTCCCAAAGTCAAACGCTGGCTATCACAAGGAGGACACTGAAGAACACCCGTCGCAATATTCTATCGGTTGGCAATGGGGCCATGGAACAAGATCAGCCGTCCTTTCCTCAACACAGGGAACCCAATACTCGCGGTGAACGCTGAATCACACGTGTGATCTTGCCATCACCGGTCAAGCTGGTCATATTCTTGGCCTACGTAAGCTATCTACACCTAGCCCAAGATCTGCAAGACAACCACTAAAGTGCCTATCACAAGGAACATGGCTCCGAGTATTCGTTCGGCGATGTGCGAGGGTACTTTCCCTGATAGCCTGGGACCGATCTGGGCACCGACGACGACGCCTGGGATAGACCAGATAACTACATGCCAAGCTGGTTCAGCGACAAGGGCATGAACGGCAGCAGCGAAAAGGACGGTAACGGTAAGCACAAAGATGGCAGTTGCTATTGCCACCCGGGGTGGGATACGACAGCGCAGCATAAGTTGCGTCGTGGTGATCTCGGGCAGACCCGCGCTCATCAGTCCGGTGAGGAGAGCACCTACGCCAGCCAAAGAGACGCCGATATAGCGATTACATACCCGATACGAGTATGTGGTTCCGTCACGAGCCCTGATCACTGTAGTCTTGGTGTCATGATCGAGGATTCTAGATGTGGGCGGCTTACCCTTTTGGGTGCTATGGTAGAGTACTATCACCGCCAGTAGCGAGAGTACTGCCCCGAAGACCACCTGCAGAATCCCAGGCTCTATTTGATTTGCCAAGAATGCCCCCGCTACGGCTGCTGGCACTGCAGCCATAACCAGAAAACGTACCGTTCGGAAGTCGATTACGCGTTGACGGATATAGTTATAGCTACCGAACCCAGTTCCAAAAAGCTCAGTCATGAGCCCAGCACCAATAGCTTGTGCGGGTTCTAGATCCACGACTAGTAGAAAGAAAGGGCTGAAGAAGAGAGCTCCTGAGATCCCCGAGGAGAGAGCCACGGTAGCAATGGCCACTGATGCTGGAAAAACCCACCATACGTCTAGGGCATTGGAAACATCCATCTGCTACTCAGGTCACTCTTAGACTAGTCATTTCGTCAGTGCTTGGTCATTATGGCGTTTTGACTCATACAACCAACGGTTGTCGGTCTCACACTTGGTGTGTCAAGTTCCGCCTACGCTATCTCGATCACAGTCTTGATGCCGTTGGGAGCAGGTTGAAGGCCATCCTTGAAGTCGCCTAAAGGCAAGCGTCGGGTGATCAACCTGGCAAGCCAATCCGGCCACCTCTGATCAATATCACGCAGCAATTGCATTGCACGTTCAAAGTGGCCCTGGTTAGAACTTACGGTGCCAAAGACAACCTTGTTGCCAAGCACCATTTCCATATTGAGGCAATCAGCACAGATCTCGAGCGGTTTCTCGCCAGTCGACACTCCCATCAGGCAAAGCACTCCACTCACGCCCAGGACACTCATCGCTTGGAAAGCGACGGTACTGTTACCAGTAGCTTCAATGATGACATCGAGGTTACCAATTTGCCTTGGGACGTCTTGAATGTGCGACTCCCTACCATCCAGATAGGTAGCCCCTACTGCCTCCGCCAGCTGCCCTTTCATACTGTTTCTGGGCACTACGTCAAGGTTGTAGGTGTTGATCCCCTGCACACGAAGGAAAGCCGTAGCCAGTAAGCCCAGGGGGCCAGCTCCAAGCACCAGAGCCACCTGGATAGGGTTGGCACTTCGAGCATGAAACTCCATTGCCTGTTCAATACCTTTTGTGGCAATACTCATGGCTTCGGTCAGCACTGCGACATGCTGCAGTTCTTTTGAAACCCTCACCAAGAAGCTTGAGTCTTCAGCAAGATACTCACGCAGAAACCCATGGGCACCTTTAATGCCACATTCCCGGTAATTGCCCTCAATGCACATATCAGGCTGGCCTCGACGGCAATTGATACATTCATCCGGACGCCTGACCAAAGGCACGACCAGATCGCCCTTGCTGAACTCCGTGGTACCCGGGTTCTCAATCTGGCCAATTGCTTCATGACCCAAGACAAGAAAATCATCATCTGGTGGAGCCTGCCCATACTGACCGGTGTTAATTTCCATGTCAGTGCCATCGATACCCACCTCCAGCAACTTGATTAGAGCTTGACCACCCGAGACCACGGGCACATCCATTTCAACTAATCGCGCACTGTCTTTTTGACCTGGGGTGACTGCTCCAGCTTTCATGCTTCACCTCCTCCAGCAGCTCTATTTCGCATTGCTTCGGTCAACTCAATTCCAGTTATGATGACCGCTAGATGGGTTAGAGCCTGAGGAAAGTTGCCCAGTGCTTCACCAGAGGTAGGGTCGACCATCTCCGACAGAAGGCCCAAGTGATTGCTGTAGCCCAGTAGTCTCTGGTACAGGTCAGT
>CAYWDP010000007.1:4241-31048 GCA_964457045.1 uncultured Dehalococcoidia bacterium
CCGACAGAAGGCCCAAGTGATTGCTGTAGCCCAGTAGTCTCTGGTACAGGTCAGTGGCTTGTTCCAGCCTACCCAACCTCAGTAGGACCCTGACTAGCCAGAAAGAACACCACAAAAACGCTCCCTCTGAGCCACTGAGTCCATCGTCGGTATCATCAGTCCTGTATCGGCGCAAGAGACCATCAAAGCCCAGCTCTTCCACAGTTCGTTCGATAGTGGATACGATGCGCTCGTCAGAGACGGGCAAGAAGCCAAAGAGAGGCATGAGGAGATTGCTGGAATCGAGCGCTGCTGTATCATAGTGCTGGGTGAAGGCCTGACGCCTCGGATTCCATCCCTTTTTCAAGACGTCATCTCGGATCTCCTGGGCTGTTTCCCGCCAGCGTCCAAGATATCGTTTACGGCCAAGCTTCTCCGCTATTTTTACACCCCTATCCACAGCGACCCAGCACATCAGCTTGGAATGCACAAAGTGATAGGGACCACCTCTTACTTCCCATATCCCGCTGTCGGGCCAACGCCAGAGTTCGCATGCGGCATTCACGAAGCTTTCCAGGAGCGCCCAGGAGCGCCGACTGATACGATGACCAATGTTGAGATGGCTGTAGGCGGCCTCCAGCACCTCGCCAAAGACGTCAAGTTGACGTTGCTGGTACGCGCCATTGCCGATTCGCACGGGTCGGGAGTCTCGGTATCCCCTGAGGTGATCCAATACCTGCTCGTGGAGAGGATCCTGAAAATCAATATCATAGAGAATCTGTGCTTTAGGTCCACACTTGTCACATACGCTAAGCAGCCATTTCATGAACCCGTTGGCCTCTTCCCCATGTCCAAGGTAGGCAAAAGCATTTATTGTTAGTGATGAATCACGAAGCCAGGCATAACGATAGTCCCAATTGCGCTCACCACCGATTTCTTCCGGGAGCGAGGTGGTTGGAGCCGCCACGATAGCCCCAGTCGGGGAGTATATCATCAGGTGCAACGCCAGATACGAACGCACGATAGCGTCTCTCCATGGTCCCGAAAAGATGCAACCTTCAGCCAGCCGTCGCCAGTACTCGCCGGTCTTCTCAAGTTTTGCTGCCGAATTGAAGCTAACAAAAGGACGAGGCTGATCCGATGCATAGCGAAGGATAAACCAAGCTTTTTCCCCCTGTTGAAGCGTGAAATGACCGAGAGCTGCGTTCCCCTGAATGGCAAACGGAATTGTAGAGGAGAGGGCCAGTGCTCTTGCCCCGTCCTTGGCAGCAACGCCATATTTGGAAGCACCCATCACGGTCAATGCTCTGGCATAGTCCAGCCTTGGCTCGAAAATAGCCTGCAGATCTACGCTACCTCTATTACAATACACCAGGCGGTGAATCTCCGGAAATTGGGCTAGTCTTCCCTGGGCAGTTCGGTAGCACGGCATGAAATCGGTCAAGGTAACCACACCCGTACCGCTTTCGAATGTAGTCTGAAGCACGTTTGTATCAGGAAGGTAAGATTGACTGGACTCAAATGTCCCTCGCGGTGTTATCTGAAATTGGCCTCCCTTCTCGTCATCCAGTATCGCGGCGAAGACGCTGGGGGAATCGAATCGAGGCAGACAACACCAGTCGATTGAGCCGTCCTTTCCTACCAAAGCAGCAGAGAGCATATTACCAATGATTCCGTAGTCACTTATAGGTTTATAGCCCATACTCGAGTGTCCTCCTATTCTTGTTACTGGGAAGTACAAGTCTCATAGACATATGGGGTTCTCAGACCGTTAATCCGAGGAGGACTACTCACGAAGGAAATTGCCAACCCGCCCTTCTCTGCGTTCTCGGACGATCGACTGATCGGCCCCGTAGGGGTGTCCACCGAACCCGTGTCGCATCATCGCTATCGCTCGAGCCCAATTTTTCCTGTCGTCGCGTGAAGTGAATAGCTGCATAACAGCTTGTGAAATTACCGGGACTGGTACCTCCATATGCAAGGCATCGTTCACAAGCCAGTTCACTTCACCCGTGTCCTCAACATAGGTCGGGATGTTCCCCAGCCCTCCCTGGGAACGATATGCAGCCTCCATCAGGTCTATGAGCCATGAGCGGATCACCGATCCGTGGCGCCAGCATCGCAAAACCTCTGCAATGTCAAGCTTATCACGATAGTTTTCAAGAAGGTCAACACCCTCTCCGATTGCCTGCAACATTCCAAATTCGATCCCATTGTGGACTAGCTTAGTGAAGTGTCCAGCGCCGGGTGGACCGGCATGAACGTAGCCGCCCGGTGTGGCAAGCTCAATAAGGAGCGGTTCGATGCGGGCGATCGGCTCCTTTTCACCGCCTGCCATGAAACAGGCACCGTGGCGGGCTCCTTCGACACCTCCGCTCGTCCCAAGGTCAACAAAGTGGATTCCCTTCTCAGAGAGTCTTTGGTGGCGGCGGATTGAGTCGCCCCAGTAGGAGTTTCCAGCATCGACTACAATGTCACCATTGTCTAGATGTGGAACAAGATCGTCTAGGACTCGGTCAACAATCGGGCCAGCAGGAATATAGATGAAAATCGGCCGCGATGGCGACAGCTTTTCACGAAAACCTTCAAGATTACTAATGTCAACCATCCCTGCGTTTATTAGTTCCTCGGGGACTTTCTTGATGTCGAAACCGACAACTCGCATACCTTTCTCTAGTGCCTGCAGAGCAAGGTTTGCTCCCATACGGCCTAGACCAACTACGCCAAACTCTCGCTTGACATCTGCCATATTCTCCTCCTCTCGTTTTCTTCAAGTACTGGCCTTAATTCTGTTCATGCTCCGCCACGTCGCACCGGTCTGAGAATCGCCCGAGCAGGCGCGCCATCTCCCTCATCAAGCTTCAACGGCAGGCAGATGAGATCGTGTTTTCCAGGACTCACCTGTGATAAATCAAGCCCCTCAATGATCCATACACCACCGCTAAGCAGTGTTTTGTGTACATAGCTGCCTCCCTGCTTGAAACTTCCAACCGAAAGGTAATCTACACCAACAAGTCTCACGCCACGTTCTACGAGAAAGCGGGCCGCTTCGTCCGAAATGAATACGAAATCTTCGACGAATTTGCTCACTCGCCACACACGCGAGGAATTTTGTGTTTTGAACAAAATGCGCTCACCGCGGCGGATCCTGTGCCAAAGAAGCTCCCCAGATTTTATCGACTCAGTATCTCGAATCTCGATTACGCGTGCCCGACCGACAGTAGTATCCAGAGGCATCTTGTCAACGCCTTGCCCCTGCTGGATAAAGTGGAGTGGAGCATCTATGTGTGTTCCAGAGTGTGCCCCCATTGAAATCACTGAGAGGTTGACAGTGTCCCCATGCTTCACATCCTTTACACGCTTGATGCTAAATGGAGGATCACTTGGCCAGTGCACCATCGCGTTATGCAAGGGGACTGAGACGTCAATCCAGCATGATCCCGTCCGATGATTCGTCTTAGAATCACCTTCCTGCGGCGAAGAGGAAGTGGTGTCATGGCTCGTCCGTATCATCTGGTCTCTCCTTCATAGCCTCGTATAGTCTTCCCAGGCTGCAACAGCTTACATAATCGCCTGGCACGCATAGCGCACCCCTTCGGATAGAGTGGGGTAGGCATGGAGGGTATTGCCAATATCAGAGACTGTGAGGCCCCCAGCCATCGCTGCAGAGACTTCATGAATGAGGCTGGACGCTTCTGCACCTACAATATGGCCTCCCAGAATATGGCCGGAGCCTTCCTCAGCCACGATCTTGATAAACCCGTCGGTTTCATCCGAGACTATAGCTCGCGTTAAGTTGGCATAATCGAATCTGCCAACTTTCACTTTATAGCCCTGTTCCCGCGCCTGCCTCTCTGTGAGGCCCACGCTGGCTACTTCTGGGTCACAGAACGTAGCTCTTGGCAGAACATCATATCTTAATTCTTTTCTGTCAGCCCCAGTGGCATTCAACGCAGCAGTCTTACCTTGCTCCCCGGCAACGAAAGTGAAAAGAAATATCCCGGTCACATCACCAGCTGCCCAGATGTGCGGCACGTTGGTTTGAAGGGAGGCATCCACGGTGATTCCCTTCTTGCTGGTCTCAATACCAGCCGCCACAAGACCGAGATCGCCGATAGCTGGCCTACGGCCAGTAGCGACAAGGATTTCATCATACTCGGCACTTCTTTCCTCACCGTCAGCACCCTTAGCAGCAATCAGTTTCCCAGACGCAGTAGTTTGTACTCCGGTTACCATGACTGAAGTTGATACCGAAACACCCTGTTTGGAGAAGAAGCCTATCATGACCTGTGATATCTCCTCATCCTCTCCAATCAGGATTCGGTCTAGCGCCTCGTATATATGTACTTTGGAACCAAAGGCAGCGAATATCTGGGCAAATTCCACCCCTATAGGTCCACCGCCTATGATGGCCAACCTTTCCGGTACCCGCTCCAGTTCTAGTGCTTCAATATTGGTTATGTATCCAATCTCCTTGAGCCCCGGAATCGGCGGGACGGCCGGTTGAGAACCGGTGGCAATTATGATTTTGTCAGCCTTGATAACCTCGTCGCTAACCGCAACCTCGTAGGCAGACACAAACCTGGCATTACCTCTAAACAACTGTATTCCTGATTTCACCCACCGTTCGTCTCGTCCGGTACCTATCCCAGCGATGATCCTGTCCTTGAAAGCTTTCACATCCTTATAGCTGGCAGCCTTATCCAGTGTGGGTAGGCCATAGAAATCAGCGCTTCTCATCTTCTTATGAGTCCGCGCGGCATGAACCATGGCTTTGGTAGGAATGCAGGCGTGAAAAATGCAGTCACCTCCAACTGGCCCCTTCTCGATCATGCCTATGGAGGAAACACTCTGCCTAGCAGTCCCAGCGGCATACTCACCAGCAGTTCCTGCCCCAATTATCAGAAGATCCAAATTGATCATTTTCAACCCTCCTCTCCAAGGCTCAAAGTCAACACGAACGAAGGCAACCAGCTCTTGCGAAATACTGGCTATCTCTCTACTTTTACTCCCTTTCCCCTGTCAAATGCCACATGCCCTTTGATGTGTTTGGCCGCCGGCTTAGGATCAGGATAATACCAAGCAGCGTCTTTGTTGATCTTACCCTCAACTACAATATCGTAGTAGTCCGCGTGACCCTTCCAGGGACATTCGGATTCGGTATCGCTGTCCCTAAAGTACTCCCTCTTTACGGACTCCGGCGGGAAATACACGTTGCCTTCGACCATTTCATATCTATCGCTCTCAGCGAGTATTACCCCACTCCAACTCGCCTTCGCCATTTCTTGCACCTCCTTGCCTAGTCGCCTTCTAATGCCAATGGCTCAACACGATAAGTGGGACAACAAAAGCCATTGCTCGAAGACCTGTAAGCGCACAATAACACGCCGAGGATAAAGAAGTCATAAAATAGGGTGGGAAAAAGTTGAAAAGTTGTAACATTTTGCATCTGATGACTGTACCTCCTGTTGATTGTAGACTGTTCCTCGGTATGAATCCTCAATAACGTCTCATCGGATGATCAACCTCGGCGTCGAACTAGAGGGCCAGCTCAAGAGCCAACATGCCCCGACTCTCTACCCACCATTATACAACCACTCTAAGGATGACGAGGTCAGACGAACAGCAACGGCCGTCGCCAACTGAGTCACTCCTTCCTTGCTGTGATGAGCGTGTAACCGACTAGTCCTGTCTCTATCAATTCAACAGTACGCATCGCCAGTCGCTTCCCCTCGCTTAGGTTGAGATCGCCCAGGTTGAGCTTGCCTAGGCCCGCAGCCAGTTCCACAGCCAACAATTTGCGGCGCACGTCGGTCACCATCCGCAGCAAAGAGGCCCCCTGGTCCTCCACATGGAAACCGGTGAGGCCAGCTTGTTCGAACGTAGCTACATAATCCTCAGCGGTGCCTGCCCCAGCCACGCAGGCTACCCAAGACAGCAGGGACTGGATTTCATCCGGCAGAGGGCCATTAATAGTCACATCTGTCAGACCGAGCCGGCCGCCTGGGCGCAGGACACGTGCCATCTCGCTGGCGGCCGTTGCCTTATCGGGAAACGTGCAGAAGCTGCACTCAGAGATGACCGCGTCAAACACACTCTCACCAAAGGGCAGCCCTTCTGCATCACCGTGACTGAAAGCAGTCAAGTGTGACATGCCATGGGCCGCAGCGTGATCCTGCGCTGCTTCCAGGTTCTCCAGGCCGTAGTCCAGGCCAGTCACATGGCAGCCGAAGCGCTCCGCCAGATGGACTGCAGATGCTCCCCGGCCGCACGCTGCATCCAATACGCGATCCTTTTCAGTCAGTCCAATGGCTTGACCCAGGTGTTGAGTCAGCTCCAGACCGCCCGGATGCAGTACTTCACCAAGTACCACCCGCACAAGGTCACTCTGATAGAACGTAGCACAGCAAACCTTGATCTCCCCGTCATTGACTTTGTCGATCATGCAATGCCTCCTGTTTCTGCTTCTCCTGTTGCCGGTAGCCCAGGTTGTTATAGGCACAAAACGGCATGGCACGGCCGTCAGGCAAAAGTTGGTGTATACAACACTTCATCAGCCGCTTGAGGTCAAAGGTATGCTCATCCATAAAGCCGTGGACCTGAACCAGAAAGAACTGCTCCGGAGAGAGCTCAGGTTTGGAGGAAAGAGGTATGCTGATGCCGCAGGCAACGCAATTCAGGGCATCAATTGTCTTGTCGCTGCCCACTACGGCTGCCATGCTCCACAGGTCTTCCAGGGCTGGTCCAAGCTCGGCAATGACCTCCGGCCCGGCCCGATTGGTAAGGAAGTCCAGGTAGTCGTCTACGTTCAATATGCGCGGGATGGGAATGACTTGCTCGCCATCGATAAAGGCTGCTGTGCAAGCAGAGCAGGCAGGATGAGGACAGGGCACCGGGCGAAAATCACTGATCCGAAATAGGCCCTCGGTCTGCTCTTCCAGAGCGTGGAGCACATCAGGCACAGTGGTGCGATGCAGCGGATCGTGGTGATTTAGACAGCGCCCGGCATAGGTGACCGGCTGGTAATTTACACCTACCACGGCCGGGTGTCTTAGCCCATACTGCAGGATGTCGCCAATCTCGCTATCGTTCACACCCTGGACTACAGTGGCTACCAGTATGGCGTAGAGCCCAGCTTCTGCTAGACGGTCCAGGGCCTGCTCCTTGATGTCGCGAAGGTCACGCCCACGTAGCGTTTGGTAGGTCTCAGCAGTAACGCCATCGAACTGGAGGTAGGTGGTCGGCCGGTATCTGGCCAGCTGGCGAACGAAGCCGGGCTCCTCAGCCAGCCGCAATCCGTTGGTGTTGAGCAGCACAAGACGGACTCCACACGCATCGGCTGCGCCGAGGATGTCAAAGATTTGAGGGTGAATCGTCGGCTCGCCACCGCTGATTTGGACGATCTCGGGCTGGCCCTCAGTTTCCATCAACCTATTTAGGATCGCTTCAACCTGAGCCACGCTCAGGTCATAGCCTGAGCCGGCATCAGCAAAGCACGTGGGGCAGACGAGATTGCAGCGAGTGGTTATATCGATAATACCAATGCAGGTATGCTGCTGGTGTTCAGGGCACAGGCCGCAATCGAAGGGGCAGCCATCTTTGACGGACGTAGCAAACTCATATGGCATGGCCCCGGGCTTGTTGTATTTGAGGGAGCTTAGGTACCAGTCGGCATCGGAGGATACCACCGCCTCGTGCCAGCCATGGTTGGGGCAGCGTTTGCGCAGATAGACGCCGCCATCGCGCATTAGCACCTGTGCATCTACTAACTGACCACATTCAGGACACAGGCTACGCGTCACCTCGTGAAAAATGTGGTTACGAACTTGTTGCCTCTTGCGATCATTCGACATATCCCTCCCTTCATCTCATTAAACGCGCTAAGCGTCGGATAACTCGACCCTGAGTGCTGCTCAACCACTGCTCGACGCGGATGGCAGCAGCAGCCTGCATGCTGGCTGTAGAATAGGTCGGGTAGACATGTATCGCACTGGCTAGGTCGCCCACCTTCAGACCGTGTTCCAAAGCAACGATCCACTCGTGAATCATCTCCCCAGCCTGACCAGCGACGATGGTAACTCCGAGCAATTCGCCATCGGTCTTGTGCACCAGTTTAATAAACCCATCTGTATCCGCCTCAGCCTGAGCACGATCCACGCGCTTCATCGACCAGTCACAGGTCGCCACTGAATCGCCAAGCTTTTTCCGTGCCTGCTCTTCGGTCATGCCCACGTGAGCCACCTCGGGGTCAGTAAAAGTGGTCCAGGGGACTCGGTCGGTGACGCCTCGAGAAGCTCCCGGCAGCAGTGCGTTACGCACAGCTAGAAACGCCTGCCAACCAGCATAGTGCGTGAACTGATAACCGCCCGTACAGTCGCCGGCAGCATAGATGTGCTTCTGGCTGGTTCGCAGGTGCTCGTCTACCTGGATCCCTTTGGGGTTGTAAACGACGCCCGCTTTCTCCAGATCAAGATCACCCACGCTGGGGCGACGCCCAATGGCCACTAGCAGCGCATCGGCAACAAGTTCCCCACCAGCGACTAGGTGGATGCCATCTTCATCCTGCCATATGCGTTCGGCCATTGCGCCCAACCGCAACTCTACTCCCTCAACCCTGAACACCTCCGCCAGGGCATGCGATGCTTCAACCTCCTCTCGAGGCAGAAGTCGCGATTCGCCTTCGACTAGGGTTACCCGGGAGCCAAGGCGCCGAAAGGCCTGAGCCATTTCACAGCCTATCGGACCTCCACCCAGCACCAGCAGATGTTGTGGTAGAACCTCCTGGTCCCAAATGTTCTCATAGGTCAGGTAACGCACGCCGTCCAGGCCGGCGATGGGGGGTATAAAGGGATAGGCACCGGTGGTGAGCAGGAAGTTGCGTGCAGTGAGTTTGGTATCTCCGATGACCAGAGTATGGGGATCAAGAAAACGGGCGGTGTCGAGGTAGACATCGATCCCCTCGGCGCGCAACGCGTCAGGCGATTCATGCTGATAGACCTCAGCGATCACGGCTCGCACATGAGCCATCACCGATTTCAGATCCACGTTTGGCTCGATCGGGGTCAGACCATAGCGATCGGCTGTCCGCATGTGGTGGGTCACTTTGGCCGCCTTGACCAGCGTTTTGCTGGGCACGCACCCAGTCCAGGTGCAGTCGCCACCAAGACGATCCTTTTCAACCAAGGCAACCCATGCCCCGAGTTGGATTGCAAAGGCAGCAGCAGTCAGCCCAGCTGATCCACCACCAATGATAACCAGATCATAGTTCTCGTTCATGTCCGCCTCCACCTGGTTTCGTTTCCCTGTTCTGCACTGGATGGAAAAGGAGTTTCCAAGTCCTCCGGCCCGTATTGCATAGAGAGACAAGGTGACGCCGGGTCATTTGCACTAGCCAGCTCCAGTGTAGCGCCACGTGCAGAAAGACCAAGGCCCCGAGCGCTAGGCCAACCCACTTGTGAATGTCTATCCAGAGCGCCCGGGCGGCGAAGAAGCCACGGGGAAAGACAAGCCAGAGGAGTACTGCGGACACGGCTAGAAGTATCGCCGCAAGAGCCTGAGCCATTACTATCAAGTAGTTTCGCGTTGTCCTGCGCATGATTATATGTTCATTACAGGCAAATCCAGAACCAGAGAGCGTACTCAGGTGATACAATCACCCGCACGTCCGCTGGAATGTGGATGTGACTCCCTGCAAAGCCCGCGAAGTCGCGGGGGCCGGTCTCGTAAACGAACCCACAGCCCCCAGAAGCCCCAGCCCCATCAATTTGCTCTAACCAGTAGCTATCGACAGGCTCGGCGCCCCCGATGCGCTCATACCAAGTCAACCTCAGGTGTGACAGTTCTCCCTGCTCCCCCAAGCTCAGTATGACATCCAAGGCCGTCACCGTGTCGAGCTGCAGCAGATCGCTCCGGACGTTGTGGGCGGTCACTCTCACATCTCGGAAGGTCCGACTTTCGCCTGGGCTTCTGATAACCACCTCAGGGATGATAACCTGTCCGCCATTGTTCGCCAGCCGGGCGACCTCATCCCGAAAGGTGCAATAAATGTTCGCCAAGCGTTCCCCACGCTCCCTGTAAAGGCGGACCTTGGTGTTGTTCTTGTAAGGGTACATGTCCATGCGGAAGACGTTTCTCTCATACCAGCCCCCCGAATAATAGGCCTCGTACCACCACTCACTCTGGCCATCAATCGTATCGATGACGTAGGTGCCCATCATCTCGTCAAAGTGGTAATCTAGAGCTACGTCACCTCGCCCAGCCAAATAAATCAGGATGTCAAACAGAGAAAAGTGCCCTGGTTGAAAGATGTCGGGACGAAGGGTCTCCACATCACTTGCGTTGAACGCGAATTCGCCAATATTCTCGATTTCCAACTTCCCCGTGCCTGCCGGCATCGACCCCACATGAGACACCGGCGGTATCCAATCTCCATCTTCGCTGGGCAAGACATAGGATCCTGACCCACTTCCAGCACCAGGCGTCCCCGCCGCACAGGAGACAACTGCCAGTGACACGACGAGCACAATGGCTAGATAGGCGCCAATATTGAGGTGTCTCTCGCACAAGCCCAGTTTGTCACTCAGGTCTTTCGTCATGATTCAATCCTCCCCAACTTCCTTACGGAGCTGGCGCAGAATGTCCACTAGATGAGCCACCTCTGGGCGGTCAGTAGGGTCTCGGCTGGGGTAAGCTAGGCGTACAATACCATTCGCGTCTACAATGAAGTCGCCCCCGAGTTGAGCTGAGTCACCTTGAATGCCGCGCCATCGCCGGCCTGATAGTAACAGCCGTACATAAAGCCACAATGTATTGACGTTCCAGGAGCGTAACCACGAGCGTCCCATTCCATAGGCACGATACACTACCCGCTCTGGATCGAGCAGCATGGTGAAGGGCGCACAGGTTTCCTCAAGCCAAGCCTGAGCTAACTCAGGCGTGCCAAAGGAAATGATCAGCACTTGTGCATTCAGCCGGTTGATCCCATCCTCATACTGGCACAACTGTGCCACGTGCTCCCGGCAAGCCAGTCAGCCCAAGTGACGAAGGAAGACCAGCAGCACGTTGCGTCCCCGGCGCAACACTTCGCCCAGGGAGATGGGCTCACCTTCCGCCGTAGGCAGCACAAAGTCCAGGGCAGTCTCGCCCGTTTCCAATCTAGCCTTCTGCAACACTCTCCTCTTAATACAGGGCTCCAATTGCCTACGTCCTAGCCAGCCTAGCAGCGATAGCAGCTACATGGCGTCCTTGGTAACGAGCAATTGCCAGCTCGTTCTCGCTTGGCATACGGCTGCCGTCCGGCGCAGCGATTGTAGACGCGCCATACGGACTTCCGCCAGTGATCTCGTCGAGAGTACTCTGACGTGTCTCAGAGTAGGGAACACCGACAATAACCATCCCATGGTGTAGCAGGGTAGTGTGAAAACTGACAATGGTAGTTTCCTGGCCACCGTGCTGCGTGTTACTTGAGGTGAAGACGCTTCCCACCTTGCCTACGAGGGCATTTCTAGCCCAAAGTGGGCCTGTTTGGTCTAGGAAGTTCCGCATCTGAGCACACATGTTTCCAAACCGGGTTGGTGTTCCGAAAATCAAGGCATCGGCATCAGCGAGATCATCAGGTTTAGCAACTGGAATGTGAGCAAACGCGGCCCGAGACTTCTTTGCACCAGAGCGCTCCAGAATCTCATCAGGCACTAGCTCAGGGACCTGTAATAGCTCCACCTCAGCACCCTCTACTTCGCGAACACCTTCAGCCACTGCCTCAGCCATACGATAGATGTGACCATACATGCTGTAAAATATGACCTTCACTTTCATCGTCATTCCCTCCTTTCTTGAGAGGACAAGCCTAGTCCCCCATTCACGGCCCGCGTCAACAGCCTGGTTCTCCAGGGTGTCCACAACAGGTGCTCCACTTTCGAATTTTAAGCCAGTTGCGGATCACCAACCAGACCTTGCGTTTTAAAGGCATAGGAGCCTTCAAATTAGCAAGAAACGCGGTGATGCTGGGGCGATTACCTGTCGCCATTTCTTGCCTCCTTTGGTTGTGCTTCATGAGAGGCAATAGCATGATACACATCTGGAGATGGAGAAGTCATAAAATCAAGAGAGAAAAGATTGAAAAGTTATAACATCTTGGGGCACGCCTTTCTCCAGGGGCTCAACCTATCCCAGAGGAATGTCGCGGCTTATGATGCTCTACAATTTCGCCTAGGCCTGCCTCCTCAGCCAGCTATCATCTCCTCTTCAAAAAGGTGAAGGCAAGTCTGAACAGGCTCATCTTCCCCTTCCAGCCAATTGATGGTCAAATTGTAATCTGAAGCTGCCTTTAAAGATCGCGGGGTGCCTCTACACCCCAACCAGCTCCAGAGTTTCCCATCTGCTCCGAGATATTTCCCGCGTCGCCAATGTTATGAGTTTGTAATAGTTTTCCCTATTATTTGATGACTTTTCTATGGTAATTTGTGTACCCTGTTTACTGTTGACGCTGTTTTGACATCTATCTATCATGTCTCATAGTCGTGAGACGAAAGTTGCAGCTATGCGAAATGTTGAGAACAGTGAAAAGCGTGCCATATGCGGGATTTGTGCAGCCGGGTGCTGGGTAATAGTCACTTATGATACTAATGGGAGAATCAAGAGTGTCCGGGCTGACGAAACATCAAGCCTTGGAGCAATATGCAAAGTCGGAGAGCGCTCACCCGACATTGTGTACTCCAAGGATCGCCTCCTCTACCCGATGAAGCGTAAGGGGCCCAAGGGAACATATGATTTTGAGCGAATCACTTGGGATGAAGCCTATGAAAGGATTGTAGCCAAACTCTATACAATAAAGGCTGAGTCGGGGCCGGAGGCAACTGCGATATACACTGGTAGCGGAAGCTTTGAATCGGCATTCTGTGACCTGTATCAACCGGCGGGGGTAGCGGTTTCCTCCGCGGCAAGCGTTTTGTTCCCCTTTGGATCGCCTAATACCCTCGGGGTGGGGGCTCTCTGTTATGTCTCCTTCGCGATGATAGCGCCTCATGTGACTATAGGAGGCATGTTCATTAATATGTTCTCAGATATAGAAAGCGCCAAACTCATCGTGGTTTGGGGCAAGAATCCTGCAGCACATTGTCCTCCTCATGACTTCAAAAAAATTGAGGAGGCGCACAAACGAGGCGCGCGTATCGTAGTAATAGACCCACGGAAAACGATGATGGCCAAGTACACGAATGCGGAATGGATCCCCATTCGACCTGGCACGGATGGTGCTCTTGCCCTCGGGTTGTGTAATGTCCTTATCGAAGAAGAATTGTATGATGAGGAATTTGTCAGCAACTGGACCGTGGGTTTCCAGGATTTCGACAAGTATGTCCAGCATTTTCGACCTGAGGTTGTAGAAGGCATCACCGGCGTTCCCGCTGAAACAGTCAGGTCTCTTGCAAGAAGAATCGCAACGACTGACGGTGTTGCTCCCGTCATGTATAGCGGTCTCGAATACAGCGATGGAGCGGTCCAAGCCATTCGCGCAACAATGGTGCTGTGGGCCATTGCCGGTCAGCTTGATGTCCCTGGTGGATGGTGCTTTCTCATGCCTCAAAACAAATTCCCTATTAATCGTGAAGGGCTCATACCCAATCCAGATGTGCGAAAGGCGGCTGGCTACAGCAACTTCCCGGTATATACAAAATATCGGGGAGAGTTCCATGCCAGTATTCTCCCGGAGGCAGTGCTTAAGAAGAAACCTTATCCCATACGCCTGCTTATAAGTTTGGGGGCGTCGATTATCACATCCTGGCCACAATCCAGTGTTTGGCGAAAAACGCTGGAAGCACTTGATTTCTTCGTTTGTGTAGATCGTCAGCTCACCGCAGATGCAGCTTACGCTGATATCGTGCTTCCGGCAACAACCTACTATGAGATCGAATCTTACATGGTTTATGGCTCTATCTTCAGGATTAGGGAGAAGGTGATAGAACCAGTCGGTGAAGCAAGGAGTGATCTATTTATCCTATCGGAGCTGGCTCAACGTCTTGGCTATGGCCATCTTTACCCGCAGAATGAAGAGGAGATTCTCTCCAGAGTGCTGAAAGGCTCCGGCTTCACTCCTGAAGATGTCCGTGCTGCCAACGGGATGGTACAGATTCCCACGGTTATGATGCAATACAAGAAGTGGGAAAAGGGATTGCTACGATCAGGTGGGCAACCTGGTTTTAACACGCCTTTAGGAAAGCTTGAGATCGCTTCCTCCATTCTCGAGGAGCACGGTTACGACGCACTGCCAGTCTATGTCGAACCCAAAGAAGGCCCTCTTTCTCAAGCGGAGCTTGCAAAGCAATTCCCCCTCGTCTTCAATTCAGGGGCTCGCGCAAATGTTGATTTGCACGCATTGCATCACAGCATTCCCGCTTTATCAAAAGAAAAGCCAGTGCCGACCGTGACGATTAACACGGTAGATGCCAAGGAGCGCGACATCAAGAACGGTGATTTTGTCCACATAAAAACGAAGCGCGGCCAGATTGGAATGTATGCCCTTGTCACCGATGACATTGTGCGCGGTGCCGTAGAGGCTAGCGGCATGGGGGGTGGGGCTCTGGGGCCAAAAGTGTGGCGTCATGCTTGCATAAACGACCTCACCAATCTTCAACGTTACGATCCGATTTCCGGCTTTCCGGTGTACAAGGCCCTGCTGTGCGATGTGGTAAAAGTGTCAGATGGTGACAGAGCAAATGTCAAGGGGTCAGACGAGTACGCGCTTGATGATACCGTGGAAGAGCAGCAAACAGGCCACCGGGTGTACCTCGATCACAATGCCACCACGCCTATCAATGAGGCAGTCAAGAAAGCCATGGTCGAGTTCATGGAGTGTTACGGGAATCCATCGAGCATATACGCAGCGGGGAAAGAAGCTCGTTCAGCAATAGAAGCAGCCCGCAGAAGTGTGTCTGCACTAATCAATTGCACAGCGCGACGCATAGTCTTTACCGGTGGTGGTTCAGAGGCAAATAACCTCGCTATAAAGGGAGTGGCCTTCGCCAACGCCGCTCGGAGAAACCATATCGTCACCAGCACCATAGAGCATCCTTCAGTGTTGAATACCTGCCGGTGGCTCGAGAAACACGGGTTTTCGGTTACCTTTCTACCTGTTGATGCAGATGGAAGAGTGAATCCCGATGACCTGAAAACCGCGATCACGGACAAGACTTGTCTGGTGAGCGTAATGCTGGCCAACAACGAGACAGGTTCCATTCAACCCATTGCTGAACTGGTAAACATAGCCAAAGAACGGGGTGTGCTCTTCCATACCGATGGTGTACAGGCGATCGGCAAGATTCCGATCGATGTAGAGAAACTCGAAGTAGATTTGTTAACAATGTCAGCACACAAATTCCACGGCCCAAAGGGTATCGGGGCCTTGTACGTGCGCAAAGGAGTCATATTGGATGCGCTGGTGAGCGGAGGTCATCAGGAAATGGGATTGCGCGCCGGCACTGAGAATGTTCTGGCAATAGTCGGACTCGGAAAAGCTGCTGAACTTGCTATTGATCACCTTCCCCACATGGATCAATTGCGTGAATTGCGTGATAGGTTAGAGAGAGGTATTCGAGGGCTGATAGCCGGCGCAAAACTCAATGGTCATAGGGAGCAAAGGTTACCAAATACGCTTAACCTGACCTTGCCGGGCATACGCGGAGAGTCACTGGTTCTCGCTCTTGATCAGAGAGGCGTTGCTGTCTCTTCAGGATCTGCCTGCGGTGCCGGTCAACCTGAACCCTCTCATGCTTTGATCTCAATGGGGCTTTCTGAAGAGGAGGCTCATTGCGCTGTACGCTTCTCGCTCGGCATTGGAAACACAGCAGATGACATCAATCACACAGTCTCGCTGATTGATCGGATACTTCGCGAAAACAAAGACGTCATACGGTTCGTAGGATGTCGCTAAGTCCAGGAAAGAAGACCTGATGGAGGGACGCTCATGGACATGAGAAGCGAAGAAACTCTGAATTCTGGCGAATCCGAGCCCCAGTCGGTCAAGATTCTGAATTACCTGGACGGCAAATATGAAAACGATATTGCCAGAGATGCTCGAGAAGGCCTTGGAGTGTCGCAAAAGTACGTACCGTGCAAGTACTTCTACGACGCCCGTGGCTCAAAGCTTTTCGAGGACATTTGTCACCTTCCAGAGTATTACCCAACCCGCACTGAGCTATCCATTTTGAGAGAAATCGCGCCCGAAATAATGGGAACATTTGCCCATAAGGACCTTGTAGAGCTTGGTTCCGGTGCGAGCCTGAAAATACGAATGCTTTTGGACGCGGCTGGCGAACCTAATAGAGCCAGCATGCGCTACATTCCAGTGGATATAAGCGAGTCAGCAATAATAGAGACTTCTGAGGACCTGCTTGAGCGCTATCCAGAATTGCAGGTACTAGGGGTAGTGGCAGACTTCACATGCCAGTTGCATGTAATTCCGATGGTACGTCCCTTGATGCTCTGTTTCCTGGGGAGCACAATAGGCAACATGGAGGAGGATGAGAGTATCTCATTCTTGCGCTCTGTCTCTGACAACATCAAACCGGATGATAGACTCCTGGTCGGCTTTGACATGGTCAAATCCAGAGAAACTATGGAAGCTGCCTACAATGATTCCAGAGGGGTCACCTCTGAATTCAATAAGAATGTATTGAATGTGTTGAATAATGAGTTGAAGGCTGGCTTCGATCCATCCGATTTTGACCATCTGGCCTTCTTCAACGAGGCCGAGAGTCGGATTGAGATGCACCTGAGGGCCAATCGTGATATCAGAGTGAAGCTTGAAGCAATTGACATGGAGCTAAAACTCGAGAAAGGCGAAACCATTCACACTGAGAACTCAAGAAAATTCACCAAGAAGAGCATTAAGGATATAGCCAACCAGGCTGAGTTATCTATCCAGAACTGGTATTCGGATCCTGACGGCTGGTTCTCCCTCGTGCTGATGAGCCCTCAATACCCTGAGTCGTGACAAAGTTGCTCAGGCAACGTAGCACCCTTTTCATGGCTTGGGCCCACGATGATTGACCTGACAATTCTTCTATTGGGCACATTTCTTCGCCACTATCGTGCCAGATGTAAGGTACGATGAAGTCGAGATGATGCCTAGTAATAGAAGGCATTAAGTTCCTAGATACCTTAGCTGCCGACGGCCACCGGCGAGTGCCTTATTCTTCCTTAGCAGCCCCAGACATCCTCTTCAGGCTTTCGTATGCCTTTTTTACTTCCTCCACCGATGCTTCATCCTCCAGGGTAGTGAGGTCACCCAGGCTCTGCTCTGAGGCTACTGCTTTGAGGACGCGACGCATGATCTTACCGCTCCTCGTTTTGGGCAGTGACTCCACAAAATAGACCTCATCTGGGGTGGCCACAGGGCCAATAACACGACGCATATGCTGAACAAGCTCCTTTTTCAAACCAGAAGAAGGCGAGATATCTGCTTTCAAAGTCACGAAGAGAACAATTCCTTCACCCTTCACCGCATCAGGCTTGCTTGTCACAGCAGCCTCAACCACAGCCGGGTGGGCTACGGCGGCATCCTCAAGTTCTATCGTTCCCAGGCGGTGCCCGGCCACTTTGAGTACCTCGTCTGCCCTGCCCAGGAGCCAGAAGTAGCCATCCTCGTCGCGCATGGCAAAGTCGCCGGTATAGTATGAGCCAGGGAAGCGCGACCAGTAAGACTCTTTGTATCGCCGTGGATCACCATAGATGTCGATAAGCATCCCAGGCCAGGGCTTCCTTATTACGAGGAAGCCCTTCTGTCCGGGAAGAGCTTCCTTTCCCTCAGCATCAACCACAGCAGCATCGACTCCAGGGAGAGGAAAAGTAGCCGAGCCTGGCTTTAGCGGCACAGGCTCAATGCCCGGCGTAGCAGAGATCATGATGCCCCCTGTCTCCGTCTGCCACCAGGTATCAACGACGGGGCATCTCTCACCACCAATATACTTGTAATACCACTGCCATACCTCCGGGTTTATGGGTTCACCAGCAGTGCCCACAAGTTCAAGACTGGACAGGTCATGCTTCAGCGGCCATTCTTCACCGTGACGCATGAACATGCGCACCGCCGTCGGAGAGCTGTAGAAAATGCTGACGCCATATTTCTCTACAATATCCCACCACCGATCGACTGCAGGGTAATCGGGAGCCCCTTCATAGAGGACAATGGCTGCACCATGGGAGAGGGGGGCATAGACTATGGAGCTGTGGCCAGTTACCCAACCCAGGTCGGCAGTGCACCAATAGACCGACTCCTCTCTTATGTTGAACACCCATTGATATGCCAAGTGGTTGAACACCAGATAGCCGCCCGTACTATGTACCACCCCCTTCGGCTTGCCCGTAGTCCCGGATGTGTAGAGCACATAAAGCGGGTGGGTGGATTCCACAGCCTCAGGCTCAAGGTGCATCTCTGCCTCCTCAAGCAAAGAGGAAAGCCACAGGTCCCTTCCCTCTTCCATGGGCACCGGCTCCCCCGTCCTCTTGACCACAATAATCCTCTCCACTGAGGGACAAAGCCTGGCTGCCTCATCAGCTATCTCCTTGAGCGCCATGACTTTGCCGCGGCGATATCCCCCATCAGCAGTGATGATTATCTTTGCCTGTGTATCGGTAATCCTGTCGCACATTGCCTGAGCACTGAACCCAGAGAAAATTACCGTATGCACAGCTCCTATTCGAGCACAGGCGAGCATAGCAATGGGAAGTTCAGGGATCATGGGAAGATAAAGGGCAACGCGATCCCCCTTTTTGACTCCGAGCTTCTTCAATGCTGAGGCAAAGCGATTAACCGCTCGAAAGAGGGTTGAATAACTCAGTACCCTCGTCTCTCCCTTCTCCCCCTCCCAGTATATGGCCACCTTGCTCCTGCGCCATGTCTTGACATGGCGGTCGACACACTGGTAGCAGGCATTCAGTCTACCGCCCACAAACCACCGCGCATAGGGCAGATCCCAATCCAGCACCCGGTCCCAGGTCTCATACCAGTCGAGTTTCCTTGCCTGCTCAGACCAGAATCCCTCAGGGTCATCTATCGAGCGTCGATGCATCTCGGTGTACCGCTTCAACGGCCACAAGCGCAAACTTGTGGAAAAAGGACTGACGCTATCCGGTTTATGTTTATACTCCACTATGTCTCCTTCCTTCATTTAGTCAGACTATAGCCAGGACAAGCGTTCCAAGGGAAATGCTCGAACCCCCTTACTGTCAGAAGTCTGGGCAATGCTGCCTACCAAGCCTAGCTATGAACTCTCACCTTCCAGATCCATTGCCCCTGGCTGCTCGCTGGAAAAATCAAAATCTCGCTTCTTTCTTGACCTGGCACCTCTCCCCAGATCTTCTTCCTTGAGATAGTAGCCGAAATGCACGGCACTTATATTTTCCTCTCTATACTTAAGGGGAAGAACCTCGGCCAACTCTTCGTCGGAGATCTCGACACCCACCAAAGCCATCAACCGCCCCAGGGCAATCATGTTGCCAAAGATCTCCCGACCAAACTTTTCGACCCCCAGCTTGCCAAAGGGGATTTCCTCGTCGGTGCAAAGGCCAGTCTCGCATACCGTCTTTTCTGCTCGAAATCCGTCTGCCTTGTCTGAGATCTTGAGCAGAATGTCAGCCTCCTGAACCACAGGATTGGCGACAGGTTCTTTCTCAAAGATGAGGTAGGCCACACTCATAGCACCTCTCACCGCTGAGTCGTAATCATATAGCAAGCTCACTTCATAACCGAGATTGGCCAGCAATGTTGCCAGCGTATGGGATATCACCCGCACCCCCTGCCCCCCTTCTCCGGAAATGATGACCTTTCCCATTGCGTCCTCCTTCCTACCCCCTGCGGACTATACCTATTTCGAAGGGCTCCAAGGCCTGTGTATCGTCAGGTGCCCTTTTATATGTCTGGCGAAAGTACTGCAGCATTTCATATGCGGAGTTGAACCCCAACCTCCGCCCATTGTTCTCAATGCAGTGGCAGATTATGTCAATGAAAGCAAAGCCTGGCCAAGCGATAGCTTCCTTAATGCACCGGCGAAAGTGCACCTGATGAAATACGGTGGTTCTGGCATAGAAATACTTGGCACCGGCCTTCATCAGGTTTTGAAGGTTCACCGGGTCATATATGGCGCCGGCAGGGGTACTAACCGTTTTGGTGTCCCGTGGTGTCGTCGGCCCTGCCTGGCCTCCTGTCAGACCATAGACCTGATTACTGTTGCAGAGCACTGTCAAGTCTGGGTTGCGTCTGGCAGCATGAAGCAGGTGGTTACCACCAATACTGGCCAGATCCCCATCACCAGAGGCAACGATCACCTTGAGGTCTGGATTCACCAGCTTCACTGCCTCGGCCACAGGCAAGGTACGGCCATGCAGGGTGTAAACGCCATCCACATTGAAGTAGCCAGCCAGTCGTCCCGTGCATCCCACCCCAGAGATGACGGTGGAATTGGTATGATCAAGGCCGAGTTCATCCATAACCATGGCTAGTTGAATCATTATCTGCCCTATTCCACAGCCCGGACACCAGGTAGTGGGGAAAAGCTCCAGCTTAAGAAGGTCCTTGAACATCACGATACCTCCCTTTTCAACCTTTCATTCAAGCCTTTCCTGACCAGATCAAGGTTGATTCTACCCCCCAGGAGCGGCACCCTGATCACATCCTTCTTGAGTTCACGCTCAACCAAACAGGCATACTGACCATCATTGGCTTCCACAACAACTATTTTTTTGTAGCCCCGAGCGTGCTGGCGAAGCTCATCACCCAGCATAGGGAAGATGCGTATCGGTCGAAACATAGCGAATTGAGAAGCAAGCGGCGCAATCACCCTCGACACGATACCACAGGAAATCAGCAGCGTATCGCTTGAAGTGTTTTCCTTGAACTCAAAGTCACTATAGCGGGCAGCCACTTTTTCATGCCGCGTCTTGACTTTGGAGAGCCATTCCTTGTATACCACCGCATCAGCAGTACGCGGGTTGCCTTCCTCATCATGAGCCAGACCGGTGAAGAACCTCTTCCCTGTACCCAGGGGTGGCCTGCTGCGAGGGACAACTTCTACCTGAATGGCATCGAGGTCCACCATCTCGTTCAAATGGCCCACGAAGCCATCGCCGAGCAAAATGACAGGCGATAGAGATTCCTCCGCAGCATTAAAAGCGGTAACGGCGTAACGATAGCACTCCTCAACGGAGTTAGGATAAAAGGCCAGGGGATAGTAGTCGCCGCTGCTGCCGTAGTTTGTTTGCACAATATCCTGCTGAGCTGGCATGGTCGGCATACCCGTAGCCGGGCCAACCCGTTGAATGTTGACAAATACCGCCGGCACCTCGACCTCGTGACCATAGCCGATAGCCTCCTGCATTAGGGTAAAGCCTGGCCCTGAGGTGGCAGTGAAGGACTTGGCACCGGCAAGGGAGGCTCCCATAATGGCATTGGCTGCGGCTAGCTCGTCCTCACTCTGGAGGAACTTGAAGCCTGGATCGCGGGCAGCATGTTCAGCCGCCAGAACCAGTATCTCCGATGAGGGACTGATAGGATAGCCGGCGAAGAAATTGGCCCCTGCTTTGAGGGCACCGAGGAAGATAGCTTCATTACCTTGAACCAGCCTCTTCATCGCCGCTCCTCCTTGGACCTGGGCTCAATAACCTCGATAGCCAGGTCGGGGCACAGCCTCTGGCAGAGACCTGTTCGGTCACAGCCTTCTAACTGGACGATGGCATCATCACGCAGAACCAACACTTGCCTGGGGCAGGCCTCCACACATATATGGCATCGTTTACACCAGTCTGGATTCCACCGGACCTTGGCGTAATTAACCCATTTGGTTGCTGCAGTAGTCATAGGCCATTTTCTCCCTTCTTAATTGCATCTGTATCTGTGACGGTGGGTTTCGTTTCACTTCACCCACCCTACCTTTGTCTGATTTCAACGATCGGGGTATCTTCAATTCCATATCTGATCACCCCCCGTAAAGCATTCTCACCTAAAGCCGTGCTCCTTATGCTTTCGGGCAATAGTCTCAGCTAGCTTGTCCAGAGCTATGAAGTGTTCTTCTTTGGGGAACCCCTTGCTAAGCACAGGGTCCAATAATTCCACCTTTAGGTTAGGGATCATGGCGGCCAGTTGCTCTACAGCCTTGCCTCCCCAGCCGTAGGAGCCAATGATAGAGGCAAATTTCAGCTTGGGTCTCAGGGCGTTCGCCAAGAAGGTGGCATAGACAACATTTGGGTGTGGACCAGCAAGAACGGTAGGCGTCCCAAGAACCACTGTCGCCGCATCCACCAATGCCATGGCTAGCTTCCCGATGTCGGTTACCGTCAGATCGAATTGTTTCACCGTTACGCCCCTTTTGGTTAAAGCTTCAACAAAGTATCCAACCATCTTGCCAGTGCTGCCATGCATCGAGATATAGGGTAACACTACAATGTTTTTGGGCTCGTCGAAGACCCAGCTATGATAGGCTTCCAGGATGAACTCCGGCCGGTCATATACAGGTCCGTGGCTGGGAGCAATGATATCAATGACGTATCCTTCTATTTTCTTCAAGTTCTTCTCGATGTTTGTTCGAAAGGGCATCATGATTTCCGCATAGTATCTCTTGGCTGCCTCATAGACCTGCCCCTCATCAGTTACATACAGGTCTGTGGTGGCTAGATGAGAACCAAAGAAATCACAGGGGAAGAGTATTTTCTCTTCTCTCAAATGGGTAACCATTGTCTCTGGCCAATGGACCCAAGGGGTATGGATAAACTCCAGGGTCTTATCACCCAGCGATATGGTCTCTCTGTCATTTACGGTTACGACTCTTTCCTCTGGAATCAGGAGCAGGTCAACGAGCATTTCTTTACATCTGGAGGTGGCAATGACCTTTGCCTGAGGGTATTTCCCCAGGACTTGAGGGAGGGCACCGGAATGATCCTGCTCTGCATGATGGGCCACAATATAATCCACACTCTCCACCCCAAGCTGATTTAGGTGATTTATCAGCACATCCCCCATAGTGGGATCTACCGTATCGATAAGAGCCGTCTTCTCGCTGCCCTTAATTAGATAGGAGTTATAGCTTGTACCATCGGGGAGTGGTATAAGTGCGTCGAATAACCTCCTATCCCAATCTATCGCACCCACTGAGTAAATATTATGCTTTATTTCCCTTACCACCATTCTTGATCCTCCTTTCCGCTCAATTTGTGTCTTCTGCTACCGAGATAAGTCTGCACCCATATTCACACCCTCTATACCTTTTGCACACATATTGGATGGTGGGTTTCGTTTCACTTCACCCACCCTACTTTTTCTGTGGCTAAAGCAGGATTATCTATGGAGAGGAGGGAGATGATCTGCACCGCTCTTCCCCGAGCCTCTTCCCAAAGCTGCTGACAGATAGGCGTCACCTCACTTTGGAGAAAAGAGCCAAGTTCTGCTGCCATCTCACCTGCCCTAGCACGGCGATGCTCTTCATTTAAAGCTTTATATCCCTGTAGCTTCCTGGGACCTTCACTACCTCCCTCAGCAAAATGCCAGTCCTTGAAGGCCACTCCACAGCCTACCCGAAAGAGCATGCTTCCCAGAGGTGTGGCTACAGGAGGAATGCCACACGCTATGGAGAGCCTGGTCTCCTCCCACTCCTCGCTATCATATTCTACCATCATGTGTCCTCCGGGCGGAATCAAGTCCGAGAGGTAGCCAAATAGGCTCTCTAAGTCTGCTTCCGAGAGAGAAGTCCCTCGCTCTGAGAAACTAAGATTTCTATTGAGACTTATGACCTCTATCCAGTTGTGACTTGGATATGGACCAGAGTGGTGCAGAGCCAGCAAAAGGGGCTGATTTGCTTCACCAGTCCTGTCCCTCAATATTGTCTGGAAATAATGCGCTCCAAAGCGATTCTTGGGCCCCAGCATTATTCCCAGGGTTGCGTCAACAAATGGCTTCCCCTCAAGCTGAGCTAGAGGATGACCACTTCCCCGGGCAGTGGTCCATTTACTCATATTCATTGGTAGCCCCCTTCAGGCGAAGCAGAAACAAATCACTCCTGGAATATTCTTTGAAGACGATATCTTCGCATACTCAGGGAGTTAGAGACAACACTTACTGAGCTGAAAGCCATCGCTGCCCCGGCGATTATGGGGTTAAGCAGAAAGCCGATGAAGGGATATAGTATCCCAGCGGCTATAGGTATGCCAACAGAATTATAGAAGAAAGCCCAGAACAGGTTCTGCTTTATCTTGCGCATGGTATAGCAACTCAACTCCAGGGTGCGGGCTACATCTCGAAGGTCGTCCTTTACCAGAACTACTCCTCCAGACTCGATAGCTATATCAGTCCCCGAACCAATAGCGATACCAACATCTGCTTGAACCAGAGCTGGAGCGTCATTGATGCCATCACCGACCATGGCTACTGTATGCTCCTGCTCTTGGAGCCTCTTTATCTCAGCAGCCTTATCCTCAGGCAGTACCTCAGCCAGAACACGGTCTATGCCCAGGTTGTGGGCGATGCTTTCAGCACTCCTGCGGTTATCCCCGGTGATCATGACAACACGCCTGCCCTGCCCTTTAAGCCAGGTCACCGTCTCAGCAGCGAAATCCTTGGCTGTATCCGCAACTCCTATCATCCCGGCAACTCTCCCATCAACTGCCACCAGCACCACCGTTTTCCCCTCCCCTTCCAGCTGAGCTATCTTTTCCTCCATAACCGACACATCTATACCTTTATCGGCAAGCAACTTTCTGTTTGCCACGAGAATGGTAGTATCATTGTATCTTGCCTCCACCCCTTTGCCCGGTATGGCGGAGAAGTCCGCCACCTCCGGAATAGGTATCCCCCCTTCATCAGCCTTGGCGACAATAGCCTCGCTGAGATGGTGCTCCGAGCGCTTCTCGGCAGCAGCAGCCAGTCTCAGGATATCATCGCTGGAATGAGGGTTGGAAAGCGGGATTACATCCGTGACCTCAGGCTTACCTCTGGTCAATGTTCCTGTCTTATCGAAGACGATAGTATCCACTTTACAGGCCCTTTCCAGAGTCTCTGCGTCCCTGATGAGGATGCCACTCTCTGCCCCTAGACCGGTTCCTACCATTACCGCCGTAGGCGTGGCCAGGCCAAGTGCGCAGGGGCAGGCAATGATGACTACAGCGATAAACGCGGTGACTGCGAAGATGAGCCCTGACCCCGACAGATACCAAGCCAAGAAGGCAATCACCCCAATTATCAGAACAACGGGAACAAAATAGGCAGCCACTCTGTCCGCCAACCTCTGCACTGGTGCCTTGCTGCCCTGTGCTTCTTCCACCAATCTCACAATCTGGGCCAGAGCGGTGTCCTTGCCTACTTTGCTGGCTCTAAACTTGAGCCAGCCAGTCTTGTTTATGGTGCCGCCTATAACCTCATCACCAATATTCTTCTCTACGGGAATACTCTCTCCAGTTAAGAGCGATTGGTCAACTGAGGAACTTCCTTCTAAAACTACCCCGTCTACGGGAATTCTGCTTCCTGGCTTCGCTATGACCATGTCGCTTACGATGACTTCCTCCACAGGGATCTCCTGCTCACTGGTATCTCTAACTACCAGTGCGGTCTTGGGTTGCAGCTCGAGTAGTTTACGGATAGAGGCCGAAGTTCTCCCCTTAGCCAGAGCCTCCAGCAATCTGCCCAGCAGGATGAACACGATGAGTAGCCCGGCTACTTCGTAGTAAATGTCATCCTTACCATAGTTGGCATTGCCGCTCCAGATCAAAATTGACGTGGCTAGGCTGTAAAGATAAGCGGTGCCAGTGCCCAGGGCGACAAGGGTATCCATACTGGCACTGCGGTTTTTCACCACTGACCTTAGCCCCACGGTGTAAAACTGGTAACCAACGGCAATAATGGGTGTGGTGAGCAGCAATTGAAGCAGAGCCATGTTGCCATCGCTCAAGGAGGGAAGTGGCAATCCGATATGGTGCCCCATAGCAAAGTAGAGCAGCGGGAGGCCAAAGACTGCAGCCACAAGGACCTTAATCTTCAGTATCCTTATCTCCCGCTGACGCGCCTCTTTCTCCCGATCAATAGTGGTCTCTTCCACCGGTGTATAGCCAGCATCTCTTATCGCCTTCTTGATAGCCTCCGGGTTGGTTAAGGCCGCATCGAAGGCTACTATCGCCCTCTCATTGGTGAAAAGCTGGCTGGACACTACACCCTTGACCCCCTTGAGCGCTGCCTCAACGGTGCCCACGCAGTGACCATTATCCATGCCAATCACCTTGAGATTGAGCACCTCGGCTTCTTCCTTGATGACGCTGTAGCCTGCATTCTCTACCGCCTGCTCCAGCGCTTGAGGAGCCGCTTTCGCTGGGTCGTATTCCACGTACGCTCTCTCAGTGGCGAAGTTCACCGCTGCTTTAGAGACTCCTTCCACCTTCTTTAGGGAGTCCTCTATGGCAACGGCGCAGGAAGCACAGTGCATACCTTTCACGTTAAGGGTGACCTTCTCCAGGTGATGCTCGAGACCCTCTTCTCCCTCGGAAGGTGTTGTTTCGTCAGATGAAGGCACAAGCAAGCCCTTTTCAGAGAGGAACTTATCTCGGCAAGAGGGATTACAGAAATAATAGGTCTCACCCTCATGCTCTACACTGAGGGCCGTCCTCTCATCTACCTCCATCCCACTATCGGGTCTATTGCCATGGTCCTATCCTTAGCTCATAACCAAAAGGGATTCCCCTATAATATTCAATAATCGATACGCTGGGGTGCCTCTTTGACATTCCTGATGCCTTGGTCTGTCCAACTGAAAAGACAAACTTCACTCGTCCCGCAGCATCGCTTTTATTTGAGCACGGAGTTC
>CAYWDP010000008.1:0-29618 GCA_964457045.1 uncultured Dehalococcoidia bacterium
AGCCTGCCCTGACGAAGGAAGGGTTCAGGGTCAGGGTGACAGTTAAACAGTCTCGTGTGTGCGGTTGACCTCAAATCAGCGATTACTAGTCTAGGAATGGTCTAGGCGCAAAATGGAGCGTCTCGGCGAGATTTTGAAAGCCCAAAAAAGAGACACGTGATGTCGGGGACACTCGAATTTTGCGAGGAAAATTTCTATACGAAGTAGTATGATATAATTGTCGCAGAGGATTTCCAGACCAGAACAAAGCCAGGCGGATTTGGAGTGCAATAGAGATGGTAGCAGCAATGCTAGTGTTACTCAGCTATTTGCTGGGGTCTATCCCATCTGCTTACATTGCAGGGCGGTTGCTTAGAGGGATAGACATTAGAAAGGTTGGGGATGGAAATGTTGGGGCAGCTAATGCCTATCGGGAAATAGGGGCTAAGGCTGGTATAGCCGTTCTCGTAGCTGACGTGGGTAAAGGTGCAATAGCTGCCAGTATCACAAGCATCCTTGCTTCGCAGCCTGTAGTCCTCCTTGCTGGTATTGGCGCAGTGGCGGGCCACAATTGGCCTCTATACATTGGTTTCAGAGGCGGCAGGGGTGAGTCGACAGCAATAGGCGTGCTATCTGTTTTGTTCCCCCAACCGATGCTCATACTGCTGGCAGTAAGCGCCGTGCCCTTTTTTATTACTCGCAATACGATGCTGGTTGGCGTCATCCTGTTTTCACCCTTGTGGTTAGTGGCTTTGCTTACGGGAGCATCGGCGGCTCTTGTTGGCTATAGTATCGGGCTTCCCTGCCTAGTGGGGGTGACACACTTCCTGACTACGAGGCATCTGCCAGAAGAGGCCAGGCAGACAGCCAACTATATGCAGTGAGACAGGAGGTCTTTTCAGTGTATAGAATCCGGCAAGAGCTCACGGAATTAGATGCGTGGTAGTTTTAACTAAACCCAGCCAAGCGGATTTGCAGGAGAGCAAAAATGAAGTGGTGACCTTGGGCGGCGAGGACGTTGCATATCACTCACAACTATAGTACTATGAACGAAGAAAAATGGCTCTTCTAGCAACGCAATTAGTAGGCGTTTGGACTGGTGCTCCCCCAACTTCTATTCGAGAGCAGGCCAGTCGCTGGTATATTGCCTTCTCCTCCCGCTATTTGTCAGAGCCGTATGAGCTCGTTGCTGGAGATAAGGTAATAGGCACCACTGAGGCGGTTTTTGAGTTGTTTGCTGATAAATCTATTTCCAGCGAACTTGAAGGTAAGGAAATCACGTTTATCTTGTATCCTGCGGTGGGTATGGACCTCCTTTTCATTCAGAAGAAGAATTGGGAGGAGTTTCGTGAGTGGGGTCTTGTTGAGCCGATTTATAGGTTGCGGGTGAGGCTGGAGCGGGCAATAAGACAAGACGACAGCGAAGTTCCTCTATATACCAAAAAGGATAAGGAACTATAGATGGAGGATATTCGCAGAGGTGCGACCACTTATCTTGAACGAGCCGCTGCATATTTCTCAAATTTCGATTTGGAGCGGACAAGAGACAAGGGGAAAGCCAGCGAGGCACTATGGGGAACTGTGTCTTGTCTCCTCAATTGTTATCACCTACTTTTGCAGGGTAAGCCTCTGTCAGACCACAGCACACTAAGAAGATTTGCCAAGGAAATCCTACTGAGCCAGCCTGGTGGGGAGGAATTGTTCGAAGCCTTTCGCTCTGCTGAAAAGCTCCACGCCAACTTCTATCATATGTTTCTTGAGGACGACGAGATTAACAAGATTTGGAATAACGTGCAAGAGCTTGCTGTGAAACTTGAGTCTCTGGTGAAGATGGAACTAGAACAGAAGGAAGTAGTCTGAAACTGGCAGTCGCCTTCACAAGCATTGTAGGGGCCCAATCCCTTCCTCATAAGTCGCCCTGCACTATCACCCTATAAGGGCTATCCTCAAACTTTATGCTGCTAATGTAGTGCCTCGCGAGGAGTCTTTAGCTAGCAAATCGTCAAAGTAGCGGGCAGGTCGCTACTATTAGGCGCCATTGAGCAGCAATAGTTTTGACACCTTTTATAGCTCACGTGCTATCTTCAAGCGTAAGCGCTAGCATTACTACATTAATAGTCAGCTACAAATCGAGGACGACGAGTCTACCTTCTTGTGCTCATACCCGACCTGCTCATACTTCACAGGCTCGTTGTCCTCTTTTTAGGAGGCGTAATGAAACAGAAGCCCTCGTTAAGACAACTAGCTAAAGAGCTAGGCGTTAGTGCCTCGTATCTATCGCAGGTCATGAATGGCAAGAGACCGCCCAGGGATAGGTTGTTAAGCAATGCGAATGTGAAACGCTTGCTTACTGTTAAGCAAAGCGTTAAGCACAGTTTTGGTTGACACATACCTTGCCAATAGCTATAATTCCACTGTGCTGGGGAATCGTCTAGCGGTAGGACGGCGGACTCTGGATCCGTAAGGCTAGGTTCGAATCCTAGTTCCCCAGCCATCTTGGCGCATTCGTCTAGGGGTTTAGGACACCTCCCTCTCAAGGAGGAGATCACCGGTTCGAATCCGGTATGCGCTACCATAGATATCAATCTCTCTTCCCTAAAGATTCTTCGATCTCCTTAACGAGCCTCTCACTTTCCTGTTCGGTTAGGCTGAGGTTGCTTTCCAACCTCTGAATATAACTATCAATCTCAGGAAAACGAATTCTTACCTGGGCTATCTTCTCGTTTTGCCTTTCGATCTCTTCATCGAGGTCTGTGAAATCAATCCTCAAGTCAAATCTTCTGTCAAGAAACTCAAGAGTTTTCTTCCAAGCCTGCGGGTCTTCCATTGCTGCAAGATAGAAAGGTATCGGCACCCAAAGGCTTGCCCCAGCAATATTTCTCCTTTTAGCTACCCACAATAGGAAGGAGCTTAAGGTTGGTCTTTGGCCTGGTGGGGTTTGATAGTCCATGTCTCTGGCGAGGTTATATTGACTCAACACCTCCTTCATTTCTGGTGAATTGGCTATAGCGAATAATTCTCGGGGAGCAGTATGGGCACCAAAAGAAATCATCCCGCCAACCGTATATAGCTCCTTCACATGGCAGTAATGTTCTGCCACATCTAAAATCAGGTTTAGAAACTTATACCACTCAGCTCTAGGTGAGCTGCTCTTAAGAATCACCAAATTATGAGGTTGACAGTAATGGAATTTACTTTCCGGAAATTGGGCTATATCATTTTCTACCAAAACGCCACCCAAGAAGAAGAAATCTACAGGCTCAATCTCTCCGAAATCTTTGGCCTCCAGTTTTTTGTTCAAGTAAGCGATGACTTTTGACCCTAGCTTGCCAGCGTCTTCTGCCCACCCCACTATCAATGATGAGCTTTGAAATTCTGGTTTGACGTAGATTTTAAAAGGGTATTCTTCACTCAATTCAGTCTTCCTTCGGTCCTTTCTTGAAGAATTTATCAATATCCTCCAGGATCCTTTTCTTATCCTCTTCGGTTATTGGTCCAGGCTCCACTGGCTTGGCATAAGTAACGTACTTCAGCTTATCGAGCTGCTCTCGTATTTCTAAAGGGAACCTCTCATACAATTTCTCAACCTCCCTTTCACTCCGTTCAACAAGCTCGACAATTTCCCCCATTTCAATTCTAACTCCTAGGCTGGCAGTTAAGACTTCCAGCACCGATTGTGAAGCTTTCGGATAGGGTAAGGGAAGCCCTTGAAGATAGACCGGTATCTCGCCCATTATACAAATAGCTTCTAAACCTCTCTTTCTGGCTACTCCTAACAAAAGCCCGTTTAAGCCAGTGATGCTGCCTTGCCCTTTTCTCCCCTCAATGTCTGACATTAAGATAGTATTTTCGTAGCCTCTTAACTCGTCGATTAGAGATTCACTATTAGGCACTGCCCAAACCTTTGGCTTCATGGTATGATGGATTGGGGCAACGGCTGCTCCTGAGGTATAAGCTCTCTGGCATCCCAACTTTAGAGCTACATCCAAAACAAGATTGGCCATCTGGTAGGCCTTTCTCCCTTCAGCATAGGCCCTTCCTTCCTCAGTAGGCTGTTCCTCTCCGATAAAGAATATCAAATCCTTTTTCTCAGTTTTCTTAAAATAAAATTTGTTGCTGGGGAACTCTAAATCTTTCACTTCACCATTTCTAATTAGAATCTTCTTGGGGTAGAAAAAATCCCACGGCTCTATCTCTCCAAATTCCTCTGCCCCTAGCATTCCTCTTAGAGTATCTACGGCGATTATGCCAACATTTCCAATTCCTGGCCAGCCAGCTATCAAAACTGGGTTTTCAAGTTCAGGTTCCTTATAAAGCCTGACTCCCATTGCTTTCCTTCTTTTTGTTCTACGCGGACTTTTTTGTATCCGGCTGACGTCTGAGGAGGTCCAACATAGCCGAGTGAACCCGTCCGTTGGAAAACAGGAGGTCGCTTCTTTCCAGTCTCCACTGATTGCCTTCAAAATCAGTAACTTCCCCTCCTGCTTCTTGAACGAGCAGTACCCCTGGAGCAACATCCCAGGGCTCGATGTTTGTCGTAAAGTAAGCTTCCCCTTTTCCGGCTGCCACCCAAGCTGTTTCCAGGCCGGCTGAACCAAGTTTCCGTAGATCCATGACTTGTGGATAAATTTGGTTCAGAATCCTGCCAGTTCTCGCTCTATCCTTCTCACCACCCTCACAATAAAAAAGATAACTTTGACCAAGAAGGGAAATCTCTGAAACATGGATTCTTCTTTGATTGAAATAGGCTCCCTTTCCTTTTTCCGCCAAATAGAATTCGTTAATTGCAGGTGCATAGATTGCTCCCAGGACAAGTTCTCCCTTATGCATCAAGGCTATACAGACCGAAAACAAAGGGTTCAAATTGGCAAAATCACTAGTGCCGTCCAGAGAATCCACGATCCAGAGCCAGTCGGGGTCGCCTTTTAAGAGGCCACTCTCCTCGGTTAGTAGGCTATGATCAGGATACGCCTTTTTGATTCTTTGAACGATCAATTCATCAGCCATCTTGTCATAGGTAGTTATGGCCTCCTTGACTGAACTTCGAAGTTCGACTAGTTGCAGGTCTTTCCCAAAATGGTCAAGCAGAAATTTCCCCGCCACCTTAGACAGATTTTCGAGTGACTCCCGCATGAGTGAATATGTCATTGAGAATATTCTCTCTTGAGGTTCTGGCGTCCTAACCTATATTCTATTCTACCACAACGTCTTTATCCTAGGCCTCCCCTCCTTGCCCAATGCAAATCCCCCGGCCGATGAAAAGGCCAAAGGTAGTCTTGACTTAGAGTTAAGCTTTGTTTATACTAATTGACAAGCTGCCCGAGTGGCGCAATGGTAGCGCAACCGACTTGTAATCGGTAGGTTAGCGGGTTCGAATCCCCTCTCGGGCTTCGGAGGGGTGGGTGAGTGGTTAATACCAACAGACTGTAAATCTGTCGCCTGAAATGGCTACGCAGGTTCGAATCCTGCCCCCTCCACTATAAAGTAGGGAAATTGAATATGCCCACATAGCTCAGTTGGTAGAGCACGCCCTTGGTAAGGGCGAGGTCACCAGTTCGAGTCTGGTTGTGGGCTGATAGAAAGGGAGGCTAAAAATGGCAAAGAAAAGATTTGAGCGGGTAAAGCCCCACGTTAATGTGGGGACGATCGGGCATGTTGACCACGGGAAGACAACCTTGGTATCGGCAATGACCAAGGTATTGTCTACAGTGGGTTCTACCGGGTTTCGCACCTTTGACTCGATAGACAATGCCCCTGAAGAGAAGGCAAGGGGGTTAACTATCCAGATCGCTCACATAGAGTATGAGACCGAAAAGCGTCACTATGCCCATGTAGATTGCCCTGGTCATGCTGACTATATCAAGAATATGATTACCGGCGCTGCCCAAATGGATGGAGCAATAGTGGTAGTCAGCGCCCCTGATGGTCCCATGCCTCAGACGAGAGAGCACATCTTGCTGGCACGCCAGGTAGAGGTGCCCTGTATCATGATTGCCTTGAACAAGGTGGACCTGATGGAGGACGAGGAGCTACTGGAGTTGGTGGAGCTAGAGCTGAGAGAGTTGTTGACCAAATATGGCTTCCCCGGGGATACCACCCCTATAGTGCGAGTCAGTGCCCTTAAAGCGCTGGAATGTGGTTGTGGCAAAAGAGAATGTCAGTGGTGCGGGGAAATATGGAACCTGCTGGATACTATAGACGAATATATCCCTGTTCCAGTACGAGATAAGGATAAACCCTTCTTAATGCCAGTTGAAGATGTCTTCAGCATTAAGGGGCGAGGCACTGTACCCACAGGGAGGGTGGAGCGTGGGATGATCAAGGCAGGCGATGAGGTGGAAATAGTGGGGTTAGAAGAAACCAGAAAGACGGTAGCCATTAGTCTGGAGATGTTTCACAAAACCCTGGATGCAGCAGAACCTGGGGATGCTGTTGGGGTTCTACTTAGAGGCATAGAGCGAGACGAAGTAGCCAGGGGAATGGTGCTAGCTAAGCCAGGTTCTGTCAAGCCGCATACCCAAGCTGAAGCCCAAGTATATATTTTGACCAAGGAAGAAGGAGGAAGACATACCCCCTTCTTTAATGGCTACAAGCCCCAATTTTACATCAGGACTACGGATGTTACCGGAGCCATTGAGCTACCAGAGGGGGTAGAGATGGCTATGCCCGGTGATGATGTAAAATTAACAGTAAAGTTAATCTACCCTGTGGCTCTAGAGGAGGGGCTAAGGTTTGCCATTAGAGAAGGGGGCAGGACTGTGGGGGCGGGAGTATTCACCCGCGTAATTGAGTAGGGGAACAGGTGGCGAAGAAGGCTGAAGTTAGGGATATCATTCACCTTGCCTGTACTCAGTGCAAGGAAAGAAATTATACTACTACCAAGAATAAAAGGAATGACCCTCAGCGACTAGAGCTAAGGAAATATTGCCCCCGCTGCCGACATCATACTTTGCACAGGGAGACCAAGTAGGAAAGATGAAAAGGACTGCCACCACAAAGAGGGGTGGCTCAAGATTCAAGTTTTTCGCCGAGACTATAGCCGAGCTAAGAAAGGCAGTTTGGCCTACAAGGCAGGAGGCGATAAGGTTGACTATTATAGTAATCGTTATTTGCCTTGTAGTGGGGCTTATCCTCGGGGTGATGGATTATGGCTTTACCCGCCTAATGAAGGAGTTCTTCTTAGGAGGGGGTTAGGTTATGGGCGAAGATGAGAAGAAGTGGTACATGATCCATACTTATACAGGGCGTGAGAGTCAGGTTAGGGCAAATCTGGAGCAGCGCATCAAGTCCATGGATGCTGGGGAGGACATATTTCAGATAGTAATACCTACCATGGAGGAGATTGAAATAAAAGAAGGGCAACGACGCACCGTAGCTAAGAAACTCTTCCCCGGCTATGTTCTTGTCCAGATGAAGATGAATAATGAGAGCTGGAATGTAGTCCGCAACACCCCAGGGGTTACCAGCTTTGTGAGCAACCAAGACGACCAAGGTAAACTTATTCCTACTCCTTTAGAGGAGGGAGAGGTAGAGGCTATTCTGGAAAGGGCGAAGGCTGGAGCACCTCAGGTCAAGGTTGGCTTGAGTAAAGGGCAGAGCGTACGCATTACTGATGGTCCCTTCATTGATTTCGCTGGCGTGATTGATGACATCAACCCAGAGAAGGGTACAGTAAAGGTGCTGGTTTCTTTCTTTGGGCGAGAAACACCTGTAGAGCTTGACTTCCTGCAAGTAGATAAGCTTTAAAGATGGCAAAGAAGGTAAAAGCCGTTGTTAAATTGCAACTGCCTGCTGGCAAGGCTACCCCGGCTCCTCCGGTAGGTCCGGCCTTGGGACAGCATGGTGCCAATATAATGGCTTTCTGCAAAGAGTACAACGATCGCACAGCCTCTCAGGAGGGCACTATTATCCCTGTGGAGCTTACCATCTACGATGACCGCTCGTTTAGTTTTATTCTGAAGACACCGCCCACTGCTGAGCTCTTGCTAAAGGCTTTAGGAATAGAGCAAGGCAGTAGCTCTCCAAGCGGGCAAAAAATTGGCAAGATATCCCAGGAAAAGATTCGAGAGATTGCTCAAATTAAAATGAAAGACCTTAATACCTCTGACCTTGAAAAAGCCATAGGCATTGTCGAAGGTACAGCGCGCAGCATGGGAATTGAGAGCGAATAGCTAATGGCAAGGCATGGTAAGAAGTATCAAGAAGCTATCAAGCTAGTAGAGCGAACCAAAACATATCCTCTCTCAGAAGCAATTGAGTTAGCAAAGAAGACAGCTCACACTCGCTTCGACGAGACCCTGGAACTTCATCTCCGTATGAATCTCGACCCGCGTAATGCTGACCAGCAGGTAAGAGGGATTGCTTTGTTACCCCATGGCTTGGGAAAGAGGATTCGCGTTCTGGTATTTGCTCAGGGTGAAGCGGTAAGTGTTGCTGAGGAAGCTGGAGCAGATTACGTGGGCGGTGAAGAGATGACTAAAAAAATTGAGGAGGGGTGGTTGGATTTTGATGTGACAATTGCTACCCCTGACATGATGGGTAAGATAGGGAAGTTGGGGAAGATTCTTGGTCGTCGAGGGTTGATGCCAAATCCCAAGCTGGGAACGGTAGTTCCTGCTGCGGATCTCCCCAGAGTAATTAAGGAGGCTCAACAGGGCAGAGCGGAGTTCAAATTGGATCGAACAGGCAATATCCATCTGCCTTTGGGGAAGGTGAGCTTTGAAGCGGATAAGCTGATGGAGAACTTGTCCACAGCAATGGAGGCGATAATGAAAGCCAAACCTAGCGGGGCGAAAGGTCAATACATTAAGAGAGCTACAATAGCTACCTCTATGGGACCGGGGATTAAACTGGATCTAAGATCTCTACTGAGCACAATTTAGCCGCAAAACCTTCTATAATTCTTCCTCCCCTAGCGGGAGGGAGTTAGAGGGAGGGGGAAATTCACCCTCACCTAACCTCTCCCTTCGAGGGAGAGGGATAAGACATTATGTGGGATATTATAGTCTAGGCCAAACAAAGGGGAAAGAAGGATGGTGGGAATAGTCTCGTATGGCGCCTATATCCCCATTTACAGATTAAGCCGGGAATCTATTGCCTCAGTTTGGGGAAGACCCCTCGGCCAAGGGGAAAAGGCAGTAGCCAATGCTGATGAAGACAGCATAACCATGGCAGTAGAGGCGGCCCTTGATTGTCTCACGGATATAGACCGACAGGTAGTTGACGGGCTTTACCTTGCCTCCACTACAACACCCTACCGAGAAAAGCAATCAGCCAGCATAGTAAGGGCTGCCACCGATCTCCGCGAGGAGATAACCACCGTGGATTTCGCCAATTCCTTAAGGTGCGCCACAAATGCCATGAGCGCTGCCATTAACGCTATCAAGGCTGGAGAGGCAAAAAGGGTCATGGTAGTCTCCTCAGACTGCCGATTGCCGGCTCCAAATTCGGAATTTGAGCCTCTCTTCGGTGATGGCGCCGCCGCCTTCCTGCTAGGAGATTCAGACGTTGCTGTCAGTATAGAGGGAAGCTATACCCTTTCCAGCGAGTTCTACGATGTGTGGCGCAAGGAAAATGACCTTTACCCCTGGGCTTGGGAAGATAGGTTTATCAGAGACGAAGGTTACCAAAAGATTCTGCCTCAAGCCGTGCGTGGGTTAATGAAGAAGTATGAGGTAGCTCCGAGAGATTTTGCTAAGGCAATCTTCTATGCCCCTGATGCCAGAACACATGCTGCCATAGCCAGGAACATTGGACTTGACCCCAGGACTCAGGTTCAACCGCCGATGTTCGATTCCGTAGGTGATACGGGCTGCGCCCTCGCCCCTATGATGCTGGTAGCTGCTCTGGAAGAGGTCAAACCCGGTGATAAGCTCCTCTTCGCCTCCTACGGCGATGGGGCTGACGCTTATATCTTACAAGTGACAGAGCAAATCGAGAAGATTAGAAACAGGCGAGCGATAAAGCGCCACCTAGCTTCCAAGATGAAGCTCTCCAACTATGGTGTTTATTTGCAGATGCGTAATATGATGGAGTGGGCACCTGAGTTGCGCCCCCGCCGCCGCTCTACCCTCACGTTTCTATGGAGGGATCGGAAGATGTTTTATTCTCTCTATGGGCAAAAGTGCAAGAGTTGCGGTGAGATCCAGTACCCTAAACAGCGGGTCTGCATCTATTGCCAAACGAAGGATAACTTCGAAGAAGTCAGGCTCTCTGATAGGAAAGGTAAACTTTTCACCTATAGCATAGATGAACGAGCCAGGGAAATAATACTACCCCATGTCAGAGCTGTAATCGACTTAGAAGGCGGCGGGAGGTTCTATTCCTCGCTGACAGACCGGGACATTGAGAAGATCGATGTTGGCATGCCAGTGGAACTAACCTTCAGGATACTGCTCGATGGCACAAAAGAGGGATCAGGCTTTCGCAACTACATGTGGAAAGCCCGACCTATAAGATGTTAGGAGATAGTGGAGATGGCGGAAAGCATAAGGGATAAGGTTGCCATTATAGGCATGGGTTGCCCGCCATGGGGTGAGCGATGGGACGCAGATATCTTCGACCTGATCACCGAGGCTGCCTACGAAGCCTTCGATGATGCTGGAGTAGAACCGAAGCAAATTGAGGCAGCCTGGGTAGGGTATTACGGCGCTGAATATGCTACCACTGGGCTAGTTGTCTCTCAAACGCTGCAGTTGCAACAGATACCTGTTACCCATGTGGAGAATGGTTGCGGCTCTGGGGCAGAGGCAATACGAGGAGCTGCCTATGGGCTAGCTTCCAAGCAATATGATCTTGTCCTGGCGCTGGGATATGAAAAGTTGAAGGATACTGGTTTTGGCGGGTTGGCCATGGCAGGAGCTCCAGGTAAGTGGTATCCGCTCTACGCTGCAGAGTTTGGTGCTGCGCCAGGGCGCTATGCTCTGGCAGCTACTGCATACTTCCGTAAATACGGTTTGAGTAAGGAGGAAGGCAAGAGAACACTGGCCAAGATTTCGGTAAAGAGTCACTACAATGGCGCCCGAAACCCGCGGGCCCACCTGAGGCGAGAGATAACAGTAGAGCAGGCGATGAATGCCCCCATAATTGCCTGGCCTCTAGGGCTTTTCGATTGCTGTGGGGTAACCGACGGCGCAGCAGCAGCCATTCTTTGTCGCACTGAGGATGTTAGAAAATTCGCTGCTAACCATCCTCATGACTACATAACCATTAAGGGCCTCGGCATCTCTGCCAGCCCGGGCTGGGGGAAGGAGAGGACCGATTACGACTTCACCTACTGGGATGCCACCGAGTCGGCTGCCAAGCAAGCTTACGCTCAGGCAGGGATAAAGAATCCTCGAAAGGAGCTGAGCCTGGCTGAGGTTCATGACTGCTTCTCCATCGCTGAATTGATAGCAGTGGAATCCATGGGTATCTGTGAGTACGGGCATGGCAAGGAGGATGTGGACGGGGGTGCCTGGGAGCAGGGAGGGGAGATACCAATAAATATAAGTGGTGGGCTGAAATCCTTTGGACACCCTATTGGCGCCAGCGGCTGCCGGGAAGTCTTCGAGTTCTATACCCAGTTCCAGGGAAAGGCCGAAGAGCCATCGCGTCAATTGAAGGACGTAAAGTTTGGACTAGCTCACAACCAGGGTGGCTTCCCAGGTCAATTCGTTTGCGGTATTACTATTACCGGAGCTCCAGACGCTTAATTATTTATGGAGGAAAGGATGTTAGGTATAGTTTCATATGGTGCCTACATTCCCATTTACAGACTGAGTCGAGAGGCTATCGGTGCAATGTGGACGAAGTCCCTTGGTAGAGGGGAAAAGGCAGTAGCCAATGCCGATGAAGATAGCCTGACCATGGGGGTAGAGGCTGTTTTGGACTGTTTAAATGGCATGGATCGCCAGCAGGTTGATGGACTCTACTTCGCTACAGCATCGCCTCCCTATGTGGAAAAGCAATCAGCCAGCATAATAAGGGCTGCTGTTGATCTCCGGGAAGATATACTGACCATGGATGTCGCCCATTCTCTGAGAGGGGCAAGCAGTGCTATGAAGGCAGCTATGGATGCTGTCCAGGCTGGTTCAGTCAGGAGGGTTGTGGTAGCTGCTGCTGAACGCCGCATCCCTGCTCCAAACTCTGACTTCGAAGCTATCTTTGGAGACGGTGCGGCTGCTCTTCTCATAGGAGACTCCGATGTAGCTGTGGACATTGAGGGAAGCTACCATCTGTCAAGCGAGTTCGTAGATGTGTGGCGAAAGCCAGAAGATAGTTATATGCAAACCTGGGAAGAGCGATTCATTAGAGAGGAAGGTTACCTGAGAATCCTACCTCAAGCAGTCTCAGCGCTACTCAAAAAACATCAATTGAGCCCGAAGGACATTGCCAAAGCAGCCTTCTACGGTCCCGATGCTAGGACACACGCTACAATGGCAAGAGCCATGGGACTCGATGCCAAGACACAGGTACAGTCTCCCATGTTTGACTCGGTAGGTAATGCAGGCACAGCCCTGGCACCTATGATTCTAGTAGCTGCCCTGGAGGAGGCCAAGCCAGATGACAGGATACTGTACGCCACCTATGGAGACGGCGCTGATGCTTTTCTCCTGCGGGTAACTGAGCAAATCGAGAAAGTGAGAGACAGAAGAGGGATAAAGCGCCACCTGGAATCAAAACTTATGCTCCCCAGCTACGGGAAGTATGTGGAAATGCGCGAACTTATGGAAGGGGAAGCTGGGCGTCGCCCAGCGCGCCGCTCTTCTCTGCCAGTAATATGGCGGGAACGCCAGCACCTTTTTGCCCTCTACGGGCAGAAGTGTCGGGCCTGCGGAAACATCCAGTACCCCAGGCAGAGGATATGCATATATTGTCAAGCTAAAGACAACTTTGAACTCATCAGGCTCTCTGACAAGAGAGGCAAGGTGTTCACTTTTAGCATGGATGAGAGGGCTATGGAAGTAGTGCTGCCCAAGGTTTTTACTGTAGTCGACTTAGACGGGGGCGGCAGGTTCTACAGCGTGATGACAGACCGGGATACCTCCAAGATCGAAGTGGGAATGCCTGTTGAGATGACTTTCAGGATACAACTTGAAGGGTCGGGGCTGCACAACTACTTCTGGCGGGTCCGCCCAATAAGGTGCTAAGGAGAGAAAATGGAAAGCTTAAAAGACAAAGTGGCCATAGTTGGCATGGGTTGTACCCCTTTTGGCGAGCTTTGGGACAAGGATCCCGTTGATTTGATTGTAGATGCTGCCTCTGAGGCTTTCGAGGACGCCGGGGTGGAGGCGAAGGATATTCAGGCTGCCTGGGTGGGATACACCGCGTCTGATACAGCTATGACGGCAATCATTCTCTCCAGCGCCCTGCAGTTGCAGTTCATACCGGTTACCCGGGTGGAGAATGCCTGCGGCACTGGTGCCGAGACTATCAGAGGGGCGGCTCTGGGGCTGGCCTCCAAGACTTATGACCTTGTCCTGGCAGTAGGCTGGGACAAGTTGAAGGACGCTGGCTTTGGGGGAATTGGGCAAGCCTACCCTGGCAAGTGGCATCCTGTCTACGGAGCAGCCCCAGAGATCGGCGGCGCAGTAGCCCGTTACGCCCTGGCGGCCACTAAGTACTTTTCCAAGTATGGGCTAAGTCCAGAGGAGGGTAAAAGGCTGCTGGCCAAGATATCAGTGAAAAGCCACTATAATGGGTCTCGAAATCCAAAGGCCTGGCTGCGGAACACCATAACTGTCGAGCAGGTGCTCAATGCCCCCATAATAGCCTGGCCCCTAGGGCTTCTTGACTGCTGTGGGGTGAACGATGGAGCGTCGGCGGCCATCCTATGCCGCACCGAGGACGCTAAGGCCTTCAGGCCCAAGGGTGATTACATCACCATCAAAGCATCGGGGATCGCCTGTGGTCCGGGTTGGGGCAAAGAGAGGACTGACTACGAATACACTACGTGGGAGGAAACTGAGGCAGCGGCCAAGCAGGTCTATGAGATGGCCGGAATAAAGAACCCCAGGAAGGAACTGAGCATGGCTGAGGTTCACGATTGCTTCTCCATCGCTGAACTAATAGCGGTCGAATCCCTGGGTATCTGTGAGAAAGGGCACGCCAAAGAAGATATCGAGTCCGGGGCCTGGGAGCAGGGAGGAGAGATACCCATAAACATAAGCGGCGGGTTAAAGTCCTTTGGCCACCCTGCTGGTGCTAGCGGAGGCAGGGAGGTTTACGAGTTCTATAAGCAGTTCCAGGGAAAGGCAGAGGAGCCCTCCCGCCAATTGAAGGACGTCAAGCTTGGTCTGGCCCATAATCAGGGTGGCCATCCTGGAAACTTTGTCTGTGGGGTTACCATTATCGGCGAACCGCCGTAAAATAAGGAGGATATGATTCTTTAGATATTCGCCATATAAAGTTATGATCTTGCCGTAGACAGCAGGTGTCCCTGAGGCTTAAAGCATTTGCCTGCAGAGGTGAGTGTGGTGGTCTGGAACTAGTCTTTACTGCCCCGGGGTCACTAACCTCTGGGGCTTAATTTTTAAGGCTGGAAATAATAAGGAGAAAGAGATGATCCGAGAGAAAAAAGAGGAAGCTGTTAAGAGAGTTGAGGAATGGCTTCTAAATTGCAAAGTAGCCATTGTCACAGACTATCGGGGAATGACAGTTAGCGAAATGGGCCAGTTGCGTCGCCAGCTAGGGGAGTCCGGCACTGAATACCATGTGGTCAAGAATAACTTAGCCCGTATCGCTGCAGAGAGAGCTGGTAAAGAAGGACTGAAGAACCTCTTGAAAGGCCCTTCTGCAATAGCTTTCGGTTATGGCGAGTTTTCTGAGCCAGCCAGAGTACTGAGCGAATACATCCGCTCAGCCAAAGTTTCCCTTAGTATTAAGGGAGGCCTGCTCAAGGAGAGATTGCTTAGTCCTGATGAGATAATAGCTCTCTCTACACTTCCTCCAAGAGACATACTGGTCAGTCAGTTGATGCGACAGATGCAGGCGCCAATTTCCTCGCTGTTGGCAGTTCTTAGTGCTAACCTAACGGGAATCGTTAGAGTCTTACAGGCAAGAAAACAACAACTAGAAGGAGGTTAAAGCAGTGACAAAGGAGGAAATAATATCCGCTATCAAGAACATGACTGTTCTCGAGCTAGCGGAGCTAGTGAAGGCCCTAGAAGAGGAGTTTGGGGTTAGTGCTGCCCCTGTAGCTATGGCAGCCCCAGCTGCAGCTGCAGCAGCGCCGCCACCAGAGGTAGAGGAGAAAGCAGAGTTTAACCTTATCCTCAAAGAGATAGGTGCCAATAAGATAAATGTGATTAAAGTGGTACGAGAGGTAACTACTCTGGGGCTGAAGGAAGCAAAGGAGCTAGTGGAAAGTGCCCCTAAGGCAGTGAAAGAAGGGATCTCTAAAGAGGAAGCAAATCTTATTAAAGAGAAGCTGGAGGCGGCTGGCGCCACCGCTGAGATTAAGTAAATCACTGGGGAAGATAGTCTAAAACTATAACCTTTGTTTCTAAGGGAAGACTTGACCTAGTGACAGAAAGCTTAGGCTGAGGGATAACCTCCCTCAGCCCCATTTCTTGAATGAATTTGCTCAAGGGCTCAAGCCAAGTTACCACTTCTGTCTTGTAGTGCATAGGAATGACAACCTTGGGATTAAGGAACCTCACTATCTCAGCCGCCATTTTTGCATCTGCGGTGGAGACACCACCCACCGGAACGAATAGCACTGCTGTATCGCTCAACTCTTCCAACTGGCGTGGCGAAGGCAAGTGACCTAGGTCACCTAGGTGGCAGAGCGTAATATCTTCCATTTCGATAAGGTAGGTAATATTGCTTCCCCGAGTTTTACCTTCCTCTGAGTCATGGAAGTTAGAGAGGCCAATGATGAAAACATCACTAATCTCATATTCACCGGGCCGGTCGAGCACTTTAGGACTGCCATCTACGCCGGCTGAGTAGCTATGACCAGGATGGTGATGACTCAAGGTCACGATGTTCGCTGTGGGCTTAACCCAGGGATAACCTAGGCTTTCATCGTAAGGATCGGTAACTAATGTTACCTCTTTACCTTTAATCTTAAAGCAAGAATGTCCTAGCCAAGTGATTTCCATAATTTAAGAAGTCCATCCCAAAACTTCAGGGTAAACCCACAAGCAGAGCTCACATCGCCTATATCGAGACCGTTTACTTGTCACCTTGACCCTTAAGAGTCTGAACGAGATCACAAGGCACGAGCGTTCTCAGGTTTGCCCGTAGACAATCTCAAGGAATCCGCCACTTCCGTCCAATGTCCACCTCCCCGTTATAAGCTTCCTTCGGGGCGATCCCTTTTGTCAGCACCGCAGCGGCTGCAGCTTTAGTTATGTCACCAAGGATATATGGTATGGTGCCAATCATAAGTAAAGGCAAGAGGCCTCTTCCTTCATAAGGACCTAACCCAAGAACAGAGGAGTTTTTAAACCATTCTTCATAGGGGAAGGTACTCAACCATAGTAACCCCACTCCGTGTATTAGGACGAAGTTAGCAAAGAGCATTAGTCCGAGCATAGGGAGAAATTTCCGCGAGTTAATAAAGGTATCGGTGAAGTATCCCAAAAAGAGAGCCGCTAGGATGAAACCTATTATGTATCCTCCGGTTGCACCGGTAAGGTAACTGATACCACCTGACCAGCCAGCAAACCAGGGCATGCCACAAGCTCCTATCCCAGCATAAAAGCCCTGACTCAATCCGGCATACCATTTTCCTAGCAGCACACCACTGAGTAATACAGCAAAGGTTTGTCCTGTAATAGGCACCGGGGACCAAGGAACAGGGAACTTGATTTGAGCCATTAGCCCGGTAAGACAAGCCATACCCAGGGCGAGACAGACTTTTTGCACTATACCTAGTTCATATCGCCATCTAAAAGCATTGTATCTCCAGTATCTATACCTGTCTGCGTAAGTGCTTATTGCCATTCTACCTCCCTGCCTTAGCGAGGCTGTTTAATGTAATGCAAGACCTTTACAGGTCTAAAAAAACATTCTTGTAGGGGAGGGGCTTGTCCCCTCCCCACTTTTTGGGAGACCACGAGAGTCTCCCCTACATCAGTTTTTTGGACCTCCCCTTTGGTCTGCTTCAGGCGGGTTTAAAGACCCGCATTACTTTAGCGATAGAAGTATATTATAAGGTACTACTACAGTCAAACTTAAGAATGCTTAATAATTTTATTTTTTGTCATTCTGAGCCCTATGGGCGAAGAATCTCCTTATAGACTCTTCGCTTCGCTCAGAGTGACACTTACTGTTAACAAACGCTCTCAAACTTAGTCGCTCATGGTGAAATTAATATAAGCTCCCAAAAGGAATAGCGCTATCAAAGGGGGACCATACCAGCTAATGCCGAGGATTTTATGTCGAGTTCGAGAGATAAGCCCGGCAAGGAATATGACTGTCATTCCCATCACTATTAGTCCGGTGAAGGCATGGCTTTCCGAGACATGAGCCAGAATGGGTCCCCGCCAGTAGAAAAGGTCACATATGCTAATAATAGTCATATTAAATAGATTGCTGCCAATTATATTACCTATAGACATATTCACCGCACCTATTCGCAGGGCAGCAAAAGAGACGCTAATTTCAGGCAATGAGGTGGTAAAGGCAATAAAAAGGCTTCCCACAAAGCTTTCACCCCAGCCGGTAACCTCAGCGATATCCTTACCAATGAATGCCAGCCATATTCCTGCTCCAATAACAAACATCGAGGCTAGAGCGAAATAAAGATAAGTCCTCCTCAAGGATAGAGGCTCGTATTTTAAAGCCTCTATATCTTGGGAAGGTTGGAGGTTTTGGCGTTGTTCACGGGTAAAGATCACCCTCATCATAAATAGGTATAGAAGAATGAGGATTGGGGTATAGATTCCTACCCAGCCTATGCCCAGGTCATAAACCCTGCTGCTGATAAAGATGCAAACTGTGGCCAAGGCAACCAGCACCATACTCAGTTCTGCTGGCAGCAAATGCCTCAAGCTGGCGGCAGTCAGCAGCGGTCTGTTGTGGTAGGCAATGTCCAGAAAAGCCAGAATCAGCAGGTTAATAACGTTGGAACCAAAGAGGTCGCCTATGGCTATATCGGGGGCTTCCACCAGAGTAACAGCGCCTATGCCAGTAAACAGCTCAGGTAGAGAGGTAATTACTGCCAGTAAAACCAGACCAATCCATAGCCCCCCCAGCCCTGTCTTGGTGGCAATAATATCTCCATATCTGGCTACTTTCCTTCCGGCAATAAAAATGATGGCTACGCAGAGAACAAACCTTATCCAAATGAAAGCTATGTCCACTTTTCATCTGATTCAAGGAATCATACCTAGGAATATCCCAGCAATTACTGAGGTAGCAATAGCCCCTGCCATATTAGGACCCATGGCATGCATTAGCAGGAAGTTCCTTGGGTTTGCCTTTTGTCCCTCTTTTTGTGCTACCCTGGCTGCCATAGGCACTGCTGACACCCCGGCGGCACCTATTATGGGGTTTATGGGTTCCTTTAAGAATAGGTTTACAAATTTGGCTGCCAACAACCCCCCAGCGGTAGAAAGGGCAAAGGCTACCACTGCTAGACCAATTATGGCTAGGGTTTCTAGTTTGAAAAATACCTCCGCGGGCATCAATGCCCCCACACACAAACCCAGGAGGAAGGTTAACACATCGATGAATACTCCACTCGCAGACTGAGCCAGCCTGTCGGTCACACCGCTGGCTCGCAGTAGATTGCCAAACATAAGCATGCCGATAAGGGGGGCTGACTTGGGGACAAGCAGGGTAGCGACTATAAAGACCACTATAGGGAAAAGGATGGTCTCTAACCTGGAAACCTCACGCACCTGGGGCTTCATATATATCGCCCGCTCCTTCTTGGTGGTGAGCAGTCTTATTATCGGCGGTTGAAGAATGGGCACCAGAGCCATATAGGAATAAGCCACTAAGGTAATCGGCCCCAGCAATTGAGGAGCAAGAGCCACGGTGAGATAGACTGTTGGCGGTCCATCAGAGCCACCGATGATGCCTACGCAAGCTGCCTCCCTCACAGTGAACCACCCGGCAAGGTAGGCAATGAGAAAGACAACAACAACGCCTAGCTGAGCTGCGGCACCAAAGAGAAAGGATATGGGGCGGGCGATGGTGGGAGCAAAATCTATCATTGCCCCCACACCAAGGAAGATGAGTAAAGGAATTATCTCACTCTCTATTCCATATTTGTACAATAGGTTTAATATTCCTACCCTTCCCTCCCCTATCCCCTTCAACATCTCATCTAATCCCCACCCTTCGGGCACATCTTTCAGGGGCACCATCACCCCACCCAAAGGAAGGTTAACCAAAAAGATGCCGAATCCTATAGGCACTAATAAAAGGGGCTCCATCTTCTTGGCAACGCCAAGGTAGATAAGAACCCCGCCAATAAGAAGCATTACATAATTGCCCCAGTACAACCCCCCCCACTCGTACCAACCAAACATGTTCTACTTATCCCTCACCTTTTTCAGTTCCACCCCCCTTTTCACCCTTTGCAGTTCTCTGCAATATCAATCCCACAGCCAAGGTCACTAAAGCTAGGATGATCAAGATAAGGATGGTCATCCCGTAACCACCAACACCAATCTTTATCGCCAGTTCCCAATCTATTGACAAACTGCACCTCTTAGTTAAGTCTTGGAAGCCCCTAAATTCCCCTTGGGCATCTTAGGATTATATTATGCTCTACTTCTCTAGTCAATGGGTTTGTGGTTCTCGCAATTACCCAGTTTTCACTAAAATGCTCCCGCCCTTCATGATTTTAAGCCAAACGTAATAGCTTCGGTCGTAGAAAGGAGAGAACAGGTTATTCCCTCTCCCTTGAAGGGAGAGGGCTAGGGTGAGGGTGAAATTCCCCCTCCCTCTAACTCCCTCCCGCGAGGGGAGGGAGAACCAGCATTATATGGTAGCAATTGTGACGATTGGTATTATTCGTTGCCTCAGGAGAGGCGATGCTACGACTATCAAAGCTGTAGCGTCATGACTACCATCACGACGGATGATTGGTTTGCGCAAAGTGGGTAATTGCAAGGTTTGTGGTTGGATAATGCTTTGAGGCCAGGGAAAGGAGCAGGGAGCTTAAAGATCTATTCCTCACTCCATGCCTCTTCGCCAACAAGAGGGACCCAACGGCAAGGACCCAGGTTCTGGGTAGTGAATTTATGGTCTCGCTTGATAACCTTTAACAAGTCCTGTTCATAGCGAGAGCCAACAGGAATCACTAAGCGTCCACCAGGGGCGAGCTGGTCTAGGAGCTCCTGGGGAACCTTGGGAGCACCAGCGGTAACTATTATAGCATCATAGGGTGCTCCTTGGCACCAGCCTAGCCTCCTCTCAGCTAGATGAACCTCGATATTGGTATAGCCCAGTTTGTCTAATACTTCCTTGGCTTTCTCAGCCAGTTGGTGGTGCCGCTCTACAGTGACTACCCAGTGAGCGAGTTCAGCTAGAATGGCTGCCTGATAGCCGCTGCCAGTGCCTATCTCCAGCACTCTTTCTCTACCGCTTAGCTCTAAAGCCTCGGTCATCATAGCCACAATAAGGGGCTGGGAAATTGTTTGCCCTAGTTCGATAGGGAGTGGTCTATCCTCGTAGGCTGCCTGCTGATGAGCGCTGGAGACGAACAGCTCCCGGGGAACACGCCCCATGGTGCTGAGCACCCTCTCGTCCTTTATCTCATACCTCAGGTGTTCAATTAGCGCGGCTCGTGCCGCAGCAAAATCCATTTTCAAGCTAGATCCCCCTAAAACATAGACAGATCAGCTAAATTTTAATCCATACCCTAGAGTTCGTCTAGCTTCTTCTCAGAGGGGATTATCCAGAGACTCTGCCTTTTAGGGCGGAGAGCATCACCTACTACCCCCAATGGTGGTGTTTACAGCGCCATAAGATAAGTGACCTGAAGGCCACTTTTGGAGGCTGGAGCTAGTGAAGCTCCCCAGCCTGAAGGCTGGGGTCTCTGTGACTATCTTAGTAAAGGGAACTTTTGCTTAAAGGCACAAAGCGGGATTATGAAGTGGTGCAGCGATGGCGCAGACCTTCAACGAGGCTATAAGTTACTGATATGACCAGCCTTTCCCCGTGGGGAATCGGACTGCAAAGGGGCATGGCGACGCAAACGCTCAGTCAAGCTGTAGAGCACCGGTATAACCAGAAGGGTCAGCAGAGTTGACGAGAATAGCCCACCGATAACCACCACTCCCAACTCGGCAGCCATGAGTACACCTTCCCCAAGACCGACAGCCAGAGGCACCAGGGCAATCATGGTCGTTAGTGCTGTCATCAGTATAGGGCGGAGACGAATGCGACCTGCATCAATCAGAGCATCGTGGGCACCGTATCCCTCCTTGCGGCGGTCATCTACAAAGGTGAGGAGTACGATAGCATTGGTGAGCACAATACCCACCAGCATCAGGATGCCCATCATAGCAGACATGCCTAGCTCTTTTCCTGTTACCAGTAGTGCCAGCACCGCTCCAATCGACGCCAGAGGCATACTGACCATGATCAGCAAAGGCATAAGCCAGGAGCGAAAGCTGATTGCCAGCACCATGAAGACTATCCCTATGGCAATGGCTATGGCGATAAACATATCGGAGAAGCCCTCCGCCATCTGCTCCGCTATGCCACCCATCTTGATCTCACTGACGCCGTCAGGAAGCTCCAGACCATCAATTATCTCCTGCACTTCCCGGTTGACAGCCCCCACGTCATCGGTGGCTATCCTGGCAACGATAGTCCCGGAGTATCCTCCCTCAGCACGGTGATACTCTGCAGGGCCCCACTCCACGTCAGCCAGATCGCCCAGTTTCACCGGGCTTGCCGCTCCAATTCTCAGTTCCTCGATGGTATCTAGGTCACTGAGGGACTTGACTATTCCTGGGACTGAAATCTCTGTGAGAACACCGTCAATCTCCACAGTGGGACTAGTCTGGCCCAGCGGCTCTATGGGCCAACCAAAGCGCATCATGGCCCACTCCAGCTCCAGTAGTCCCATCGCCTCTTCAACGCTAGCCTGCCCCGTGGCAGTAAGGGCAAGCCCAAAGTCCGTCCACTGCCTGGTGGCATCGGTTCGGTTTATGACTAGGGCGCTTTCCAGATTGTCTATATCTCCTTTAGCTTCCAACGCTTGAATCCTTTCCGTTAGGATTCTGGTGACCTCTTGCACTGGCTCCAGACTGCCCTCTTTATCGCCAATGACCCTGACCTCCAAGCTGCCAACACCCATCATCTCCTCTTCCATGCCCCCCGGTGTGACTTTGATGGTGGTGGGTGATGTCTCAGGAATAAGCTCGCACTTTTGACGCAGGGTCTTAGCCTGTTGTTCTACGTCTGCGTCGTTCGAGAGATCGATCGTGATAGAGGCTACGCCCCTCTCCATCTCACCCATCAGGCTGCCCAGGTAGGCATAGTAGTTCCTGATCTTCCCTTCCTCCTGCCCAAGCTGCTCGATTTTCTGCTCCACCTCTCCTATCTTCTGGACCAGGTCTTGGTCATTCCCAAAAGGCATCTGGATTTCCACTGATACCATCTTGTCTCCGCCGGAGGGGATAAAGGAAGTACCCAGCAGAGGAAGTATGAATATGCTGGCGATGAAAAGCCCCAAGGCAATCAGTAGGGTAAGGGCACGATGCCCCAGCGACCAGCGCAACACCTTGGTATAGCCCCTGGTATACCAGTTGTCGGACCCCTCGAAGCTTACCTTTCCCCTACCAATCCAACTGGCCAGAGGTGGCACCAGCATCAGGGCAACAACGAGAGAGGCCAAGAGGGCAAAGGTTACCGTCAGGGCGAAGGGGCGGAACATCTCTCCTACCAGACCACCCACGACTATAAGTGGTACGAATATAGCCACTGTAGCGATGGTGGCTGAGGTGATGGGCATAGCTATCTCTTTGATACCATCAATGGTCGCCTGACGAAAGCTCTCTCCCCGCTGCAAGTGGCGGTAGATGTTCTCCAGGGAAACTATGCTATTGTCCACTATCCTGCCTACAGCGATTGCCAGGCCACCCAGAGTCAAGATGTTGATAGTGACATCAAAGGCATACATCAGGAGAAAGGCAATGACGATGCTGATGGGAATGGACACAGTAACAATCAAGGAGGCACGGACTGCCCACAAGAATATGACAATTATTATCCCTGCCAGGACGACACCGATGATGGCATTCCGTGTTAGGTCATTGATGCTTCTCTTGATGTAATCAGACTGGTCCATGACCACGGTAACGTCGACACCGGCAGAATCCTCGCTTGCCTCAAACTCCGCTATCTTGGCCAAAATGGCATTGGCCACATCAACAGTGTTGGCCTCTGGATCCTTTCTCCAGATGATGCTCACGCTGGGAGCGCCATTGGTGTAGGAAGTGGGCACCGGTGCCACTACATCGGCCACATCGTCCACCCTAAGAGCAGAATTGGATAGCAGAGGAGTATCTCGAACATCCTGCAAAGACCCGTACTCACTCTGTGCCTTTAGGGTGGATACCAGCCAGGACACGGGAATACCATAGTCATTCATGGCATCGGCTTTGGGAATAACCAGGACATTCTCCTCACCACCCTCTATCTCCACAGGTTTCATGAAGGGCGTCTCTTCTCGGAGGATGCCTTCAACAACAGACACTTTGTCTGCCAAATCTTCGGCTACGCTTCGCAATTGAGCACCGCTCATACCGGTATCGCTGGACACTGTCACCCAGACCAGGGGTATCATCTCAAAGCTTATGCGGCCTACATACAGCTCACCGCCCGACTGCACCAAGTCACGGAGATCGCTATTAGCTTCTATGCGTTGCTTGATCTCCCTTTCAGCCGCGTTCATGTCTGTCCCGTATTCAAAGGTGGCGAAAACGAAGCCAGTATTTTCCATGGATGTAGATTCTATGTGCTTCAGACCACCGACCCTCTGGATTTCGTCTTCCGCAGGCTTGCTTATCTTGGTCATTACCTCCTCAGGAGAGTATCCCTGGTGCATGCCAAAGACTACTGCGTAAGGCAGTTCGATGTCAGGTATGAGTTCCGTCTTAAGTTGGAGGGTGGCAAAGATGGAACCTATGATGATAGCCAGTGCTATCAGAAGGGTTACCCAGCGGTTAGCTATGGAAATCCTGGTAAGCCAGCTCATAACTTGCAGGTCTCCTCTCTTATCAGCATATCTTGGCAATAGCTCTATTCCGTCGGACTCAGAGGTTCGGTATCGGTCCGGAGCATCTCCTCAAATTGAGCTAGGCGAGCCATAGCTCTCGATAGGAATTCTGTTACGGACTCTGCCCTGGTAAGTATCATGCCGCCCCTGTGTGGGCCGCCAAACACAAGTAGCTTAGCACCTGGCTCGAGCCTAAACTCCTTGCGCGCCTCAACAGGGATAACCACCTGACCTCGTTCACCAACGGTGACAGATCCATAGAACTTTGGCATTGCTTCTTCTAGGTGATTACTGTTCATACTAAGCTCCTTCAACTGCTAAATATGATTATACATATATTTCATGCGAAATTCAAACGCTTCCCCTGAGAGTGTTTCAAAATCTCACCTGCATCCATTAGTAAATGCTTTCTCCTCTTGCTGCATTGTTAAGACGCCGTCATATGTCTTATAATGAAAATGTCTTTTCACTCAAGAGGAAGGGATGAAATTAGCTGTTGCTGGGAAAGGCGGTGTAGGCAAAACTACCGTTGCCAGCCTGCTGGCTAGGATTTACGCTGCTGAGGGGAAAAAGGTTATTGCTATTGATGCTGATCCTGATGCTAACTTGGCTACAGCACTAGGCATCCCTGTGGAGGAGGCCCGCCGTATTACCCCTATCGTTGAGCTCAAGGATTTGATTGAACAACGTACTGGGGCAAAGCCAGGCACTAGCGGGACTTATTTTAAGCTCAATCCCAAGGTTGATGACATACCTGAGCGTTTCTCAGTTCAAAAGGATAATGTCAGGCTGATGGTGATGGGCACAGTGAAAGGGGGTGGCACAGGATGTATTTGCCCTGAAAGTGCCTTGCTTAGGAGCCTCTTAGCCCATTTGTTGCTGGAAAGGTTCGAGGTGGTTATTATGGATATGGATGCTGGATTAGAACATTTGGGAAGGGGCACTGCCCAGGGAGTAGAGGCTTTCATTATAGTGGTGGAGCCGGGGCAAAGAAGCCTCGAGACAGCTAGGGCAATAAAGAGGTTAGCTGAAGACCTAGGCATCGGCGAATGCTATGTGGTTGGGTCTAAGACTCAAAGCGATGCTGATCGACAGTTTATTATTGATAACCTTCCCGGGTTTGAGGTTCTAGGCTTTGTCAACTATAACCTTAAGATTGTAGAGGCTGACCGTCGGGGGTGGGGTATCTTTGAGTCTACACCCGAGGCAGTAGAGGAGGTGAGAAAGATAAAGGAAAGGCTGGAGATATCTATTGACAAGAAAAAATTAAGGAGGGGGTATTGAACAAAAGGACAGTTAGAGATATCAAGGTTGAGGGAAAGAGGGTATTGGTCAGGGTAGACTTCAATGTACCTCTGGATCCTCAGAGCGGAGCTATTACTGATGACACCCGTATTCGGGTGGTGTTGCCTACTATCAGATATCTGCTGGATAAGAAGGCTAAGGTTATCCTTTGCTCTCATCTGGGGCGACCCAAGGGTAGGGTAGAGGGGTTAAGTTTAGCCCCAGTTTCTCAGCGCCTCTCTCAGCTTCTAGGTCAAGAGGTGAGGATGGCTGGGGATTGTATCGGACCGGAAGTGGAACAACTGGCTGCTACTCTGAAGGAAGGCGAGGCTTTGATGTTGGAAAACCTTCGCTTTCACCCTGAAGAGGAGAAAAACGATCCAGCCTTTGCCCAAGCTCTAGCTCGACTGGCAGAAATCTTTGTCAATGATGCCTTCGGCACTGCGCATCGAACTCATGCCTCTACGGTGGGTATCACTCAATATCTTCCCTCGGTGGCTGGCTTCTTGATCGAAAAAGAGCTGGAGATTATGGGCGGAGCGTTGAATAATCCCACTCGCCCCTTTGCAGCTCTTATTGGTGGAGCAAAGGTGAGCGACAAGATGGGGTTGCTGGAGAACGTGCTGGATAAGGTCGATTCCTTGCTTATTGCTGGCGGCATGGGCCCCACTTTCCTCAAGTCCTTGACATACAATATGGGACAATCTCTGGTGGAAGAAGAGAAGATTGGGCTTGCCCAACAGCTAATGGATAAAGCAGCAAAGAAGGGGGTTCACCTCGTTCTTCCCACTGATGTTGTGGTGGCCAACAAGTTTGACTCTCAAGCCAAGTTCAAAACTGTTTCCATAACTAATGTGCCTTCAGGCTGGTATGTTATGGACATCGGCCCAAGAACTATCGAGCTATTTGAAGCCAAGTTGCGCAAGTGCAAGACGGTTATCTGGAATGGGCCAGTGGGTGTATTTGAGTTACCTCAATTCCGGAAGGGAACTAGTGCTATAGCAGCAGTGCTGGCAAGTCTTGATGCAACCACGATCATCGGAGGTGGTTCCACTGCTGAAGCGATAGAAGAGATGGGTTTGGTGCATAAGATGACCCACGTTTCCACTGGTGGAGGTGCCTCCCTTAGGTTCCTTGAGGGCAAACCCTTGCCTGGGGTAGCTGCCCTGCTGGATAAGGAGGGACGGCCATATTAGAGCAAATCAAGGAAATTTCCATCCCTTCTCCTTCCAAGATAGTCCTGGTGGTTATTGATGGGCTGGGAGGGCTGCCCCACCCTGAGACTGAGAAGACAGAGCTGGAAACCGCCCAGACCCCCAACCTCAATTCCTTGGCAAAGAAGGGCATCTGCGGGCTTGTGGAGCCCATCAGCCCCGGGCTGACCCCTGGTAGTGGCCCGGCTCACCTGGCTCTCTTTGGCTATGACCCCTTCAGGTTTACTATTGGGAGAGGCGTTCTGGAGGCCTTGGGTATAGACTTCCCCCTTCAGGAGGGGGATGTGGCAGCCAGAGGGAATTTTTGCACCATAGACAATGAAGGTATCATCTCGGATCGCCGCGCGGGGCGTATCTCTACTGAGAAATGTATTGAGTTATGTCAACAATTAAGCCAGATCAAAGTAAATGAAATCCAATTGCTGGTTTCCCCGGTTAAGGAGCATCGCTTTGTAATAGTCTTTCGAGGGGATAACCTCTGCCCTGAGCTCGGTGACTCTGACCCCCAGAAGGTAGGCCTGAGGCCTAACCAGATTGTCGCCCTCTCCCCTGAAGCGAGAGAAACTGCTGCCCTGGCCAATGAGTTTATTGGCAAAGCAAAAGCTATTCTGGCTAATTCCTACCCAGCTAACATGGTCTTATTGCGTGGCTTTTCTCAGTATCCCCACTTTCCTACTATGAACGAAGTATATAAGTTAAGACCAGCAGCTATCGTTACCTATCCTATGTATCGAGGGCTGGCTAAATTAGTTGGGATGGAGGTGGTAGGCAGCGGTGACTCCATAGAAGAGGAGTTTGCTGCTCTCACTAGGCACTATGCCAGCCATGATTTTTTCTTCCTTCATATAAAGCAGAGCGATACTGCTGGTGAAGATGGTGATTTCTTAAGAAAGGTGCAGGTTATAGAGGAGGTTGATGCTGCTCTGCCTCAGCTATTGAACCTCCAGCCGGAGGTAATTGTAGTTACTGGCGACCACTCAACCCCGACTCTACTGAAGGCTCATAGCTGGCACCCTGTTCCTTTCCTGCTGTGTTCTCGATTTTGCCGACCTGATGATGTGGTTGAGTTTTCTGAGCGAGCCTGTGCTAAAGGCTCCTTGGGAAGATTTCCTGCCTTAGAGGTTATGCCCTTAGCCCTAGCTAACGCCCTAAAGCTAACCAAGTTTGGTGCTTAAGAAGGGGGCAATATATGCGTCTACCGATAATCGCTGGCAACTGGAAGATGAACACCACTGTTGAGCAAGCCGTCGAGCTGGTTCAGGAGATGCGGGGCCGGCTGGATGAAATAGAGAGGGTGGAAAAGGTCCTCTGCCCTCCTTTTATTTCTCTTACCGCTGTTGGTGAGCTTATAGCTGATTCCTCTATTAAGCTGGGGGCGCAGAATCTATATTTTGAGGAGAAAGGAGCCTACACTGGCGAGGTCTCTCCCCTGATGCTAGCCGGTCTTTGCGAATATGTCATCCTGGGTCATTCTGAGAGGCGACAGTATTTCAGGGAGACGGACGAAATAGTCAATAAGAAGGTTAAAGCAGCGCTGAGGTTCGGGCTTAAGCCTATCCTGTGTGTTGGGGAACGTTTGGAAGAGAATGAGGCGGGTAAAACAGAGGAAGTGGTGACCAGGCAAGTGAAAGGAGCTTTGGCTGAGATTGACTCCCCACAGGGATTGGTTATTGCCTACGAGCCAGTCTGGGCCATCGGCACTGGCAAGGCAGCTACCGGGGAACAAGCCAATACCACTATCGGGCTTATACGTCATATCCTTTCTCAATTATATAGTGAGCAATTTGCCCAAGCCATACGCATCCAATATGGTGGCAGCGTCACCGGTGCTAATATCGCTGAGTTTGTGGCTCAGCCAGAAATTGATGGTGCTCTGGTAGGAGGAGCTAGCCTGAAAGCGGTGGAATTTCTCAGTATTGTGGAACAAACTGCTGAAGCCAAGAGAGAATGAAGTGGGTTATTGCCATCGTGGGTCCCACTGCTATAGGTAAGAGCAAGCTAGCTCTTTCCCTGGCCCAGACCTTCGATGGTGAGATTGTCAGCGCTGACAGCCGTCAAGTCTACCGCTATATGGATATCGGCACCGCCAAGCCAAGCCCCGAAGAACGCGCCCTCATACCTCATCACCTTATTGACGTAGTCAACCCCGATGAAACTTTCAGCCTGGCCCTTTATCAGCCCCTAGCCTATAAAGCGATGGAAGATATTCTGCAACGAGGCAAGCTACCACTGGTGGTGGGGGGTAGTGGTCTTTATGTGTGGTCAGTGCTTGAGGGCTGGCATATCCCCCAAGTCCCCCCTGATTATGACTTTAGGCGCCAAATGGAGGAAAGGGCGGCCAGGGAGGGGGGTGATTCCTTGTATCGGCATCTTGAAAGGGTTGACCCAACAGCGGCAAGGAAGATAGACCCCCGCAACCTGCGTCGGGTGATCAGGGCTCTTGAGGTTTATGAAGCAACCCACGCCCCCTTCTCCCAGCTTCAGGGGAAGAAGTCACCGCCCTTTAATACCCTCATCTTAGGACTAACGACCCACAGAGACGAGTTATACAAGAGGATCGATCATCGAGTTAACAACATGATCAAGCAGGGCTTGGTGGAGGAGGTGGAAGCCCTGGCGGATAGGGGCTACGGATTTGAGCTCCCGGCTATGTCCAGCGTAGGCTACAAGCAGATTGGGCAGCTCCTCCAAGGGAAAGGAGATCTGGCTACTGCTATCCAGCAGATCAAATTTGAGACCCATCGCTTTGCTCGCCATCAGTATGCTTGGTTTAGCCTCAAGGATCCACGTATTTGCTGGTTTGACATACCAGAACAAGTGGAGAGTAACATTTTGCCCTTGGCGGAAAAAGAGATAAAGGAGCGAATAAGAAGGTATTCTTGAAATCATTCCACTTTGCTGGTCAACCCAGCAAGGTGGTTAGTCCGCCATCAACAACAATCATCGCCCCGGTAACGCAATTGGCA
>CAYWDP010000009.1:0-1364 GCA_964457045.1 uncultured Dehalococcoidia bacterium
CTCTAAGAGGGAGGAAAGTCCGGGCTCCATCGGGCAGGGCGCTGGGTAACACCCAGGAGGGGTGACCCTACGGAAAGTGCCACAGAAACATACCGCCCCAGCTAGTTTGGGGCAAGGGTGAAATGGTGAGGTAAGAGCTCACCAGCGGCTGGGTGACCAGCCGGCTGGGCAAACCCCACCCGGAGCAAGACCAAATAGGAGGACGATAAGGACGCCCGACCAGTGTCCTCGGGTTGGTTGCTCGACTCTGATGGTAACATCAGGGCTAGACAGATGGTCACCAGTCCGACTAGATCGGGCTACAGAACCCGGCTTACAGGCTTACTTGGTCCCTTTTCACTTCCCGTTTTTTGCACCCATTCACCTAGACACGCTCATCGTCTTTGGTGAACCTGGTAAGGTAAAGCTGAGATTGGCTTGCCAGCAGGATGAGGGGGAGCAGCATAGGCAAGATCGGTGCCAGCTGGGGATGTCTTCCTACCTCACCACCTCCCAATTGAGACTCCAGTTGCCCTCTGGACCATGCCCATGGCGGCTTGTTGTCTCACGTAAGAAGCTTAGAGCTTCAGCCACAATATTCTCGTCTTCCACTTGCACTTTCTTTGACCACCAACGACCACATTCGATGCATGTGACCCGAATCAGATAGCTGGTCATATGACGTCTCCTTTCATAGCTGCTCTAAGCCCGCAATTGCCAATGGAAAAGGTTTTCGGAGAGCATAAGAAGGCCTGCCGCCATGAAGTTGTGTAAATGAAACACATATTGATTCATAGGATAACTACCCAATAAAGGCGCCTGCGGAATTCCACAAGATATTTTACCAGAAATATTTGCGCTGTTATGCTAAAATTACCGATGAATTCGCAATAAAAGGGATATTGATCAAGTCGAGCCTACGCTTATGATCCCCCTTTCTGTTTCAGTCGAACTGTGATATCATCTATTAGGCGTTGACAAGCCATGGGAAGACTGACAAAGAGGTTATGCCAGTGAAAGTAGAACCAGTCGAAGAGTTGAAACTTCTGCGGCAGATTCAGAATACGCTGACTGAAGTGAGAAAAGAGCTGCAGGGAAGTTACAAACGGATGATGGAGCGAGATGACAAGCGATATGAGTTGCTGCTGAAGGTTGCTGAAACTATGAAGAAGGACATGCAGGAGACTCAGACTGTGCTGGCTGAAATGAGAAAGGAATTGCAAGCGACGCATGAGCAGGCGACGAAGCGAGAGAACGAGCGGTATAAACGGCTCATGGAGATGACTGAAACTGGCGAAACGCATAGGTTTGGTATCTTCTATTGGGTGGGCCTTGGTGCCCTGATCGGAGTTTTGACTGCCACGCTTGGTGCTGTGTTGTGGATC
>CAYWDP010000009.1:1464-21522 GCA_964457045.1 uncultured Dehalococcoidia bacterium
CCTTGGTGCCCTGATCGGAGTTTTGACTGCCACGCTTGGTGCTGTGTTGTGGATCAATTTGACCTGACGGACGTGGTCGAGACAGCAGGCCTCAGGTGGCACAGTATGACATCAGACAGCAGAGGCAAGGGGGCCCCTTTTCTATTACTTCCCCCTAAACTATGGCATCGTTTATGATCTCTTCCAGCAGGGAAATGTCTATCAGCTCCCCGCACACGTTGCACAACCATTGCCCATTACACGATGTGTCGCACCAATGATAAGCCCCTAACCCCTCATTCCAAACAAGGTAGGCTGAAGCCCTGTTCTCTATCACATTCAGCTCCTCCTCACAATGGGGACAGCGGAATTTAGTCGCCATGCCTTTCACCCCCTCACTTTGCCTTAGCCTAAATCGGTGGCTCTTCCTCGGCATACTTGGTGAGATTAGGGGCTTCTTCATGTTCCTCCCTTTCGGGTTGTTTTCTCTATTGGCTCCCCACTATCCGAGTGCCCAGTCATGGATAGCTGCTCAATGCCCCTGTTAACAGGCACTGGTTAGGAAGTCTTTAGGTCATTTCTTACCTCTACCACATTAGTCGCTGTTACCTTCAAAATCCCTCGCCTAACTTGGGGCGAAGTAATCCCGACCTTGCCCCACTACCAGGGCACCAAGTAAGGGAAAAGCCCTATAGGATATGTTTGATGGTGGGGAAGCCTATCCTAGCTAGAGTTGATGGTTACCCCCTTCCCTGTTTCAGTTGGGGGTGGACTCTGTATCGCCCCTATGTTTTTCGGGTAAAATATAGAGGTTTGTCAGTACACAAAGGTGATTAGGTTGATATTGTTAGTATTCTTGGCAATAATCAAAAATCCAAGGAAGTGATTAACATGAGTCCAAGTGTATATGGTGAGCTTAAGACAATGGTGGGACAGGAGCAGCCGGAGCAAGTTGCTGTTGATGAGGTGTGTAAACACATGATCAGGCACTGGTGTGAGGCGATGGAGGATGCCAATCCTTTATACACTGATGAGGAGTATGCCAAGAAAAGCAAGTATGGTAGTATCATTGCCCCACCCACCATGGTGCAAGCATGGGTTATCCCTCCTCTATGGCCTGCTAGAGAGATGCCGGCAGTCTATAAAAGGATATTTGAAACATGCGCCAAAGCTGGCTTTGATCAAATAATCGACACTGATGGTGAGATGGAATTTTTCCGCCCGCTGTTTCCAGGGGATCGAGTACATGTGGTGATGAAGGTTTGTGATGTGACACCGGAAAAGAAGACAAGTCTCGGAAACGGCCATTTCATTACTCTTGAGTCGACCTACACCAACCAGAAAGGGGAGTTGGTCTGTGTTCAACGCGTAATCATCTTAATGTATAAAGCCAGAGGGAAATGATGAGGTACAAAGTCCTGTATTGGGAGGATATTAAGGAAGGGGAAAAGCTTCCCACGCTGACCAGGGAAATCACTACCACGACGGTTGTTGCCGCGGCTATTGCGTCAAGGGACTTCTACCCCGTGCACCACGACCTTCGCTTTGCCCAAAAAGCAGGCGCCAGGGACATCTTTATAAATATCCTGACCTCTGGCGGGTTTGTGGGCAAGTATTTGACCGACTGGTCCGGACCTGAGGGGGAACTAAAACGGATAAAATTTCACCTCGGAGTTCCTTGTTATGCTGGTGATATTTTGACCATGACTGGCAAGGTTGTTAAAAAGTACATAGATGGTGATCAGCATCTAGTAGATATAGAGTATAACTTCATTGTCCTAGGTGGGAGTCATTGCAATGGGATAGCAAGCATGATTCTACCTGCTAGAGGCTCTTAATTATCCTGGTATTCCGAGGCGGGCTGTGGACTATCCTATCCAAGAAGGATAACGGGAGCTCTGAGAGCAAATTCTGCTCCATATTGGATATGTTCTGCTTCCTTGTAGCCTTGTTCGCAATAGGCTTCTTTTAGGGTTAGTGTTATGTATTCTTTCTTTCATATTTGAGGTAAGAAAATGTGAGACCGAAAGCCTGTGAGGGGGTTCTCTTAAGGGTGGTTGAAAGAGGTTCTAAATTAACTGATTCGCCCTCAACGACTTTGATTTTGAGATATTCTTTAATTAAATTCTTGGTATGGAAATCAATCCACAAGTTGCTGGCTTTGTCCTTTACTGTGTACAACGCCGCGGAAAGGAGTGGCCAGGTCTCTATGACGAGATGTGCCGAGTAGCAGGGCGGGGTCTCTATCAAGGTTTACATCACAAAGACTTGAGAAAGCTGGGGCTCTCCTTTAGCCTGAATCATATAGAAGAGACTGTTCAAATAATAGAAGCGGTGACAAATTCAAAAATTGACAATAACTCTTCAGATTCCCCCTTGTAAAAGCTTTAAATAGGCACCTCTTACACCCTGAGAAGTACCTGCCAATCTTGGCCATCATTCTTGACGCAAAATCTGCAAGCCTTTGGCTATTGCCTGGGGGCAAATTGAAGGACTTCTTCTCTCTAAATTGCCTTAGTAAATAGTTCATGCTAAAATATCTCCGATTTTTTATATCAACCCAGATTATTGCATGAAATATTTGGCCCCTTCTCCTAAATAAATGCCATAAGGACAGGTTTTTAAACCTGTTCCTGTATCTAACGGACAGACCTTCAGGTCTGCCCCTGTGAGTGAGTGCATAGTTTGAGATTAAGTAAAGCTATGAAAACACAAAGATGTAAAGGCAGCCGAGACCTTCTCCCTGAGGATATGGTAAGGTTTCGCTATATTGAGGGGGTCTTTAGGTCTTGCTGCCTCGAGTGGGGCTACAAGGAGATAAGGACGCCTACGTTAGAGTACCTCCATCTATTTACCTCTACAGGCACTCTCACTCCCAGCATGCTTAATAAGGTATACTCCTTCCTCGATTGGGATGGCTGGAGCGGGGAGAGGGTAGTGCTCAGACCTGAGGGCACTATCCCTGCTGCCAGACTTTATATCGAAAATTTGCTACAACTTCGCCCAGCTAAGCTTTTCTATGTAGAAAATGTCTTCAGCTTTGAAGAGACAGGCAAAGAATCGCGAGAGCGCTGGCAGTGTGGGGCTGAAATAATAGGAAGTGCTAAGCCATCAGCAGATGTAGAGTTAATGTTGCTTGCCTTGGAGACTTTGTCAAAGTTGGGCATTAAAGGGGTAGAATTGCGTCTATCTCACGCTGGGCTGATAAAAGCCTTGCTCCATGAATTAGGATTGACGCCGGTAGAGCAGAACCAAGTCTTTGACCGAATCCTGGATGGGGATACAGAGGTAATGAAAAAGATGATAGGTGCTAACCCTCAGCTTAGAGACTCCTTGCCTTTGCTTTTCGAGCTCAAGGGGAAGTCGCCTGGTTTCCTACAAAACCTGAAGGCTTCTCTAGTGGAAGTATTCCCTGACCTTGAGGTAAGTATGGAGGACTTTGTAACTATTGCCCAGCTCCTGAGCGAGCTAGGGTGTGAATACCAGGTTGATATTGCTTCAGGCAAGGGGTTTGAGTACTATACTGGGGTTATTTTCCGGCTCTACCTCGAGAGGCACGAGGTGGGAGGAGGGGGGAGGTACAACGATTTGATCCCGCTCCTAGGAGGAGGCAATATCTCTGCCTCCGGCTTCGCCCTTCATGTTGATCGGTTTATGGACTTTATTGAGGATTGGCAGGATACCACTCCAAGGGTTTTGGTTCGAGGCGAGGTTAATACGGTCAAAGGAGAAAAGGTTTGCTTTGAGATCGCCAGCTTGTTGCGCAAAGCTGGGTATGTGGCTGAGCTTGACCAGGGTTATACGGGGGCAAGCGATCACCGATGGATCCTCTCGATTCAGGGTATGGAGGAAAAGCCTGCCTTTCTTTTGACTGATCAAGCCAGCGGTAAGATTATAGAAGCAAATTCGCCAACTGATATTCTAGGCATACTACAGGCCAGCAAATGCAACTAAAGCTAGCCCTTCCTAAGGGACGCCTCCTTCCCTGGACCAATATCTTACTCCAAAAGTCTGGGCTGGAGCTTAGTGGCTACAATGAGCACTCTCGCTCCTATCGACCTCAATGTAGCAACCTCCCTGACCTCTTCTTAAAAATATTCCATGAGAGGGATATACCTATTCAGGTAGCGGTTGGGAACTACGATTTGGGAATCTGTGGACTAGATTGGGTTGAAGAGCTTCTGGTCAAATATCCTAGCAGTGCCTTGGTCAAGGTGCGAGACCTGGGGTATGGCGAGAGCGATTTATGTGTAGCTATAGGTAAATCAGCTAAGGTAGCATCAATAGAGGAATTGAAGAGTAAAGTGGACACGATACGCATAGCTACTGAATACCCTAACCTTGCCGAATCCTTTGCCTTGAGGCTACGGTTGAAAAGATTCAATATTTTCCCTCTCTGGGGGGCTGCTGAGGTCTATCCCCCAGAGAGTGCTGATCTAGCTTTGCTCTCTCAGACTCCTGATAGCCTTTTTGACCAGGAACTAATCCCTTTGACTTCGATTCTTTGCTCAAGCGCCTTTTTGATTGCTTACCAGCCCAGTTGGGAATCCAAGGATCTGAGCTCTTTGCTTCACCGCCTTTATGCTGTAGGTAATATGGAGAAAGAGATAGAGGAAGGGTTAAAGAGCCAAGGGGGTGGCACGAAGGAGCCTTTTTCTAGTTCTCAGCTCCAAGATTCTGCGGTCTGGCTTGCCCTCCCTGATGGACACCAACAAAAACCTACCCTTGAATTTTTACGCAAATCGGGTATCAAGATTGAGGGTCAATTTGCGGAGTCCCGTCGCCCCACCATCAGCCTGGAGGGGGTCAAGGTGAAAGTCATTCGCCCCCAAGATATGCCCCTTCAGGTTGCCAACAAGAATTTCGATCTGGCTATTACAGGTAAAGACTGGCTTTATGACCATCTGTATCGATTTCCCTCCAGCCCAGTGAAGGAAGTCTTGGATTTAGGATTCGGTAAGGTAAGAGTTGTGGCTGTGGTGAGCAATAAACTGCTGGTGGATAGTCCCCAAGATTTGAGGGAACTGCTGAGAAGGGGCAGTCTCACTACCTTGAGAGTAGCCTCGGAGTACACTAACATCGCTGATAAATATGCCCGAGATAACCATCTCAGCCCTTACCGGCTGATCCCTACCTGGGGGGCCAGCGAAGCCTTTCTGCCCGAAGATGCTGACTTGCTTATCGAAAATGTCCAGACAGGGCGAACCCTAGCCCAGCACAACCTCAAAATTATCGATACCCTTTTCGAGTCCTCGGCTTGCCTTATCAGCAGCACCTTTTCTTCAGGTGATCTCTCAAAGCAAAAGAGGATGAATTACGTCCTCCAGATTCTGCGCCAGGCAGCACGGAGAAATTAAATTAAAGGAGGAGTCATGGCATTTCAAACTATCGTCTTAGAAAAGGAAAACCGAATTGCCACTATTACCCTAAACCGTCCCGAGGCCTATAATGCTGTAAGTGAGCAAATGGCAAATGAGCTTGTTGAGGCTGTAGGGGAAGTATCTCAGGACGAAGAGATAAGGGTATTGGTCATCAAGGGAGCCGGTCGTGCCTTCTGTGTCGGAGGAGACTTCGACTATAGTAAGGTGAGGAGCGGGGAGATTGCAGTGGAAGACCTGAAAGTGTGGCCAGAGGCTGAACGAGTGGTGAGGAAGGGCAAGATCCCACCCAAGCCACAGAGATATGTCATCCTAGGACTACAGAACCTGGACAAGCCCACCATTGCGGTAGTGAATGGGGTGGCTGCCGGCTTTGGCTTGGATCTGGCTTTAACTTGTGATATGCGGATAGGTTCACCAAGGGCAAGGTTCATGATAGGCTACACTACGGCTGGGCTTCCCCCAGATAGCGGGGGAGCCTGGCTGATGCCAAGGGTTATGGGCTTGAGTAAAGCCCTAGAGTATATCTTCACCGGAGACCCTTGTGATGCTGAGGAGGCCTATAGAATAGGTCTGTTGAATAGACTAGTACCTGCTGAGCAATTGGAAGAGGAGGCCACAAAACTAGCCCAAAAGATAGCCCTAGGCTCCCCTATAGCTTACAGATTGTCTAAGCTGATGGTATACAAAGGACTGGAGATGGATTTGGACACAGCTCTTGCCTTCGCCATGGCCTGTGTCACCATAGCCACCTCTTCAGAGGACTTTAAAGAGGCGATCAAAGCCTTTGCTGAAAAGAGGTTACCTGAATTCAAAGACAGGTAAGGAGAAATTACCTCTGCCCTTACTGATTACCATCGATGGAACAGGAGCAGTAGGCGAAAGCACAGTGGGGAAAATCGTAGCTCAAAAACTGGGCTATCGTTTTATAGATACCGGCGAGATATATTGTGCTCTGACTTGGCTTGGCCCCCGCTATAACATTGACCTTGAGGATGAAGCCGCACTGAGCAAGCTGGCTAGTGAAGCAGAGATAGAGGTTGCATCTCTGGCTGAGGCAGGGTATAATTCCGTCTTTGTTAATAGCCTTAATGCTACTGATGCGATTCACAGTCCTGAGGTGGAAGCAGGGGTTTCTCAGATAGCCAAAGTGGCTGGAGTGAGAGAAGCTTTGGTGGCTCAGCAACGCTCTATGGCGCAGCTAGTATCCTTGCCCTAATGGAGAAAAAAGGCAAGAGTCGGACAGAAGTTGAAAGTTGAAGGAAAGAATTAAGCTTTTTGTAGTTGCTTGGACCATTGGACTTTTGGGTGGTTTGCTCCTTTGGCTTCTCCGCATAACCACAAGGGTCAAGGTTGAGGGCTACGATCGGAGAAAGTTAGACCCTAAGAACAAAGGATTAATCTTGATTCATAACCATCCCTCACTATGGGAGCCAGCTTTGTTACCCTTCTTGTTTTTCCCTTGGTATCTTTTTTCGTTGAGATTTGCCCCCTTTTCTATCCCTGACAAGAAAAATTACCATGACAAATGGTGGTTTTCCCCTCTTAGAGCAGTTTGCATTCCCATGGAGAGAGGAAACCCGAAGGGGGAAGCAAGGGCTCTAAGGCGGATGCGAGAGAAATTGCTTGGAGGCAAAATCCTAATCTTAGCCCCGGAAGGGGGGAGAACTTTTAAGGGCGAGGAGTTTAAGGTAATCAGAGGGGGAAAAATAGACGTGGTGAAAAGCTTACCAGAGATTGATTTACGGGATGGTAAAGCACTAAGAAGATTTAAGCCGGGGATCGGCTGGTTAGTTTTCAATACCAAAGCTGAAATTCTGCCAGTCTGGACGGAGGGAGGGGAAGAGGTTATTCCTAATAAATTTTCCTTCAAACTTCCTTTCCCTCGCTTTTGGAGGCAAACCCAGCTAAAGATTGGAGAGCCGTTAGACTTAGGGGAACTCCCCAAGAAGGAGATAACCGAGTTTTTGGAAGATTCAATCCTAAAGCTGGGTGCCGAGGGCTAAGTTTAGTATGTGTTTAGGTTGGGAATCGGGCAATGCAGATTAGAAAAGCTAAGGAAACAGGATTCTGCTTTGGAGTGAAGAGGGCTTTAAAAATCTTAGAGGAAGCTATTCGAGAATACGGGGAAATAGAAACTCTAGGTCGCATGGTACATAATCAACAAATGGTTGATAAACTCAGCAAGCTCGGCGTTAAGGTGGTGGAGAACCTGGATCATGTGCGAGGTAGCGCAGTGGTTATCCCTTCTCATGGTGTGCCTCCTCAGGTAGTAGAAGAGCTTAAAGCGAGAATGCTGGGGATAATTGATACTACTTGCCCTATTGTTCGAAAGGCGCAGCTAACTGTGAAGGAGCTATCGGAAAAAGGTTTCGGGGTAGTTATATTTGGGGATCCAGACCACCCTGAGGTGAAGGGAATGCTTGGCTGGGCTGGGGAGAGGGGGATAGCTACCTTAAATGCTGAGATGATTTCGAAGTTTGAAAAGATGCCTCGACATCTAGGCCTTCTTTCTCAAACCACTCGAGATCCTGCCCAATTTGCCCATTTCGCGAATAACTTTGTTAGCTTGTTTCTCCCCCGAATCGGAGAATTGCGTATTGTTAATACTCTATGTGACGTCTGTAAGAGGCGACAGGCGACAGCAATGGAGTTGGCTAGGAAGGTAAACCTGATGATAGTGGTGGGGGGGCGGAGCAGTGCCAATACCCGTTGCCTTGCTGAGGTATGCTCTTCTACAGGAGTAGAAACGCATCATGTTGAAACGGCGGCAGAAATTGAAGACAATTGGCTGAAGGGAAGAGGCTTGGTTGGTGTAACCACTGGCACCTCTACACCAGACCAGGTCATACAAGAGGTTATGCTAAAATTAGAGAAAATAAAAAGGAGTTTGGATGCAGCGTGAGAAGTTTGGCATTTACCTAAACCTTAAGGAATTGAAAGTGGTGCGCATCAATTCCCCTTACTGGATACCATCAGGAAAGGAGTGGGTATTTATCACTCCTGAGGTTAATGCCACCCTATCCAGTATCAGGGAATTAGTTCGGCAGAGGAAACTGGTTGATTTACCTGATAAGGTTGTTTGGGGTGGCATAACCGAGTTTAAGGAGTAAGCTAATATGCAGATTAACGTTGCTCAGCTACTGAAGCAAGCTGCTGGGTCAAGTCGCAGCTATAAAATAGATGATACCCTCAGCTTCGAGGAGTTGGCAGAGTATCATGTTCAAGGGGAGGTGGAGCTGATACGCACTAAGAGAGGCATCTTAGTTAGGGGGGTCTTCTCCGGCAAGAGCCGCCTGATGTGTAGCCGTTGCCTAACCTTCTTTAACTATCCATTGACTTTTAAGATAGAAGAGGAATTTTTTCCTTCTATAGATGTGATTAGTGGTATTCCTCTGTCCTTGGCTGATGACTCGACTGCCTTTACTGTAGATGAGCATCATGTGTTAGACTTGAGTGAGGCAATGCGTCAATATGGCTTGCTCGCTATACCAATGAAGCCCCTGTGTCGTCCTGATTGTGCTGGGCTTTGTCCCCAATGTGGAGCCAATCTCAACCAGGGTGCTTGCCACTGCGTACCTGGCTCTCAAAAATCAGCCTGGAGTGAGTTGGAGAAACTGAGTTCAATAAAAAAGTCGAGGTGAACAAATGGCGCTACCTAAAAGGAAATATGCTAAGGCACGCCAAGGTAAAAGACGAAGCCACCTGTCTTTAACTTTACCAGCTACCGAACCTTGCCCTCGATGCCATAACCTGAAGCTGTGTCACTGCGTTTGTCCTACCTGCGGAAGCTATGGTGGTGAAGAGGTTATCGAGATCAGGAGTAAAAAGAAGTGAGGCAGCTCTTGTTGAAGCCCCCTATCTGTGAGCTTCTGGGCATCGAGTATCCTATCATTCAAGGTGGAATGGTCTTCTTGGCCACCGCTGAGCTTGTGGCTGCGGTATCCAATGCTGATGGGCTGGGAGTCCTTACCAGCAATCACCAGCCTGATTGGGTAAGGGAACAGATCAGGTTAACTCGAAGGCTAACCGATAAACCCTTTGGGATAAATGTTACCCTGATCTCCCCCTTTGTTAAAGAGATAATGGAGATTGTCCTTGAGGAGAGGATACCCATTGTCACCACAGGCGGGGGTGACCCCAGTGTTTATGTCCCTGAGTTAAAGGCAGCCGGGCTGAAGGTGATGCCTGTAGTTTCCAGTGTTGCCCATGCGAAGCGCTTAGAAAAATTGGGGATAGATGCCGTAGTAGCTGAAGGAATGGAATCTGGAGCGCACATTGGAGAATTGACTACTATGGCTTTAGTACCTCAAGTAGTAGATAGTGTGAAGATACCCGTGGTAGCAGCAGGAGGGATTGCTGATGGGAGAGGGCTGGTAGCTGCCCTGGCTCTCGGTGCTCAGGCTGTCCAAATGGGAACGAGGTTCATCTGTGCTGAGGAGTGCGCCGCTCACTCTAAGTTCAAGCAGAGAATTTTAGATTCCGATGACCGCGCTACCGTGGTGATAAGACTATCCAAAGGGCGCCCCATGCGTTGCCTCGGAAGCGAGAGGGCACAAGAATTCTTGGCTGCAGAAAGAGGCGGTGCTTCAAAGGAGGGGTACCCTTTCGAAGAAATCTACTTAGGGATGGTCGAGGGTGAGGTGAACGGTGGCTTGATGATGGCAGGGCAGAGCGTTGGCTTGGTAAAAGAGGTGAAAACAGCCAAAGAGATAATTGAACAAATAATGGCTGAGGCGGAGGTGATAATTGGTAATTTTAGCCAATACGAAACCCATGGAGGCTTGTGATAATGGAAGGGAAAGTTGCTTATGTCTTCCCAGGGCAAGGCTCGCAGCGGGTAGGTATGGGGTGTGATCTTTGCTCCAGCTCACCTGGGGCTAGAGAGGTCTTTGAGGAAGCCGATTCGACCCTGGGCTTTCCCCTCTCTCGACTTTGCTTCGAAGGACCTGAGGAGACCCTTCGCCAAACTGTCAATGCTCAGCCAGCTATATTGGCAGTTAGCGTTGCCTATCTTAGAGCTAGTCCAGAGCTTCAGGATAGAGTGCCAACTTTTGTAGCTGGGCACAGTCTAGGTGAATATACGGCTCTAGTGGCTGCCCAGGTGCTAGCTTTCGCTGATGCGCTTTACCTTGCTAGGGAGAGGGGACGTTTAATGCAAGAGGCAGGGGAGAAGGCTGCTGGGGGGATGGTGGCTATCATCGGACTGGAAGAAGCTTCAGTAAACGACATCTGCCAACCTACTGGAACTCAAATTGCTAATATCAATTGTCCGGGGCAGATAGTAATCAGCGGCTCTACCCAAGCTTTGGCTCAGGCTATAGAGCTGGCTAAGGCAAAAGGTGCCCAGAGAACTATCCCTCTTCAAGTTAGCGGGGCCTTTCATTCTCCTTTAATGCAGCCAGCTGCTGAGGGGATGTCTCAGGCTGTCTCAAGAGCTACTTTCCATGACCCTGTTGTTCCTATTATAGCTAATACTACTGCCCAGCCAATAACTAGTGCTGAAGCAGTGAAGGCTGAGTTGCTAAACCAACTGTGTCATTGTGTTCGGTGGCAGAGGTCTATAGAATATATGATTGAAGAAGGAGTCTCTACCTTTGTTGAGATAGGACCGGGGCAGGTGTTAACCGGGCTGATCAGGCGGATTGATAAAGAGGTCCAGGTTTTAAATATGGAGCGGCAAGGAAAGCAATGAAAATTGATTCCTACCGACGTGGTCAAATTACTATTAGTGGAAGGAGATATACCTCTGATGTAATTATCTTTCCTCACTGTGTCAAAGATGGCTGGTGGAGGAAAAGGGGACATCGGGTTTGCCCTGAGGATATTGAAGAGGTTATCCAAGAAAAGCCCGAGATATTATTGGTGGGGACAGGGGATGAAGAAGGAATGGAGGTATTGCCTGAGACCCATTGCTATCTTACAGAGCAAGGGATAGAGCTTATTGCCCAGGCCACTGGCGAAGCATGTCAGACCTACAATCAACTTTGCTCCTCTCATAAGGTAATTGCTGCCCTCCATCTTACCTGCTAAGGTGGGATGTAAATGGTGGAAATCCAACGAAAAAAGTCTAAAACTGTGGTTAAATGCCAGCACTGTGGGAGGGAATCCTCCCTTATTTCCCGAGCCCTGGGACTGTGTGTGGATTGCATTCGTCAGGATTTTGATCAGGTTTTACCGCTAATTGAAGAGGCTCACGCTGAGTCTCGGAGACCCTTCACCCTTCCTAGTCGACCACCTCAAGACGAGGAGGGGATAGCCTGTAAGTTGTGTGTCAATGAATGCCATGTTCCTCAAGGCGGGGTAAGCTATTGCGGGTTGCGCACCAATAAGGAAGGTAAGCTAAAGGGTGCCACGGCAGAGAAAGCCAATGTCAGCTGGTATTATGACCCCTTGCCCACCAATTGCGTAGCTGATTGGGTTTGCCCTGGCGGTACGGGGGTTGGCTACCCAGATTTTGCCTATCGCTCAGGGGCTGAGCACGGGTATAAAAACCTGGCCGTCTTCTACCAGGCTTGCTCTTTTGATTGTTTGTTCTGTCAGAACTGGCACTATCGCTATGCAGCAAGGAGAGAAGGGCAGATCAGTGCTTCAACTCTGGCTCATGAAGTTGATAAACATACCTCCTGTATCTGCTACTTTGGAGGGGACCCTACACCTCAATTGCCCTACGCTCTTCGTGTCTCCCGCTTAGCTTTAGAGCAAAGTAAGGGGAGGATCCTCCGTATTTGCTGGGAGACCAATGGCTCAATGCATCCTGCCTTACTCAGGCAAATGGCTGAGCTTTCCTTGAACTCCGGCGGTTGCATTAAGTTTGACCTCAAAGCCTGGAGTGAGGAATTGCATATTGCCCTCTGTGGTGTAAGCAATAAAAGAACCTTAGAAAATTTCCAGCTACTTGCTGGGTATATCTCGAAGAGACCCTCTCCTCCCTTCTTGATAGCCAGTACCTTGCTTGTGCCAGGCTATGTAGATGAAGATGAGGTATCAAAGATTGCCTCCTTTATTGCTTCCCTCAATCCAGACATCCCTTACTCCCTCCTTGCTTTCCATCCTCAATTTATGATGGATGACCTGCCGACAACCTCTAGGCAACACGCTCGAGATTGCCTGGAAGCGGCGAAATTACAGGGATTGAAGAATGTAAGGGTGGGGAATCTTCACTTGCTGAGGAATGAATGTTATACTTAGTGCCAAGTATTTCTCCTGCTTCGCGACAATATGGTAGAAGAGGCATGATGAAAACATCGCTAGGCGCCCGGCGAAAGGGGAGAGCAATAGCTTTGCAGGCATTATTTGAGGTTGATTGTACGGGTCATGATTCAACAGAGTCCTTAGATCGGCTGCTTGAAGGCTATTCCTTACCTGAAGAAACGGCTACCTTTGCCCGGGGATTAGTTTTGAAGGTACTAGAAAACAGGGGGATTATCGATGAGTTGATTCAAAGATTTGCTCCTGCTTGGCCTTTACAGCAAATAGCCATGGTGGATAGAAATATCTTAAGGTTGGGAGTCTATGAGATTCTATTTAAGGTGGTTCCAGCAAAGGTGGCTATCAATGAAGCTGTCGAGCTAGCTAAGACTTTCGGAAGTGACAGTTCCTCTAAGTTTGTCAATGGCGTTTTAGGCTCGGTTTATGCTGAGCTCACTAATCAAGAAGAGAGAAAGGAGGTAATGTAATTGGCTACAATTTTTGAACGGGTGAAAGCGATTATTGTAGAACAACTAGGAGTCAAAGAAGATGAGGTGGTACCTTCTGCCTCTTTTGTTGAAGACTTCAATGCTGACTCCCTTGATTTAGTGGAGTTAATAATGGCGCTGGAGGAGGAATTCAGCAACCCGGTGAGGAAGGTAGAGATACCCGACGAGGATGCCAAAAAGATAGTATCTGTACAAGATGCTGTTGACTATATTGTGAACCTAGGGATAGAGGACGAGTAAGAGATCTTGAACCATTAAGTGAAACACAGAGACATATTGCTTAAGCTTTCCCTCTTCCCCCAAACAGCGGGGGTGAACAATAAGAACCACCTCATGGTTGGTGGCTGTGACACTACAGAATTGGCAGCTACTTTCGCTACTCCCCTTTATGTTTTCGATGAGATTACTTTGCGAAGTAAGTGCCTCGAATACCGCCAGGAATTTAGCCAACGCTACCCCGATACCCTGGTTATCTACGCCTGCAAAGCTTTTATCAACCCTGCTTTAGCCAGGCTTTTCCAAGAGGAGGGTTTGGGGCTTGATGTGGTTTCCGCCGGGGAGATCAATATTGCCAAGTCTGTTGCCTTCCCTCCAGAGAGGGTCTACTTCCACGGCAACAATAAGACCGAAGAGGAACTCAAATTAGCTTTAGAGTGGGGGATTGGGCGCATAGTAGTGGATAACTTCCACGAACTTCGCTTGTTGAGTAGCTTGGCTGAAGAAAGAGGCAAGGTTCAGGATATCCTGCTTCGCCTCTCCCCTGGGGTCGATCCCCACACTCATAAATACATTAGCACGGGTGTTCTCGATAGCAAGTTTGGTTTCCCCATCACTACCGGGCAAGCTGAAGAGGCACTCACTAATGCAATCGCCACCCCTAGCCTCAATCTGGTCGGGCTGCACTTTCACCTGGGCTCTTCTATCTTTGAGGTCAAACCCTACGTGGAAGCTATTGAGATTTTGCTTCGCTTTGCTGCTGAAATGAAGGCGAGACATGGCTTTGAGCTAAAGGAGTTCAGTCCAGGCGGAGGATTTGCCATTCAATATGTGCTGGGTTCCCCAGCTCCCTCTACCGGCGATTATGCTGAAGCCATAACCTCAGCACTTCTTGACCACAGCAGCGAGCTGAAACTAAGCCCACCACGACTCATAATAGAGCCAGGAAGAGGTATCGTGGGGCAAGCAGGGATAGCCCTTTATAGGGTAGGGGGGGCAAAAGAGATCCACGGGATACGCAAATATATCTTCGTTGATGGTGGAATGGGAGATAACATCCGTCCTGCCCTTTATGGCTCTAAGTACGAAGCCTTGGTGGCTAACAAAGCCGGTGAAGCGGAAGCAGAGCAGGTAACTGTGGCTGGTAAGTTTTGCGAGTCAGGAGATATCCTGATCAAAGACGTTTACCTTCCCAAGGTAGAAGAGGGCGATATCCTGGCAGTGCCAGCTTGTGGTGCTTATTGCCTTCCCACGGCGAGCAATTACAATGCTTCCCTTAGACCAGCGATTGTCTTAGTCAAAGAGGGGCAAGCCCGCCTGATTCGCCGGCGGGAAACCTATGAAGACCTCATTAGATGCGATCTGCTTTAAAAGCAATCTGAAATAGATTAACATCATGTGGCAGGTAGTAGGACAACCTAAAGCTATTCGACTGTTGGCGCGCAGCCTTGAGACAGGGCAGCTTTCCCATGCTTACCTCTTTGTAGGACCACCTCATGTAGGTAAGCTTACCTTGGCTCTTAACCTAGCTCAGGCCGTGAACTGTGGGGCATCGACTCCCCCCTGTGGTGAATGTGCCTCCTGTCGTCGAATTGCAGCCGGTAAGCATGCTGATGTCCAGATTATAGGCTTGATTTCTGAAGAGAAGCGCGAAATAGGCATAGAGCAGATTAGGGAAATGCAGGCTGCTGCTAGCTTGCCTCCCTATGAGGGTAGACATAAGGTATTTATCTTTGACAAAGCTGAGCTCCTCTCCCACGAAGCTGCTAACTGCCTGCTCAAAACCCTGGAGGAACCCTCACCTCAGGTGCTCCTCATTCTACTTACTGCCGGGGAGAGTGCTCTTCTACCTACCATTGTTTCCCGCTGTCAGCGAGTGGAACTGCGACCTCTCCCTATCAATCTGATAAAAGAGGCATTAATTGAGGCCCACGGAGTAGCTGCGGATAGAGCAGAACTCTTTGCCCGGTTATCTGACGGATGTTTCGGCTGGGCACTCCTGGCTATGCAAGATGAAAAGGTACTCGAGGAAAGGGGTCGGAGGCTGGCTACCGTGGCCGATCTCAGCTACGCCAGCCTTAAGCAGCGTTTGGCTTATGCTGCTGAACTGGCAGCTCAATTTAGCAGAAGCCGAGAAGAGGTGGAAGAAGTGCTCACCTTGTGGCTCCAATGGTGGCATGACTTGCTCCTTATTAAAGGTGGGGATGGTAAATTCGTCATCAACATTGACCAGCAGTCGGCGCTCCTTCAGCAAGCAAAAGACTTTAGCACCAGGCAGGTCATGGATTTCATCTACCATCTCCAAGTGGTAAGCGAGCAGCTTGAGCAGAATGCCAATCCCCGCTTAGCTCTGGAAGTGCTTATGTTAAGTATGCCTACATGTGACGCCATAAGTACTGGCGTATAAGAGAGGATACAGGCAAATTCTAAATACTAATTTCTAAACTCTAAACAAATTCAAATGACCCAAATCACAATCTCAAAACCAACAATAGCCTTATCCTTCATGACTGCACTTGGCAAAGGCATAAGGTCTGCGGCTATGAAGTTTTGGTCATTTGGATTTAGATATTGTTTGAGATTTAGTGCTTCGAATTTAGGATTTAATCCTTGTTTGGATTAAACTATTTAAGATGCTACATATAGAAAGGATGAGGTAAAGACTTGAAGTCAGAAAAGGATCCAGAGAGGCTTATTAGAGCACACCTTCTGAACATGAAGCCCTATAGCTACATTGCCCCTCTGGAGGTTTTGAGTGAGCATGCTGAGGTTCCTGTTGAAGGGATCATGAAACTTGATGGAAATGAAAACCCCTATGGCTGCTCACCCAAAGTAAAGGAGGCTCTCTCCACCTACCCTTATTACCATATCTACCCTGACTCTGAACAGCGGGAGCTAAGGAAAGCCCTAGAGGGGTATGTGGGGGTGCCTGCTGACCGCCTTTTGGTAGGCAGTGGTAGCGATGAGCTTATTGATTTGATTCTGCGCCTCTTCATCGAGCCGGGAGACAAGGTGATCAACTGTGTGCCTACCTTTGGCATGTATCCCTTCAGTACTGAGACCTGCGGTGGTAAGGTAGTTAATGTGCCCAGAGATGAAAGCTTTGCCGTTGATTTGTCTGAAGTGAAGAAAGCTATAGATGGAGGCGCCAAGCTCATATTCCTCGCCTCCCCCAATAATCCTACTGGAAATACCACTCCTCAGCGAGATGTTCTGGAGCTGCTGAAAACCCAGGTAGTGGTGGTGATTGATGAAGCTTACTACGAATTTAGTGGGGAAACAATGGTCTCCCTTGTTGCTGAGTACGATAACTTGATTGTTTTGCGCAGCTTCAGCAAATGGGCAGGAATAGCTGGTTTACGAGTGGGTTACGGTGTCTTCCCCGAGAAGATTGCCCAGCACATGATGAGAATTAAGCCGCCTTACAATGTAAATATAGCTGCCCAGATTGCAGCCATAGAGTCACTTAAAGACCTGGGATATCTGCAAAAAACTATTAAAGCTATTATTACTGAGCGACAACGCTTGTTGGCTAAATTAGCCGAGCTTGACTCCTTTAGGCCTTTCCCTTCGAAAGCCAATTTCATCCTCTGCTCTGTTCTCGATAACCAAGCAGAGAGGATTCACCGAGAACTGGGGCTAAGAGGCATCTTCATCCGCTATTTCGATACGCCCCTGCTTAAGGACTACCTTCGCATCAGCGTGGGAAAGCCTGAGCATACCGATGCCTTAGTTGAAGCCCTTAAGGAGATTTGCTAAAATACTTGTGCTGCTAGGTATTAAAAATAAAGGAGGAACAAAAATGATAAAGCGGCTTTATGGGATAAATATAGCAGTAAAGGATCTCGATGAAGCGGTGAAGAAGTATTCTGACGTGCTGGGTGCAAAACCCGTATATACCAAGCCCGAAGATTTTGCTTTCCCCGGGCTAAAGGGGGCCACCCTCGACGTAGCTGGCGTTAGCATCAATCTGATTGCTTCCGATAACCCGGAGACCTCCATTTACAAGTTTGTTGAGAGCAGAGGAGAGGGAGTATTCCTAATCTCTCTCCAGGTCAGTGATCTGGAGAAAGATATGAAAAACCTGGCAGAAAAGGGAGTGAGGTTTGTGAGCCCTGAACCAATGAGCTATGCTACTGGGAAGGTCAACTTCGGGCATCCCAAATCGCTGCATGGCGTGCAGATTGAGTTTATCCAGCCAAACGAATAAGGCTGAACAGATAAGTTTTTAGCGGTAAATCCTTGCCAGCCACCTAAGACCATTAGTTGGTAATTTGGGGCGCAATTAGAGCTTTCAGAGAGCTTTGCCAATTTCTTTGTACCGTTAAGAGTTCGAAGAAAGGGAACAAAGGTGGTAAAGCGGTTTATTGACGTAGGTATAGCGGTAAAGGATCTTGATGCAGCAGTTAGAAAGTATTCCGAGGTTTTAGATGTGAAACCCAGAATCCTTCCTCCCGAACATTATGCCTACTCTGGGCTTAAAGGTGCCAGATTCCGCATAGGCGAGGTAACCATCAGTTTGGTCGCCTCGGAAAAAACTGACAGTCCGGTGGCTAAGTTCCTTGAAACCAGAGGGGAGGGTGTAAATCATATTTCTTTGGAGGTTACTGATATAGAACAAGACATGAGAGATTTAGCAGGGAAGGGAGTGAAATTTGCCAGCGATAAGCCGCTAGCCTTTTCCGATGGGGAAGTCATCTTTGCCCATCCTAAATCGTTGCACGGTGTGCAGATTGCCTTTGTTCAGGCGAAACCGGGCGTAGATTTGCTAATGGGTGAGTGATTGAATAAGAACCGCTGAAAAACTTTTAGCCGATACTAGTGAAGGTGAAGAGATCGAAATGTCAGAGAGAATAGCAACTATCAGGCGTGAGACCCAGGAAACTAATGTTAACCTGGAGTTCTTCATTGATGGGAAGGGCGATTTCGAGATAACTACCGGGATCAGGATGTTTGACCACCTTTTAGCCCAATTAGCGCAACATGGAGCCTTTGACCTTAAGGTTTCGGCTACGGGTGCTGATCCGCATCATTTAGTGGAGGACGTTGCTCTTTGCCTCGGTCGAGTCTTTAACCAGGCATTGGGTGAAAAACAGGACATTGCGAGGATGGCCCATGCCATGGTGCCTATGGACGATGCCTTAGCCTTGGTGGCAGTGGACATCGGGGGGAGGGGATATGCCGTGGTCGAGGTGCCCTTTGATGAGAAAAATATAGCTGACCTGCCTGCTAACTTGGTCCAACATTTTCTGGAGACCTTCGCCTCTGAGGCGCGGATCAATCTACATGCCTTGCTGTTCAGAGGCAGCAATGATCATCACAAGGTAGAGGCACTTTTCAAGGCGCTGGCTCGGGCGCTGGATGGCGCAACTCAATTTGATGAGCGAATCAAAGGCAGGGCGCCAAGCACTAAAGGGGTAATCGAGAGCTAGGGGCTGCCGGGTTCTAAATCGAAGCGGAAGTTTTCAATCACTGGGTTAGCTAAAAGCTGGCGACACATCTCCTGTAATTGCCCCTCAGCCCTAGCCAAGTCGTTTTCCTCTATCGTTATTTCCATGTACTTCCCCGCCCGCACGCTGCTCACATTTTGAAAGCCAAGGTTATGCAGCGCTCCTTTAATGGTAAGGCCCTGGGGATCATTAACAGTGGGCTTGAGGGTAATATAAACCTTGGCTAGATACATTTATTAGCCCCTGGTCATCTATGTAAAGTTTGCCCTGTCAATCTTCGATATACCTCTTGGTATCTCTCCGATGTGCTCTGGATAAGGTCAGCCGGGAGCATTGGTGCTGGCGGTTCCTTATTCCAGCCCGAGGTTACCAGCCAATCTCGAACCATTTGTTTGTCAAAGCTGGGCTGGGGTTGACCGACTTTATAGCTATGGGCATCCCAAAATCGGCTGGAGTCTGGAGTGAGAAGCTCATCAATCAAGATAACCTGGTCATCGACAATCCCAAACTCTAGCTTGGTATCAGCAATAATAATGCCCCTGGTTCGAGCATATTCTTCGCTAAAGCGATAGATAGCCAGGCTCTTTTCTCTCAGCTCCTTAGCCAAGGACTCCTCTACTAGCTGAGCTAAATCACCCATCGAGAGGGGCTGGTCATGCCCGCTTTCTGCCTTAGTGGTAGGGGTAAATATTGGCTGTGATAGTTGCTGGCATTCTTTCAGCCCCGGAGGCGAAGGAATACCATGGATGGTGCCATTTTGAGCATACTCTCCCCAGGCTGAGCCGGAGAGATAACCGCGCACTACGCATTCAACAGGAACACGCTTCGCCTTTCTAACAATCATCGAACGACCAGCAAGAAAGGGAGGGTAGGAATACCCCTCAGGACGGTAGGCATCGAGTTGCCCAATATCCCTAATCACCTCTATCAAATGATTAGGCATAAGGTGGGCAGTCTTTTCAAACCAGAAGGCGGAGAGCTGGTTAAGCACTGCCCCCTTATCGGGGATGCCACAAGGTAGAACCACATCGAAGGCAGAGATACGGTCAGTGGCTACTATGAGGAGCTTGTCACCTAGCTCGTAGTTATCCCTTACCTTTCCCCGATGAAACAAGGGATTAGGCAGGCTGGTTTCCAGTAGAACAGACATGTGTGAATCTTTGACACCTAGCTGCAAGTTTAACACAGCGCAGTGACTATGGCAAACAAAAGAACTGAGAATGTTTAATTATCATCCTGAGCGATACGAAGAGTCTCCAGGTTTTTCAGTCGCCCGAGGTGACTTCAGGGCTCCAAGCGATTGCAGCAGGTTTAGGATACATGATAAACTCGAAG